>JAFKJY010000070.1 GCA_017305835.1 Hyphomicrobiales bacterium
GTGCCACCTTCTCCCCGTGAACGGGGAGAAGGAAATCGGCGCCCTTACAGATCCTCCAGCTCGCGCCGGGCGGTCTTGAGGATGTCGCGCGCCTTCTGCGCCTGCTCGGCGCTCCAGCCGCCGCCGCGCAGCTTCGAGCGGATCGCCCAGGCAAGCGCGCGCAGCTCGTCGCCGATCGCGGCGCCGCCCATGCGGCCGGCCACGTGCTGGACCTGCTCGTTGATGCGGTCGAGGTCGGCGCGGTTCTCCTCGAGATACGCCCTGCCCTGCTCGGTGATCGAGAACAGCCGCTTGTTGCCGTCGGCCTGCGAGACAACGAGGTCCGCCTCCTCCAGCATCTGCAGCATCGGGTAGATCGCGCCCGGGCTCGGGCTGTAGGCGCCCTGGAACTTCGCCTCCAGCGCCTTGATGATGTCGTAGCCGTGGCGCGGCTCCTCGGCGATGAGGCCGAGAACGACGAGGCGCAGCGCGCCGGGGTCGAACATGCGTCCGCCGCGTCCGCCGAACGGGCCGCCGCGATGGCGCCCGAACGGGCCGCCGGGACCGCCGCGACCGAAATGCTCGCCGCCGCCCCTGCCCTTCATGTGCCAGCGCGGGCCGCAGCCGCGCCCGGCGTGATCGTGTCTGTCCTGGTCGTGAAACATGGAAGAACCTCCTGTGATTGTCTTCATTGCAACGATATATCGTTATCGCGATATATCTTTCAAGAGATATATCTTTTCAAGAGGGGGCCCATGAAAAAAGGCCGGCGAGGGAAACCCCTCGCCGGCCTGCCTCACCCGCCCATGGGAGCGGCGCGCCAGGACCCATGCAGAAAGCGCGCGCTCCCCCTATTGCCGCTACCGCTTGCCGTCGAGCGCCGAGGCGAGGCGCACGAGAGAGAGGAACTCCGCCCGATAGCCGAAGGGGTCGGAGCCACGCGCGGCAGTGGCAATCTCCATGATCCTGTCGTAGTCGAAGCTCGCGGTGGCGTCGGTGTCGCGCAGCTTCTGGCCGAAGGCGGCGACAGCGACCGAGAAGCGCTGGTCGGCGCTGGCCTGTCCGAAGGACGCCACCTCGTTGGCCTTCGTCACCGGCGTCTCGATCAGCCTGGACGCGTCCTCGCCGGGCAGCTTGTAGCGGATCTTGACGAAGGCGTACTCGCCGCCATGCGCCCCGGCCGCGGCGTCCCCGGCCGGCTTGTCCGTGCCCGCGCCATAGCGCAGATCGTCCATCATCTGCGCCGGGCTGCCCTTCGGCGTGATCTCGTAGATCGCCGTCACCGAATGGCCGGAGCCGATCTCGCCGGCGTCGACGCGGTCGTTGTTGAAGTCCTCGCGCTTGAGCGCCCGCGTCTCGTAGCCGATCAGCCTGTATTCGGACACGACCGCCGGGTTGAACTCGACCTGGATCTTCACGTCCTTGGCGATCGGGAACAGCGTCGCGCGCGATTCCTGCACCAGCACCTTCTCGGCCTCGGCGAGCGTGTCGATATAGGCGGCCGTGCCGTTGCCGTTCTGGGCGATCGTCTGCATGAGCTGGTCGTTGAGGTTGCCGCGGCCGAAGCCGAAGACGGACAGGAACACGCCGTCCTTGCGCTTGGCCTCGATCAGCGTCTTCAGCTCCTCGTCGCTGGACGGGCCGACATTGAAATCGCCGTCGGTCGCCAGCATGATGCGGTTGACGCCGTCCTTGACGAAGGAGCTCTCCGCCAGCCTGTAGGCCTCCTTGAGGCCCGCCTCGCCGGCCGTCGAGCCCTCGGCGCCGAGATTGTCGAGCGCGGCGAGGATCTTCGCCCTGTCCGACCCTTTGGTCGGCTCCAGCGCCACGCCGGCCGAGCCGGCATAGGTGACGATCGACACCGTGTCGGCGTCCGAAAGCTGGTTGACCAGCAGCCGGAAGGCCGACTTCAGCAGCGGCAGCTTGTCCGGCGCGTTCATCGAGCCCGACGTGTCGATCAGGAAGACGAGGTTGGCGGCCGGCTGCTGCGCCGGCTGCACGTCGTAGCCCTTGATCGCGACATGCATCAGTTGCGTATGCTCGTTCCACGGCGTCGGCATCACGCTCACCGTCGTGTTGAACGGCGTCGCAGCAGCGTCAGGCCCCTTCCAGTCATAGGGGAAGTAGTTGATCATCTCCTCGACGCGGACGCTGTCCGGGTTGGGCATGACCCCCGATTTCAGCATGCTCCGGACATAGGAATAGGATGCCGTGTCGACGTCGATCGAGAAGGTCGAGACCGGGCTTTCCAGCGCCGAGCGCACCGGATTGGTGTCGAAGGCCTGCAGCCGGTCCTGGGAGACCGCCTCGGGCGGCATCGGCTCCGGCGGCAGCACGGAGAGCTTCGACTGCGCTTCGGAGAGGCCGCGGACCATGCGGGTGCCGGCCGGCGCGGGCATCGGCGCGCTGCGCATCGCCTCCACCGGCGCAGCCGCATTGGGCTGCGCGGCGAGCTGGTCGGCCTCGGGCCGCGCGGCGAGCTGCGTGGACAGGTCGATCTCGCGCTCCTCGGCCACCTCGGGCTTGGGTGCGGGAGCGGCCTCCTTCTGCCGCGCCGGCGCCTGCGTCTCGGTCACGGGCGGCGGCGTGCCGCCTTCGAGCGCCGGGCCGAAGGGAGACCCCTCGCCCATCAGGTGCCAGGCCGCGTAGCCGGCGATCGGCAGCGCCACAAGTCCGGCGATCGCCGGGGTTGCCGCAAGTTTCCTCTGCATCAGACCTCTCCAGATTTCGCTGATCCGGCCTGTCTGACGTTTGCCGTCGGGCGATCCTTGGGGAGCGGTGGAAAAATTTTCGTCGTAGCTGCGCAGCGCCGCCTCGAGCGCGCGCTGCCGCGCCTCGCGGGTCGGTTGCGGCGCGGGCCTGCCGCGCAAGCCATCGAGCGGATCGTTCTCGTTCATCGTCTTTCATCCCCGGCCGGGCGCAGCAGCGCCTTCAGCCGTTTCTTCGCCTCGTGGACGTGCCAGGAGACGGTCGGTTCCGCGATGCCAAGCGCCTCGGCGGCCTCGGCGTGGCTGAGCCCTTCGCCATAGACCAGCGTGACGGCCTCGCGCTGCTTGTCCGGCAGTTCGCGCACCGCCGCCCACAGCGCTTCGGCCGGGTCGTCGGGCTCGGCCGCGTCAGCGGAAAACAGCGCCACATGGGTGCCGAAGGCGTGCGCCCGCACCGCTTCGCGGCTCGACCGGCGCAGCGCGTCGCGCGCGGCGTTCAGCACGACGGCGTAGAGCCATGTGGTGAAGGCCGCGCCGCCGCGATAGCCGGAGATCGCGCGGCCCAGCCGCACGCAGACGTCCTGCGCCACGTCCTCGGCCGCGTCGCGCCGGCCGGTCAGCCGGAACGCGACGCGGAAGATGAAGTCGTAGTGGCGCTCGACCAGCGCGGCGAACGCCGCCCTGTCGCCGTCCCGCGCCCGCGCGGCCAGAAGGCCGTCCGGCGCAACCCCGTCATCCGCCATCGTCATCGCCATCATTGTGCGTTCGACGAAACGGATTCGGCAATCCTTGGGGCGGTCGCGAAAGAAATCGAGATTTGCAAAGCCGGGTACACCTCCAGCCCGTCACGCTCGGGCTTGTCCCGAGCATCCGCCAACGTTGCAGATCCCCGGCACATGGCCGAGGATGACGCGCGAGCTTGGCCGTCAGCGCCTGGCAAACCAGGACTGGTGGTAGGCCTGGACTTCGGCCGGGTAACGGAAGCCGGCCCCGTGCGGGCAGGCATTGCGCGCGAGGCACCCGCCCGCCATGCAGACCACCCCTGCCGGCGAATGAACATGGGAAAGGCACGCGGCGTGGTCGAAGCCGGAGACGGAATAGGCGCCGGTCGGACAGGCGGAAAGGCAGGGTTTTCCGCGACATAGGTCGCAAAGGTGAATCGGCGTCTCAACCGCCGCCAGCCCCAGCCTCTCCGCAAACAGCAGCGCGCCGCGATAGGCATGCCAAAGCCCGTAGCGCGGGTGCATCAGGATGCCGAGCGGCGACGGCTTCAGCCCCTCCGCCCGCATCGCCCATTGCTGGAACGGCAGGAACGGCCGGTCGGAGGGCGAGGCCGCGCGGCCCCCGACGGCCTCCGCGACGCGCCCGATCACCAGCCGCGACCAAGTGTCGAGCGGGTCGGCGACGCCCGGATTGCTCGCCCACCAGCGCGAAAACTGCGGCCACACCGAAGCCCCCGCCTGCCCGACCAGCAGCACCGCACGGGCCGGCCGCCCCGAAGGCCCCAAAGGTGCAGCCTCATCGTCCGGAAAATCGAACCCGCCGCGCAGGATCAGCCCGTCCGGCGCCAGCATCCGTGCGGCGGAGGCGGCAAGGTCACCCGTCACATCCGCAGCGGCATCCACGCCTCACGCCCCGATCGTCTCTCCGAACAGCGTCAGCAGGCGCTTCCAGTGGCGTTCGGCGCCTTCCGCGTCGTAGACGCCGTGGTCGGGTACGCACCAGCCGTGCTGCTTACCGACATAGTTCTCGATGGCGTGGTCGACCTCGGCTTCGCGCAGCGCCTGCGCCAGCCGCGCCGACTGCTCGGGCGGGAAGCTGCGGTCGACGCCGGCGACGCCGGCATAGACGCGCGCCTTGATCTTCGAGGCGTTGCGGTGCGGGCTGTCGTCCGCATCGCTGGCGAGATTGCCGCCATGGAAGCTGGCCGCCGCCGCGATGCGCTCTGGATAGGCGGCGGCCGCGTTGAGCGCGCGCGCCCCGCCCATGCAGTAGCCGACCGTGCCGGCGCGGCCGGTGGCGCCGGCTTCCGACAGCGCGTCGAGGAAATGCTTCGTGTCGGCGACCGTCATCGCCTGCGTCGTGCCGCCGATCATCTGGCGGATCTGCGCGCCGGTCTGCTCGTTGGAAAAGGCGGTCTTGGCGTCGAACGGCCCGTAGGCGCCGAAGCGGTAGAACAGGTCGGGCACCAGCACGGTGTAGCCCTCGGCGGCCATCCGCGCGGCCATCTCGTCCATCGCCGGACGCACGCCGAAGGCGTCCATGTAGACGATCACGCCCGATTTCGCCCGCCCGCCGCTGCCGGCGAAGAGGTGGGCGGGTGCGGTCCCGTCGGCGGTCCTGATGCTGATCGTCCTTGCGGCCATGCGGCTTCTCCCTCGTGTCGATGCCGCCAGCCTATACTCCCTTTCGACGCGCGCTCAATCCTGCCCGGCGCCGTCGCGGAACGCGCTGCGCCAGACTTCCTTGTGGATGATGTCGGCCACTTTAGCCCGGCCTGAAACGGGCTCCCTTCACGTGAAGGCGTCGGGCATGGACTCCTTCTTCCGCGCCACGAAGTCGTTGAGCCCGTCGGCGATGCCCGGATCGATCGAAGGCGCCTCATAGCTTTCCAGCCAGTGCCGCGCCAGCGCGTTGGCGCGCTGCGGCGCCGTCTTCTCGCCCTCGGCCAGCCACTGCTCGTAGGAATTGTTGTCGGCGATCGTCGAGCGGTAGAAGGCGGTCTGGAAATTGGCCTGCGTGTGCGTGCAGCCGAGATAGTGGCTGCCGGGGCCGACCTCGCGGATGGCGTCCATCGCCTGCCCGTTCTCCGACAGGTCGACGCCGTCGGCGAACTTCTGCTGCATGCCGAGCTGGTCGACGTCCATGATGAACTTCTCGTAGCAGGAGGCGAGCCCGCCCTCGAGCCAGCCGGCCGCGTGCAGCACGAAGTTGGTGCCGGCGAGGATCGTCGAGTTCAGCGTGTTGGCGCTCTCGTAGGCCGCCTGCGCGTCCGGCACCTTGGAGGCGCAGAGCGAGCCGCCGGTGCGGAACGGCAGGCCGAGCCGCCGCGCGAGCTGCGCCGCTCCGTAGGACACCAGCGACGGCTCCGGCGTGCCGAAGGTTGGCGCGCCCGACTGCATCGAGATCGACGAGGCGAAGGTGCCGAACAGCACCGGCGCGCCCGGCCGGATCAGTTGCGTGAAGGCCGCTCCCGCAAGCACTTCCGCCAGCACCTGCGTCAGCGTGCCGGCGACCGTCACCGGGCTCATCGCGCCGGCGAGGATGAACGGCGTCACGATGGTCGCCTGGTTGTGGCGCGCATAGACCTTGAGCGCCCCGAGCATGGTCTCGTCGAACACCATCGGCGAGTTGGCGTTGATCAGGCTGGTGATGACGGCGTTGTTCTCGACGAAATCGTCGCCGAACAGGATCTTGGCCATGTCGACCGTGTCCTGCGCGCGCTCCGGCGCCGTCACCGAGCCCATGAACGGCTTGTCGGACAGCGTCATGTGGGCGAGCACCATGTCGAGATGGCGCTTGTTGACCGGCACGTCGACCGGCTCGCACACCGTGCCGCCGGAATGGTGGATCGACGGCGCCATGTAGGCGAGCTTCACGAAGTTGCGGAAATCCTCGATCGTGGCGTAGCGGCGCTTGCCCTCGAGGTCGCGCACGAAGGGTGGGCCGTAGACCGGCGCGAAGACGGTGGCGTCGCCGCCGATCTGCACCGAGCGCTCGGGATTGCGCGCATGCTGGGTGAAGACGGCGGGCGCGGTCTTGAGCAGCGCCCGGCAAAGCCCCCTTGGGAAGTGCACGCGCTCGTCCTTCACGTCGGCGCCGGCCTCCTTCCACAGCGCCAGCGCCTCGGCGTCGCCGCGGAATTCGATGCCGGTCTCCTCGAGCACGGTGTCGGCATTGCCCTCGATCAGGGCGAGCCCCTCCTCGTCGAGCACCTCGTAGACCTTGATCCTGCGCCGGATATAGGTGAGCGACTGGCCCGGCCCGCCGCCGCTGCGTGCTGCGCGCCGCGCCGCCGCGCCGCCGCGTTCGCCACGGCCGCGCCGCCCGGCGCCCTGCTCCTGACCGGAGGCCGGAATCTCGTCCATCGCCATCGTCCCTGAATCCTGCTTGCGCCGCACACGAGGCAGCATAGCCCGAAACTTGTAGCCCAACGACCCCGCGCGACCGGCCAGAGCGCGCCAGAGCGTGTCGCAAAATCGACACGCCGGCCGCCTCGCGGCGCCGCCGCGGCGGCCAGTCGCTTTCTTCTTGCGCCGCGTCGCAAATCAGCTATGGCACGGGCCAGCGCGAAGTCTATCTGTGTTGCAGCTATCGCGCTGCATCGCTGGCCCCGCCCGGCCAGACGGAGCCGACCTGGAGCGACGACATGGCCGACGACGAAATCATCCTTGCCGAACTGAGCGACGAAGAGCTCGTGCAGCAGATGCACGACGACCTCTATGACGGGCTCAAGGAGGAGATCGAGGAAGGCACCAACATCCTGCTGGGGCGCGGCTGGGTGCCCTACGACGTGCTGACCCAGGCGCTGGTCGAGGGCATGCGCATCGTCGGCGAGGATTTTCGCGACGGCATCCTGTTCGTGCCGGAAGTGCTGCTGTCGGCCAACGCGATGAAGGCCGGCATGGCCATCCTGCGGCCGCTGCTGGCCGAGACGGGCGCGCCCAAGCAGGGCAAGCTGGTGATCGGCACCGTCAAGGGCGACATCCACGACATCGGCAAGAACCTCGTCGGCATGATGATGGAGGGCGCCGGCTTCGACGTCATCGACCTCGGCATCAACAATTCGGTCGAGAAATATCTGGACGCCATCGAGCAGCACCAGCCCGACATCATCGGCATGTCGGCGCTGCTGACCACGACCATGCCCTACATGAAGGTCGTCGTCGACACGCTGAAGGAGAAGGGCCTGCGCGACGAGCTGATCGTGCTGGTCGGCGGCGCGCCGCTCAACGAGGAATTCGGCAAGGCGGTCGGCGCCGACGCCTATTGCCGCGACGCGGCCGTGGCGGTCGAGACCGCCAAGCTGTTCATGAAGCGAAAGCACAACCAGATGGCCGGCGCCTGACCGGCTTGGCCCGGCCCGTCGCTCTGGTATAGGAAGCGTCCGAACCCCGGCGGGCGGCCGGGGCCTTTCGCTTTCAGGAACGCCGCTTCGCATGCCTTCAGTCGTTCAGTGCCTGCACCAGCGGGGAAGCTTCGAGCGCGCCGCGGCCCTGCTCGTCCTCGCTTTCCTGGCGGTGCGGCTCGTCATGTCGGCGGTGATGCCGCTGATCGCCGACGAGGCCTATGCCGTCGTCGTCACCCGCTTCCCCACGCTGTCCTATTTCGACCATCCGCCGCTCGGCTTCGACTTCGCACGGCTCTCGGCCTGGCTGTTCGGCAGCGAGGCGCCCTTCGCCGTGCGCCTGCCGCACGTGCTGATGGGCTCGCTGACGGCCTGGCTGATCTTCCTCGTCACCCGCCGCGCCTTCGGCGCGCGCGCCGGCTTCTGGGCGGTCGCGGCCTATTCGACGGCGCCGTTCTTCTTCGTCTCGGCCGCCCATTTCGTCGTTCCCGACGGGCCGCTGAACCTGTTCCTACTCGTCACGCTGTGGCTGGTGCTGCCCGACCTCCTGGAGGATCGGCCGGGGCGCGCCGGCCGCTGGCTGCTCGCCGGGCTGGCGCTCGGCGCGGCGCTGCTGTCCAAATACACGGCGGTGCTGTTCGGCCTCGGCGCCTTCCTGATCCTCGCCACGAGCCCGCGCGGCCGGCGGCTTCTCGCCACGCCCTGGCCGTGGCTGTCGGGCGCGATCGCGCTCGCCTGCCTCACGCCCGTGCTGGTCTGGAACGCGCGGAACGGCTGGGTGTCGCTCGGCTTCCAGTCCGGCCGCGCCTTCGGTGGGACGCTGCACCCGCTCACCTTCCTCGAGATACAGTTCGGACAGGCGCTGTTCCTGCTGCCGTGGATCTGGGCCCCGGCGGTGTGGATGGTCTGGCGCGGGCTGTTCCGCCCGCAGGCGCCGGCCGAGCGCGTCTTCGCCATCCTCGCCGCGGTTCCCATCGCGCTGTTCGACGCGGTCTCGATCTTCGGCGGCGAGCAGCTCGCGCATTGGGCGATGCCCGGCTTCCTGCTGGCCTTCCCGCTGGTCGGCCTGTGGTGCGCGGACGTCGCCCCGCGGGCGCTGCGGATCGGCCTTGCCGGGTCGGCGGGGCTCGTCAGCGCGGCCGCGCTGATCGCCACGCTGCAGGCCGGCAGCGGCTTCGTCACGCGCGCGCTGCACCTGCCGCCGCGGCCGGGCTTCGACTGGACGATCCTGTCCTGGGACGCGCTCGCCGGCGACTTCGCCCGGCGCGGCATCCTCGCCGACGGCGACAGCTACCTCGTGCCGGTGAGCTGGCTGGTCGGCGGCAAGGCCGGCCACGCGCTCGGCCCCGACCTGCCGATCGCGCCGCCCGTATGGGACCCGCGCCAGTTCGCCTTCATGGACGACCCGCGCCTTGCCGCTCGGACCAAGGGCTATGCGATGATCGCCGCCTGGCCGGGCGAGACGGAGGCCGCGCGGGTAGAGCTCACGCGGCTGATCGCTGCCGCCGGCGGCTACAGGCTGACGGGCGAGCCCTGGGTCGTCACCGAGACGCGCGGCGGCGAGGCCGTCTTCGAGGTGCTCGTGCAGCCGGTCGTCAGGGACTAGGCCGGCGGCCTCAGACGTCCTGCCACGTCACCAGCTTGGTGACGGCGTAGTTGAAGACCGAGCTCATCAGCGCGCCGGCCAGCCCCGCGAGCATCGTCGCCTTGTCGAACTGGTAGACCCAGACGGCGACGCTGATGTTGGCGACGGCGCCGAGGCTGCAGACGAGGCAGAAGGTCACCAGCCCGTAGAGCACGCGCCAGCCCTTCAGCCGCCGGTGCGCGAAGGTCAGCCAGTTATTGAGCAGGAAGTTGGTGGTCATGGCGATCAGCGTCGCGGCGAGCTGCGACCACACGAAGCTCAGCCCGCCGACCTCGGCCAGCACGTAGAGCGCGGCCAGGTGCACGAACAGGCCGGAGAAGCCGACAAGCGCGAACAGCAGGAACTGCACCGGCAGCAGTCCGCCGGTGAGGCGCGAGACGAGCAGGCCGAGGAACTGCATGGTGACCACGAAGCCGAGCTTGCTCTCGCCCTGCTGGCGCTCGCGGAAGGTGAACGGCACCTCCTCGACGCGCGCCTGCGGGCCGACGCGCCAGAGGATGTCGAACAGCACCTTGAAGCCCTCGCGCGCCACCGAGCCGGCGACGCGGTCGGCGAGCTCCCGCCGCAGCATGAAGAAGCCGCTCATCGGGTCGGAGACGGCCCGCTTGAGCACGAGCTGCGACAGCCGCGTGGCGAGCTCGCTGCCGCGCGCCCGCGTCCGCGTCAGCCCGGCGCCGGCCGAGCCGCCGGCGGCATAGCGCGAGCCGACCACCACGTCGGCGCCGGCGGCGATGCGCGCCAGCATCGCCGGCAGGATCGTCTCGTCGTGCTGGCCGTCGGCGTCCATCACCGCCACCACCGGCGCGGCGGCCGCCATCATGCCCTCCGCGCAGGCGCCCGACAGGCCGCGCCGCCCGATGCGCCTGATGCAGCGCACATGCGGCTTGTCGCGGCCGATCGCGCGCGCCGCGGCGGCCGTGCCGTCCGGGCTGTCGTCGTCGACGACGAGGATCTCGTGCGGGATGCCGGCGAGCGCGGCGTCGATGCGCTCCACCATCATCGCGAGGTTGCCCGCCTCGTTGAAGGTGGGCAGCACGATGGTCAGTTCGGGAGAGTGCATCTGGGGCGGTTGCGGCATGGCTGCTGGACGCGCGGCGTGTAGGCCATTTTCGCATCCTGATAAAGGGGCGGCGCAATCGAAGCGGGAAAACCGGCCCGGCCGGTGCTATATGCAGGGAACGATGGACGCCACCGCCGCCATAGACGCCCCTGCCCGGTCGAAGGCCGGCACCGTGCTGGTGATCGCCTGCGGCATGATCGCGCGCGAGGTGCTGGCCGTGCGCCAGCGGCTGGGCTTCGACCATCTGGAGCTCACCTGCCTGCCGGCCGACTACCACTTCCACCCCGACAGGATCGCGCCTGCGATGGACGAGGCGATCGCCAGGGCGAAGGAGGAAGGCTACGGCAGCATCTTCGTCGGTTATGCCGATTGTGGCACTGGCGGCCTGCTCGACCGCGTCTGCGAGAAGCACAGCGTCGAGCGCATCGCCGGCCCGCACTGCTTCGCCTTCTACCAGGGCCTGTCGGCCTTCGACCGCATCGGCGACGACGACATGACCTCCTTCTACGTGACGGATTTCCTGTGCCGCCAGTTCGACGCCTTCTTCGTCAGGCCGCTCGGCCTCGACCGGCACCCGGAGCTGATCGCGGACTTCTTCGGCAATTACGAGAAGCTGGTCTACCTCGCCCAGACCGAGGATCCCGAGCTGGAGAAGGTGGCGATCCGCGCCGCCGCCATGCTGGGGCTCGCCTACGAGAAGCGGGCGACCGGCTATGGCGACCTCGTCCCGGCGCTCGCGGCGCTGCGCTGAGGCCGGATCACGAAACGGCCGGATTCGGCCGGTCATCTGCTTCCACAAGGAGAACCCGCATGAGGAAGGCCCTGACGGTCGCGCTGCTGCTCGCGGCAATCGCGCCCACGCCCGCGCTCGCCACCGGCGAGATCGAGAGCCTGATCACGCAGGCCGACCGCGCGCGGCTGGAGAAGTTCGACGCGGCGCGCAAGGAGGCGATGGCCGAGGCCCGCAAGGAAGGCGCGCCGCAGGACGTGAAGCTTCTCGACGAGATCGACGCGCGGCCGAAGCTGTCCTTCTCCGGCTTCGACATGACCGGCGACTGGCAATGCCGCACCATCAAGGCGGGCGGCCCGGCGCCGCTGGTCGTCTATGGCTGGTTCAAGTGCCGCGTCACCGACGACGGCTCCGGCTGGCGGCTGGACAAGCTGTCCGGCTCGCAGCGCACGACGGGCCGCTTCTTCGACGAGACGGAGGCTTCGCTTACCTATCTCGGCGTCCTCTACATCGCCGGCGACGCCAAGCCGGCCTATGGCGCGAGCCCCGACAGCGACCAGGTCGGCCGCGCCTTCCGCTCGGGCAAGGACCGCTGGCGCATCGAATTCCCGCTGCCCCGCTACGAATCGAAGTTCGACATCCTTGAATTCCGCCGCTAGAGCGCGCATCTGCCGACGCAGCGGCGCACGCCGCCCAACGGGTTCCTGACCGGATCGATGGAAGGCGACGCAATCGAAACGCAAGCCTTGCGGCGCGGCGCAGATGCCGGCCCCGCGCCACATCGTCTGTCGCACATCCTCGCCGAGATGGCCGCGCACGCCACCCGGCCCGTCAGCATAGGCGAGATCCGCGATGCGCTCGCCGATCGCAGCTTCGCGGCGCTGCTGGTGCTGTTCGCCGCCTTCAACTTGCTGCCGCTGCCGCCCGGCACCACGCTGGTGCTCGGTCCGCCGCTGGTGCTCGTCTCGGCGCAAATGGTGCTCGGCTATGGCAATGCCTGGCTGCCGCGCTTCGTGCTCGACAAGACGATCGCGCCGGAGCGCTTCCGCAAGTCGACCGACCGGCTGCTGCCCTGGCTGCGGCGGCTGGAGCAGCTCGTGCGGCCGCGAAGCTGGCCGTTCGTCGGCGACCGGCTGATCGGCGCCATCACGCTCGTGCTGTCGATCGCCATCACGCTGCCCATCCCGCTCGGCAACTGGCTGCCGGCGCTGTCGACCGCCATCATCGGCCTGGCGCTGTCCGAGCGCGACGGCGTCTTCTTCTTCGTCGGGCTGGCGACCGCCGTGCTCGCCTTCGCCGTCATCGGCATGGTGGTCGGCGCGGCAGGCGTGCTTGCCGGCGCCGTCTTCGGCGTTCATTTCTGAGATACGATGCGGCGGCGCGGCCGCGTCGCTTTTGAAGGCCCGCGCGTCGTCGCGCAACAAGCGGGGCGTGGGCCCTTGCGTCAATCCTCCAACCAGCAGGAAACGGAACCGACATGGCAGACCTCATCATCGTCTACTGGCGCGACATCCCGGCCCAGGTGATCGTCCGCAAGGGCCGGCAGAACGCCAAGCGCGAGCTGCCGATCCGCTTCACCGAGGCGATCGACATGTGCGCCATGCGCGTCGGCGCGCGCGACAGCGACGCCTATCTGGCCGACTGGCGCCGCGGCGACCCGCTGCCGGTCGGCGACGACCTCGAGGCCGAGGCCGACAGGGCGATGGCCGACATCGAGACGCGCTACGACCACCAGAAGCTCGTCGCGCTGGTCAAATCCGAAGGCCGCGACCATGGCTGAGCCGGCGCCTGCATCGACCACCGCCAGGGGCCCGGCCAGCGCGTCTCCCGAGACGCTGCCGCCCGCCGCGGCCGGTGGCACGACGCAGGCGGCCGTGGTGCGCAAGACCGCGCCGAAGAGCGACTACAAGCCGGCCGACGTCTCGCCGCAGCGCCGCGTGCAGCGGCGCTACTCGGTGCGGCTGTGGTCGGTGCGCCATTCGCGCGGGCTGGAATGGCTCTACGCCCGCTTCGCCGACCTCTTCCTGGCCCTCCACCCGCTGTGGAAGGCGGTGGGCTACGCCCGCGCAGAGGCGCCGGTGAAGTTCGTCGAGAAGCGGGTGAAGGGTTTCCTCTTCGACTGCCGCATGTGCGGCCAGTGCGTGCTGTCCTCGACCGGCATGTCCTGCCCGATGAACTGCCCTAAGCAGCTCCGCAACGGCCCCTGCGGCGGCGTCCGCGCCAATGGCCATTGCGAGGTCGAGCCCGACATGCCCTGCGTATGGGTCAAGGCCTGGGAAGGCTCGCGCAACATGGTGCATGCCGACGCGATCCTGGCCGTGCAGAAGCCGGTCGACCAGTCGCTGCGCGAGACCTCCGCCTGGCTGCGCGTCACCGCGCTCGCCGCGGCGGCGCGGGGGAAGGAGGCGGCATGACGCCCCCTCGCCCGTCCCAGCCCGACGAGAACCCGGCCGGCGTCCACCTGCCGCTCGACCCGCTGCCGGGCCACTCCTCGCGCGGGCGGCTGGAGCGCGTGCTGCGGCGCGGCGAGTTCGCCGTCACCGCCGAGCTGAACCCGCCCGACAGCGCCAACCCGGAGGACGTCTACGAGCGGGCGAAAGTGTTCGACGGCTGGGTCGACGGCATCAACGCGGTCGACGCCTCGGGCGCCAATTGCCACATGTCGTCGGTCGGCATCTGCGCGCTCCTGACGCGCATGGGCTACGCGCCGGTCTACCAGATCTCCTGCCGCGACCGGAACCGCATCGCCATCCAGGGCGACGTGCTGGGTGCGGCCGCGATGGGCGTCGCCAACATACTGTGCCTGACCGGCGACGGCGTGCAGGCCGGCGACCAGCCGGGCGCCAAGCCGGTCTTCGACCTCGACTGCATGTCGCTGCTGGAGACGATCCGGGTCATGCGCGACAATGCCAAATTCCTGTCGGGCCGCAAGCTGACGAGCCCGCCGCAGGTCTTCCTCGGCGCCGCCATCAACCCCTTCGCCCCGCCCTACGAGTTCCGGCCGCTGCGGCTCGCCAAGAAGGTCGCCGCCGGCGCGCAGTTCGTGCAGAGCCAGTACTGTTTCGACGTGCCGATGATGCGGCAGTACATGCAGCGCGTGCGCGACCTCGGCCTGCACGAGAAATGCTACGTCCTGTGCGGCGTCGGCCCGCTCGCCTCGGCCAAGACCGCGCGCTGGATCAGGTCGAACGTGCCCGGCATCCACATCCCCGACGCGGTGATAACCCGCCTCGAAGGCGCGGCCGACCAGAAGGCCGAAGGCAAGCGGCTGTGCATCGACATCATCAACGAGGTGAAGGAGATCGAGGGGATCTCCGGCATCCACGTGATGGCCTACCGGCAGGAAGAGTTCGTCGCCGAGATCGTCGACGAATCGGGTGTGCTGAAGGGCCGCCGGCCGTGGCACAGGGAGGCCCGCGCCGACGACCGGATGGTCGCCGACCGGCTCGGCCAGATCCTGCGCGAGGGCGGCCCGGACGAGCAGCCGCAGCAGATGGTGAAGGACGCCGCTCACTGATCATCCCGCGGTTGCGGGCCAACGGATAACGATATAAAGAAGTCTTTATATCTTACGGAGAAACGGAATGACCCGCACGATCGTCGCCTCGGCGACCAGGGAAATCGTCATCGGCTTCGACCAGCCCTTCTGCGTCATCGGCGAGCGCATCAACCCGACCGGGCGCAAGAAGCTCGCGGCCGAGATGGTCGAGGGCAATTTCGAGACGGTGAAGAAGGACGCGCTGGAGCAGGCCGCCGCCGGCGCCACCATGCTCGACGTCAATGCCGGCGTGACCGCCGTCGACCCCAACGCGACCGAGCCGGCGCTGCTGGTGCAGACGCTGGAGATCGTGCAGGGCCTCGTCGATCTGCCGCTGTCGATCGATAGCTCGGTGACGCGCGCCATCGAGGCCGCGCTCAAGGTCGCCAAGGGCCGGCCGCTGGTCAATTCCGTCACCGGCGAGGAGGAGAAGCTGGAGGCGATCCTGCCGCTGGTGAAGAAATACGACGTGCCGGTGGTCGCCATCTCCAACGACGAGACCGGCATCTCGATGGACCCGGACGTGCGCTTCGCGGTGGCCAAGAAGATCGTCGAGCGCGCCGCCGATTTCGGCATCAAGCCGCAGGACGTGGTGGTCGACCCGCTGGTCATGCCCATCGGCGCGCTGGGCGACGCCGGGCGCCAGGTCTTCGCGCTGCTGAGAAGGCTGCGCGAGGAGCTGAAGGTCAATACGACCTGCGGCCTGTCCAACATTTCCTTCGGCCTGCCGCACCGCCACGGCATCAACGCCGCCTTCATCCCGATGGTCATCGGCGCCGGCATGACCAGCGCCATCATGAACCCCTGCCGCCCGCAGGAGATGGAGGCCGTGCGCGGCGCCAACGTGCTGGCCGGCACGGACCGCGACTGCATGACCTGGATCAAGACCTACAAGGACTACAAGCCCGGCGAGCACGCCGCCCCCGCTCCAGTGGCCGTCACCACGCCGGGAGCCGAAGGTGCCGCGGCCGGCGGCGGCCGGCGGCGCGGCGGTCGCGAGGCGCGACTGGCAAGGGGGTAGCCCTGCTTGTATATACAAATGTATAGGCATATCTGATGGAGGTTGCAGCCTTCGATTGGGATGAAGGCAACTGGCCGAAATGTGGGAAGCATGGACTGACGCAAGGCGAGATCGAGGAAGTCTTTCGGAACGATCCGATGACCGACATCGACCCGTCCGTCGCCGAAAGACGTTTTCGGGCGGTAGGAAAAACGAACGCAGGCCGGTTGGCCTTCGTGGTTTTCACCCTCCGGCGGCGCGGCGACAGGATGACGATCCGTCCGATCAGTGCGCGGTACATGCATGCGAAGGAGATCAGGCGCTATGAGCAGACCAAAGCTTAAGCAGTTCCCTGAGTTCAAGTCGGACGAGGAAGCCGAGCGCTTCGTGGATACGGCCGATTTGTCCGAGTACGATTTCTCGGACTTCAAACCCATGCGCTTCGAGATCGCACCGAAATCCGCGCAGCTCAACATGCGTTTGCCGGAACAACTCCTGAGCGCGGTGAAAGCCAAGGCGAAGGAGCGCGGTATCCCTTACACGCGCCTCATCCGCGAAGCGCTGGAACGCACGGTCGCGAAATAAGCACACGGATCCGAATTGAACGTGCACGAAAAAGCGGGTTCGCCCTACCCCGCCACCACCCGGTCGAAGAGCTGGATGCCGGCGAAGGCGCCGGCGAACTGGATCAGGTTGCCGGCGATGAAGTCGTCGGCGAGTTCCGGCGAGAAGGAGGCTGCGACGATCGCCGCGAGGCCCGAGCCGACCATCGCCACCGCGAGATATTGCGGGTATCGCAGCCAAGGCCCCTTGATCAGGCGCACGAGCAGGAACGACGACAGGATCGCGGAAATCAGGACGGACGGCACGGCGGCCTCCCTGCGTTCGAGCGCCCATTCTCGCGCCGCCCCGCTTCGGATCCGTTAATCGCGGCGCATGCATTGAATCGATGAAACGATGACGTCCCAGCCTACCGATCCCCTCGTCCTGTTCATGCCCTCCGGCAAGCGCGGCCGCTTCCCCGTCGGCACGCCGGTGCTCGATGCCGCGCGACAGCTCGGCGTCTATGTCGAGAGCGTCTGCGGCGGCCGCGCCACCTGCGGCCGCTGCCAGATCGAAGTGCAGGAGGGCCAGTTCGCCAAGCACGGCATCACCTCTTCGCTCGACCACATCTCGCCCAAGGGGCCGAAGGAGGAGCGCTACGAGCGCGTGCGCGGCCTGCCGGATGGCCGGCGCCTGTCCTGCTCGGCCACCGTCCAGGGCGACCTCGTCGTCGACGTGCCGCAGGACACCGTCATCAATGCGCAGACCATCCGCAAGGCGGCGACCGACCGGGTGATCGAGCGCAACGCCGCGATCCAGATGTGCTACGTCGAGGTGGACGAGCCCGACATGCACAAGCCGCTGGGCGACCTCGACCGGCTGAAGGCCGTTCTGGCCAAGGACTGGGGCTGGAAGGAGCTCGCGGCCGCGCCCCACATCATCCCCGAGGTCCAGAAGACCCTGCGCAAGGAGAACTGGGCCGTGACCGCGGCGATCCACCGCGACATGGAATCGTCGCGCCCCTTCATCGTCGCGCTCTATCCGGGGCTGAAGAACGAGGCCTACGGGATCGCCTGCGACATCGGCTCGACCACGATCGCTATGCACCTCGTCTCGCTCCTGTCGGGGCGCATCGCCGCGTCGGCCGGCGCGCCGAACCCGCAGATCCGCTTCGGCGAGGACGTGATGAGCCGCGTCTCCTACGTGATGATGAACCCGGACGGCCGCGAGGCGATGACCAGGGCGGTCCGCGATGCCGTCAACGACCTCATCGGCAAGGTCTGCGCCGAAAGCGGCGTCGATCGCCATGACATCTTCGACTGCGTGTTCGTCGCCAACCCGATCATGCACCACCTATTCCTCGGCATCGACCCGACCGAGCTGGGCCAGGCGCCGTTCGCGCTCGCCGCATCCGGCGCGCTGCACTACTGGGCGCACGAGATCGGCATCGAGGTCAGCCGCGGCGGACGGCTCTACACGCTGCCCTGCATCGCCGGCCATGTCGGCGCGGACGCCGCCGGCGCGACGCTCTCGGAAGGCCCCTACCGCCAGGACCGCATGATGCTGCTCGTCGACGTCGGCACCAATGCCGAGATCGTGCTGGGCAACAGCAGCCATGTCGTGGCCGCCTCCTCGCCCACCGGCCCGGCCTTCGAGGGCGCCGAGATTTCCTCGGGCCAGCGCGCCGCGCCCGGCGCCATCGAGCGCGTGCGCATCGATCCCGCCACCTTCGAGCCGAAATACAGGGTGATCGGCGTCGACAAATGGTCCGACGAGGAGGGCTTCGAGGATGCCGCCAGAGCGACCGGCGTCACCGGCATCTGCGGCTCGGCGATCATCGAGGTCGTGGCCGAGATGTACCTGGCCGGCATCATCTCGGAGGACGGCGTCATCGACGGCTCGCTGGCCGCACGCACGCCGCGCATCGTCGAGAACGGCCGCACCTTCTCCTATCTGCTGCGCGACGGGCAGCCGCGCATCACGGTCACCCAGAACGACATCCGCGCCATCCAGCTCGCCAAGGCAGCGCTCTATGCCGGCACCAAGCTCCTGATGGACAAGCAGGGCGTCGACCATGTCGACACGATCCGCTTCGCCGGCGCCTTCGGCTCCTTCATCGATCCCAAATATGCGATGGTGCTGGGCCTCATCCCCGACTGCGACCTCGCCGAGGTCAAGGCCGTCGGCAATGCGGCCGGCACCGGCGCGCTGATGGCGCTGCTCAACCGCGACCACCGCCGCGAGATCGAGCGGGAAGTGGCGAAGATCGAGAAGATCGAGACGGCGCTCGAGCCGGATTTCCAGCGGCTGTTCATCAACGCCATGGCGCTGCCCAACAAGGTCGACGCCTTCCCGAAGCTGTCCGAGCAGGTGACGCTGCCGGTTCGCAGCCTCGAAAGCGCGCCGGCCGACGGATCGGAGGGCCCGCGCCGCCGCTCGCGCGCCGAAAGGGACGCCCGCCGCAACAGGGGCTGAAACCGGGCTGGCCCCTTCGCGTTGGTATCGACGATCCGTGAAAGGACAAGCGATGCCCGACCAGACCTTCGACCTGTTCCTCGCCCGGCGCGAAGCCGCCGCCAGCGCCTATGTCCGCGGCGACGGCGCGCCGCTCGAAGCCATGCTGCCGCGCTCCGGCCCAGCCAGCTTCCACAGCCCGACAGGCGACACCGTCACCGGCGCCGGCGAGGTCACGAAGCGCTATCTGAGCGACGCCGCCCTTTTCGGTGAAGACGGCATCAGCCGCTTCGACATCATCCAGAGCGGCGCGTCCGGCGACCTCGGCTACTGGACGGGATTCCAGGTCGCCACCGTCACGCTGGGCAACCCGCCGAAACAGGTCGACATGCGCATCCGCGTCACCGAGATCTTCCGCAGGATCGACGGCGATTGGAAGCTGGTGCATCGCCACGCCGACTCGCCTGCCGAAGGCTGAGAGCCCGCGCCGCGCGGGAACGCTTCGGCCCGGATCGGCGTTGGAATCCACGCCATGCCAAGTCTCAAGAGCCGCATCGCCGCCTTCGTCGTCAGGCGGACCCGCAAGAAGGTCTTCTCCTCCGCCGCCGGCATGAACGCCTGCATCCGCGCCGAGCGCCTCATCGAGGACCACCGCCCGCCGCACAGGCTGCACAGGACGCTGAAGATCCGCCGCAGGCGGGTCGCCGGCATGCCCGTCTACGAGGTCCGGCCCGCGGGCCGGCCACGCCACTGGCCGGGTTCGATGCGGCTGGTCTATCTGCACGGCGGCGCCTACCTGTTCGAGATCACGCACCATCACTGGCAGATGATCGCCGACATGGCGCAGCGCCTCAACGCGCGCGTCACCGTCCCGATCTATCCGCTGGCGCCGGAGCAGACGGTCGGCCGCACCTTCCGCCAGATGCTGCGGCTCTACCGGCGCCTGCTGCGCGAGACGCCGCCCGAGCAGCTCGTCCTGATGGGCGATTCGGCGGGGGGCCACATGGCGGTGGTGATGTCCATGATGGCGGCCGAGGAAGGGCTGCCCGCGCCGTCGCGGCAGGTCCTGATCTCGCCGGGCCTCGACATGTCGCTGACCAACCCGCAACTGCGCGAGCTGGAACGCATCGATCCCTGGCTCGGCATCGACGGCGGGCTTGAGGCGCTGCGGCTGTGCGCGCCCGACATCGACCGCACGCACTGGCAGATCAGCCCGATCTACGGCAACCTCGCCGCCCTGCCCCCGACGATGATCCTGACCGGCACCCACGATCTTCTGAGCGCCGACAACGTCTGCTTCGCGCAGAAGGCCGCGGCCGAAGGCGTCGACGTCGAACTGATGGTCGAGGAAGGCATGATGCATGTCTGGCCGCTCATCGACATGCCGGAGGCCTATGTCGCCCGCGGCCGGATCGCGGCCTTCCTCCACCGTACCCGGCCGCAGCCTGCCGCACAGCAGACGGCGCCCGTCCCTGCGGCGCCCGCCCGGATGCCAATGCCGGCAGGCGGGATGGTGGCCGCCTAGAACCGCCCGGCTTCCTTGAACGCCTCCATCGTCGCGCGGATGTGGTCGGCGGCCGCGCGCACCGGCGCCGAGGCGTCGGGCGCCACGATCATCGCGAGGTTGTAGTTGGAAAGCTGCGGCAGGCCGTGCTCGGGCCCGAGCGCGACGATCTCGTCGCCGATGAAGGATTTCGGCAGCGGCGCGATGGCGAGGTCGGCGAGGATCGCCGAGCGCTGGCCGGCCGTGTGCGCGCTCATATAGGCGACGCGATATTCGACGCCGTCGCGGCCGAGCGCCTCCAGCGCGTCGGCCCGCCAGGCGCAGCCCTCCTCCCACACCGACACCGGCAGCGGCTTGCGCATATGCGCGCAACCGCCACGCGCGCCGCCCCAGACGATCGGCTCGGTGAGCAGGATCTCGGCATCGGGCGGGATGTTGCGGCACACGGTGAACAGCGTGATGTCCAGCTCCCGCTCGTTCAGCCTGCGGCGCAGATTGACCGACTGGTCGATGATCACGTCGACCGCCACGGACGGGTGCGACTGGGCGAAGCGCTTGAGCACGGCGGGCAGCACGCGCTCGCCATAATCGTCCGGCGATCCGAGCCGCACGACGCCCGACACGTCCGGCACCACGAACTTCGACACCGCCTCGCGGTTGATCGCCAGCATGCGCCGCGCATAGCCCATCAGGATCTCGCCGTCCGCGGTCAGCGACACCGAGCGCGCGTCGCGGTTGAACACGGCGCAGCGCAGCGTCTCCTCGAGCTTCTTGATCTGCATCGACACGGCCGACGGCGTGCGGAACACGGCGTTGGCGGCCGCGGTGAAGCTGCCGGTCTCGGCGATCGCCACGAAGGTGCGCAGCACGTCGAGGTCGAGCAGCGGCAGCGGATGGTTGAGCGGGGCAGTCACGGCAGGCATCCTTGCTTTCGGATTCGATCTTCAGATTTTCTGAAAGAAACAATCATTCCATTTCGTTTGATTGAATATGAGGCCGGCTCCATAGTCAAGACCGTCCCTCCCCGGACGCCGCCCAACCACAGGAGAAGCACCATGACCGTTCTCTCGGCATTCCGCTCCTATCTCGGTGAATTAGAGCGCCGCCGGCGCTTCCGCCTCACCCGGCGCATGATCGACGGCATGCCCGCCGAGATGCTCAAGGACATCGGCTGGCCCGGCGCGGCCGACGGCATCGACGACGCCTGCCGGTCCACCCCGGCATGGCGCAATTGAGCTGGCGCGACGCCATGCGGCGCGACCCCTGCCGCCGTCGCATGGCTGCCGCGCGCACCGCGCATGCCGCGCCGAAATCCTTGCCAAGTGCTTAAAATTCCACGGCCTTTGGAAGCAACGACGGGACGGGTGTCGCAATCCATGTCGCTTTTTGTGCGCTGCACTTCGCTTTCGTCGCTTCTGTCGCGCCCGCGAATGCCTATATCCACGCCATCAGACGAGCACCCCCACTCCACCTTGCGAAGGATGCTCCGTGTGACGGATCAACGCGATTTGCATGGAGTCCTGATATGAAGCTTGTCGCCCGCCTTTTCCGCGGCCGCACCCCGGCCAACCTGACCACCGAGATGGAGCGCCGCCGCCTGAGCATGACCATGCCGGGCCAGACCGCTGCGCTCGCCGCCTCGCGCTACGGTTTCCTGCTGAACTGATACGGCTCCTCCAGCCAACCTGACGACCGTCCCGGCCCGCCGGGGCGGTTTTTTCTTTGCGGGTTCCTCGACGCGGCAGCGCCTGCCGCCATTTCTGCCCGATAGCGACCGCGCAGGGCATTGACAACAAAGCCTTTTCCTGATGACGCTTTGCTCTCAGCGACATGCGGTCGCTTCGCGAGCAACGGGAGGCTGGGTTGTCCTCGAAGCCAGCAGTCAGACGGTCGATCGTCTTCTTCCTGATCCCCGACTTCACCATGATGGCCTTCGCCACGGCGCTGGAGCCGCTGCGCGCGGCCAACCGCATGCTCGGCTTCGAGGCCTATCAGTGGCGACTGGCCAGCGTCGACGGCAGGCCGGTGCGCGCCTCCAACGGAGTGGAATGCGCCGTCGACACTTCCCTCGACGAGGAGCGCCGCAAGATGGCCGGCGCCGAACGCCCCTCGATGGTCATCCTGTGCAGCGGCCTCAAGGTCGAGGAGTTCCGCAACAAGACGGTGTTCGCCTGGCTGCGCGAGGAATACAACCGCGGCGTCGCCATCGGCGGCCTGTGCACCGGCGCGCATGTGCTCGCCGCCGCCGGTCTGCTCGCCAACCGCCGCTGCGCCATCCACTGGGAGAACCTGCCCGGCTTCCAGGAGGCCTTCCCCAAGGCCAACGTCTTCGCCGACCTGTTCGAGGTCGACGCCAACATCTACACCTGTGCCGGCGGCACCGCCGCGCTCGACATGATGCTCAAGTTGATCGGCGACGATTTCGACGACAACCTCGTCAACAAGATCTGCGAGCAGTTTCTGACCGACCGCGTGCGCAGCCCCACCGACCGCCAGCGCCTGCCGCTGCGCGCGCGCTTGGGCGTGCAGAACTCCAAGGTGCTGACCATCATCGAGCTGATGGAGGCCAACCTCGCCGAGCCGCTGTCGCTGATCGAGATCGCCGACCATGTCGGCCTGTCGCGTCGCCAGATCGAGCGGCTGTTCCGGCAGGAGATGGGCCGCTCGCCGGCCCGCTACTATCTGGAGATCCGGCTCGACCGCGCCCGCCACCTGCTTTTGCAATCCTCGCTGCCGGTGGTCGAGGTGGCGGTCGCCTGCGGCTTCGTCTCGGCCTCGCATTTCTCCAAATGCTACCGCGAGCTCTACGCCCGCTCGCCCCAGCAGGAACGCGCCGAGCGCAAGCAGCTCATCGCGGCGTGAGTTTTACGGCCGGCCGGTTTTCCTACGGAGTGCCGTCCCACATGAAGCCGCGGCCGCGCCAGCGTTTCTCGCCGACCTGACAGTCATAGGGCGCGGGCGCCGCCGCCTTCACGACCGGCAGCGGCTGGCCGGGCGTCCAGCGCCGCTCGGCCGGCCCCGGCCCCGCGATCTCCTGCACCAGCTTGCGCCGCACGGCGTCCGGAAACTGCGACCAGTCGTTGACCGGGATGACGAAGGAGCCCGGCCCGCCGACCACGCAGTCGGCGTAGTAGCGGTCGAGGTCCGGAACGTCGAAGGCGCTGGTCAGCCCGCCGTCGGTCATCAGCGGCAGGCCGTTGATGACGATGCCCGAGGCCACCAGCGCGTCGCGCGCGAGGTTGACGAACTCGCCTTGGTTGTTGGGGCCGTCGCCGGAGACGTCGACAACACGCTTGGGGCTGCGGAAGCCGCTCTCGGCCAGCAGGTCGGCGGCATAGCGCAGGCCGCCCGAGATCGAGGTGCGCCGCGCGCTGTTGGGAGCGCCCGACGAGATCATGGCGGCGACGCGCTCGGCGTCCTCGCGGCTGGCGATCACCGTCCACGGCACCACCATGTATTGCGAGGCGTCGCCCGCCCATTCGAAATAGGTGACGGCGATGCGGCCCTGGACGCCGTCGCGGATCGCCTGGATGACCTCGTCGTGCCGCAGCGCCGCGACGTAGCCCTCGCGCTGGATGCGCAATTCCTCGAAGGACATGGAAAGCGACACGTCGACCGCGAGCACGAGCTCCACGTCCACCGCCTCCTGGGCGGTCGCGTGCATCGGCATGAACCCCGACAGCGCGAATGCCAATCCGCCACCGAGGAACCGCATGGGAACCCGCAGCGATAACATGCCCCAAGGTTAGCGCATCCGCGCCGGCGGGAAAGCGCGCCGCGCCGTTTCGCCGGCGCCTGTCCCTTCACTTTCGCGCGAGGGGAAGCGCCTAGCGGCTGCCCGAAATCAGCTCCGCGGCTTCAAATTCTCCGGGTCGTAGAGCGGCTTGTAGCCGACGGCGGCGACCTCGACGGGGAAGGTCTCCCCGAAATACTCGACCGCGAGCTTGCGGCCCTCCTGGCAATACGCCCACGGCAGGTAGGCGAGCGCGATGTTCTTTCCCAATGTCGGGCCGTAGGCGACGGAGGTGGTGAAGGAACGGCGGCCGAGCTCGTCGACAAGGGTCTCGCCGGTCGCCGGGTCCATCACCGGCATGGTGCCGACCGGATAGCGGGCGATACCCTTGGAGTCGCGGTTGTCGGTCATCACCAGCGTGCACAGCATGGCCGGCTGATGCGGCCTGGCGCGGTATTCGAGGTGCTTCGCCTTGCCGCGGAAATCGGCCTCCTTGACCTTCGGGCGGGCGAGGTCGGCCTCGAAGAGGTTGTATTCGGTCAAGAGGTCGGCGTTCTGGAGGCGCAGGCTCTTTTCCATGCGGCGCGAATTCGCATAGGTCTCGACGCCGAAGGCCATGACGCCGGTCGCCCGCAGCGCGTCCCAGACGGCCAGCCCGTCCTCGTAGTGCATGTGCAGCTCGAAACCCTGCTCGCCGACATAGGAGATGCGAAATGCGCTCACATCCTTGCCGGCGATGCGCACCGGCTTGATCGCCGCGAAGGGGAAATTCTCCGGCGCCAGCCCGGCCGGATCCTCGACCGCCTTCTGCAACGTCACCCGCGCGTTCGGCCCCCAGATGCCGATGGTGACGTATTTCTCCGTCACGTCGGTGACCGTTGCGTCGAAGCCTTTGTCCTGCGCCACGCGCTTCATGTAGGCGAAGTCGCGCGGGCCGGCGTCGGCGCCGTCGATGACGCGGCAGCGGTCGGCCATGCGGATCACCGTCAGGTCGGCGCGCACCATGCCCTCGTCGTCGAGGAAATGCGTGTAGATGCCCTTGCCGATATTGGCGTCGCCGCCGATACGGGCCGCGCACAGCCATTCCATCAGCGCGACGTGGTCCGGCCCGGTCACATCGTAGATGGCGAAATGGCTGAGGTTCACGATGCCGCAATCCTCGCTCATGGCGAGGTGCTCGGCGTTGGAGACGCGCCAGAAATGGCGGTTGTCCCACTCGCTCTCGCGGACCGGAACGCGGTTGCCGTACTTCTCCAGCAGGTGCTCGTTGGCGGCGTAGCCGTGGGCGCGCTCCCAGCCGCCCAGCTCCATGAAATAGCCGCCGAGCGCCTTCTCGCGCTCGTGGAAGGGCGAGCGCCGCACGTTGCGGCCCGTCGCGTAAGGCTCGCGCGGATGCACCGCCGGATTGTAGATCTTCTGCGCCGCCTCGCCGCAGCGCCCGGCGACGAAGTCCTCCCCGGTCTGGTGCGGATAGAAGCGGGCGTAGTCGATCTTCGCGTGGTCGATCTGCGTGCGGCCGTCGGTCATCCAGTCGGCGACCAGCTTGCCCATGCCGGGGCCGTCCTTCACCCAGATGGCGACGGCATACCACAGCCCCCTCACCTTCTGGCTCTCGCCGATCGACGGGCCGCCGTCGGCGGTGACCTGCAGCAGCCCGTTGAAGGAGCGCCGCTCGTCGTAGCCGAGCTCGCCGAGGATCGGCGTCAACTCGATGGCACGCTCCAGCGGCACGAGGATCTGGTCCATCTCGAGGTCGCGCTGCGACGGCGACAGCCGCGCCTCGCCCTTCGCCAGCAGCTCGCGCGGGTGCACGAGGCGCGGATGCGTCTCCTCGTAGTAGCCCCACTCGATCATGCCGCCTTCCGACGTGGTCGGATCGCCGGTGTCGCGCATGTAGGCGGAGTTTCCCTGGTCGCGCAGCAGCGGGAAGCCGATCTCCTTGCCGGTGCCGGCAAACTCGTTGTACGGCCCGAAGAAAGTGAGAGGATGGTCGACCGGCATCACCGGCAGGTCCTCGCCCGCCATCTCGGCGATCAGCCGGCCCCACAGGCCGGCGCAGACCACGACGCGGTCGGCGCGGATCGTGCCGCGTGGGGTGACGACGCCGCGGATGCGGCCGTCCTCGATGACCAGCGAGGTCGCCGGCGTGTTGGCGAAGGCCTGCAGCTTGCCGGCTGCGACCGCCTCGTCGATCAGCTCGCCGGCGACGGCCTGGCTGCGCGGCACGACGAGGCCGGCGTCGGGGTCCCACAGCCCGCCCTGCACCTGCGCCTCCTCGATCAGCGGGAACTTTTCCTTGATCTCGGCCGGCTCGATCAGCCGCGCGCGCGTGCCGAATGCCTTGCCGGACGCCACCTTGCGCCGGATCTCGTCCATTCGGGCGTCGTCGCCGACGCGCGCCACCTCCAGCCCGCCGACGCGGGCGTAGTGGCCGCGCTTCTCGTAGAAGTCGATCGAATAGAGCGTCGTCCAGCAGGACAGGAAGTCGTGGCTTGTCGTGTAGCAGAAGTCCGAGGCATGCGCCGTCGAGCCCACGTCGGTGGGGATGCCCGACATGTCGATGCCGACGATGTCGTCCCAGCCGCGCGCGACGAGATGGTGCACCACCGACGCGCCGACGATGCCGCCGAGCCCGACGATGACGACCCGTGCCTGTTGCGGAAACCCTGCCATTGCCCGCCACTCCGAGACGTTTTCCCGGCCGGACTATAGGGCGGCGCGGCGGCCCCTTTGAAGCCTGTTTGCGACATTGCCCGGAAGCGTCGCGACGCGCGGCGGAAGCCTTTCACGCCCCCCGGAATGCGCGAAGGCCGGGACATGCCCGGCCTTCGGTATCGGTCGCGGATGCGGCGCGGTCAGCGCACGCGCCCGGTGCCGTTGGAGATCTCGACGGTCTCCGAGCCCGTCAGCGGCGCGCGGTCGCCGTTGGGCAGCGTCACGAAGCAGCCCGACGGGCAGAACTGGACGGACTCGCCCGCGCCGATCGTGAGCTCGGTGCGCGTGCCGCCCTCCGTCACCACGATGGTGCGCGGCTCCTTGTCCAGGTTGACGGCGCTCGCGGCGAGCCCGCTGCCCGTCGCGGCCATCAGAGCCAGGGCCGCAATGCCAAGTCTGTTCATCTGCGATCCGGTGTCTCCACCGCCTCTGTTGCGGGAGCCGATCTCCCTTTCGCCCATGCATATAGGCATTTCAACCTGAATGCGATCTGAACGGAATCACGGCTGCGGCCCGGCCTTCTTCGAGCCGGCCGCCGCGTCCGCCTCCGGCGTGCCGCCGGGCTCGGCCCTCGCGGGCTCGGCGGGCGGGTCGGCCCGGTAGGCCGACCGCGCCGCATAGGAGATGGCGATCCCCTCGCGCTCGAACGCCTCGAGGATGGCGAAGCGCAGGTCGTTCTGCACCGTGCCGCTGTCGTAGACGTCGGCGAGGAAGACGCGCAGCTCGAACTCCAGCCCGACATTGGAGATGTCGACCAGCGCCACGAACGGCTCGGGGTTCTTCAGCACCATCGGCTGCGCGCGCGCCAGCTCCAGCAGCAGCGCCTGCACCTTGCGCGCATCCGAGCCGTAGGCGGCGGTGATGCGCACCTCGGTGCGCGCCAGCCGGTTGCGGTGGGTCCAGTTGCCGACCGAGGCGTTGATCAGCTCCGAGTTCGGCAGGATCACCATCTGCCGCTGGAACGTCTCGATCTGCGTGGCACGCACGGAAATCTTCTTGACGATGCCGCTCGTGCCGCCCGCCACGATCCAGTCGCCCACCTTGAACGGCCGCTCGGCGAGCAGGATCAGGCCCGAGACGAAGTTCTGGACGATGTTCTGCAAGCCGAAGCCGATGCCGAGCGACAGGCCGCCGGCGACCAGCGCGAGGCTCGACAGGCTGATGCCGGCCGCCGAGATGCCGACCAGCGCGGCAACCGCCACGCCGGAATAGCCGACCACGGTGCGGATCGAGTTGCGCACGCCGGCGTCGACCCGGCCGCGCGTCATCACCGAGCCGTCGAGCCACGACTGGAACCAGCGCGTCAGGAAGTAGCCGAGCAGGAAGACGACGATGCCGGTGACGATGCCGACCAGCGAGAACGAGATCGAGCCGACGCGGATCTCGCGCGCGATGCCGAACGTCCAGGTGGTGATGTCGCCCCACTGGAAGCCCCATTGCAGCAGGATCAGCGGCACGCCGATGGCGACCACGACGACGTGGATGAGGATGGAGAGCGCCAGCCCGATCTGGTCTTCCACGCCGGCGTCGATCTTGAGCCGGCCCTCCAGCCGCCGCCCGAGCGCCGAGCCGCGGAACGCGCCGAGCTTGGCCAGCGCCTGCGCCGACAGGTGGCCGATATACATGGTGGCGAGGATCGCGCCGGTGACCACGATCTGCTGCGACATGAAGCGGGCGAGCCCGATATAGCCGAGCACCGCGGCGGCGATCGTCGACAGGCCGAGCGCCAGGATCGGGTAGCGCAGCGCCGCCGGCCAGTGGCGGGGCCTGCCCTCGCCGTCGCGCAGCGGCTTCACCGCGCCGATCAGCACGATGAGGACGCCGACGATGACGGTCGCGACCAGGCTCTTGGCGATCGTCAGCGACAGCGGCGAGCCGACCACCGTGTTGACCTTGGTCAGCACGAAGTCGGCGCCGGTGACGATCGAGGTGGCGCTGACGAGGATGTAGAGCTTCCAGGCGGCGGCCGTCTCCACCGGCACCAGCCGCCAGTTCGGCAGGCGCGGGGAGAAGGCCGCGCGGGCCAGCCGGTTGATGAAGTAGACGGTGGCGATGACGTTGAAGAGCGTGCCGAGGATCTGTGCGATGTCGCCCCGCAGCACGTTGAAATAGCCCAGGAAGAAATAGGTCGCGGCGAAGAACACGGCGAGCGCCAGCGACGGCAGCAGCGTCGACCAGAACGCCACCGAGAGCCGGCTGAGATAGGACGGCCTGGCGACGCCCGCATCCGCCGTCAGCAGCCGGCCGAAGGCGCGCCGCCCGCCGATCAGCAGCACGGCCGCCGCCAGCACCGCGAAGAAGGCTGCGAACGCCACCGAGCTCAGCTTGAAGCGGACGGCGAAGCTGATCCAGGACGAGAAGCGGTTGTAGACGTCCTGCGCTTCCCTGGCGAAATCGGCCAGCACCTGCGCGTTCAGCGCGCTACCGATGTCGTAGCGCCGCGAGAGCTGGCTGGCGAAAAGGTCGCGCCGTATCTGCGCGATCTGCTCGACCAGCGCGCCGATGCGCAGCGACAGCGCCTCCGCCTCGCCCAGCAGCGCGTTGATCTCGGCCTTCTCCTGCTGCAGCGCCGCGCGTTCCTTCGTCAGCACGTCCGGCTCGGCCGGCTGGCCGTCGCCGGGCGGCGGGCCGATCTGGTCGAGCCGCGTGTTGATCTCGCTGATGCGGGGCCGCAGCGCCACGCTGCTCGCCAGCAATTGCCGCGACAGCGCGTCGAGCTGGTTGCGGATGTCGACCAGGCGCCCGTCGGCCTCGGCGTTCGCCTTCATCTGGCGCTCGAGGTCGTCGGCCTGCTTCGTATAGGCGGTCAGGCTCGCCCGCTGGTCGGCGACCGCGGAAGCCGTGGGCTGGGCCTGCGCGTGCGCCGGCGCGCCCGGCAGCGCGGCGAACAGCGCCAGGCACAGGATCAGGCAAGCCGATAGGCGGGAAAGGAACGTCGGCGCGACTGTCACGTCTTCGGCGCAACCTGGATGTGGCTTCGGATAGGCTATTGATAGGGCCCGATGGCGGGTGCGGCAAGCCGAGGCCGCACGCCGGCCGGGCTAGGTCGTTCGAGTCGTGGCTTTGAAAGCCGGTGGCGCTTTATTTGCATTGACCGCCGCGGCCGGCTTATAGGGTCGGCCTTCCCTCGGCGCTGGCGCACGGGAGGCTCGATGGCCGAATATTCCGTCTTTTCGCTGCTGCGCAACGGCTTCAACGCCAATCGCGACTGGGCGCCCGCGTGGCGCAAGCCCGAGCCCAAGGCGGCCTACGACGTGGTGATCGTCGGCGGCGGCGGCCACGGGCTGGCGACCGCCTACTATCTCGCCCGCGAGCACGGCATCACCAACGTGGCGGTGGTGGAGAAGGGCTGGCTCGGCTCCGGCAATATCGGCCGCAACACCACCATCGTGCGCTCAAACTACCTGCTGCCGGCCTCGATCCGCTTCTACGAACATTCGCTGAAGCTGTGGGAGAACCTCTCGCACGAGCTGAACTACAACGTCATGTTCTCGCAGCGCGGCGTGATCAACCTCGCCCATTCGCCCGCGCAGAGCGACGATTTCATGCGCCGCGGCAACGCGCTGCGCCACGAGGGCGTCGACGCCGAGTGGTGGGACCGCGACCGCATCGCCCGCGCGGTGCCCGGTCTCGACGTCTCCGCCTCGGCACGCTTCCCGATCGTTGGCGGGCTGATGCAGCGGCGCGGCGGCACCGCCCGCCACGACGCCGTCGCCTGGGGCTATGCGCGCGCCGCCGACCGGCGCGGCGTCGACATCATCGAGAACTGCGAGGTGACCGGCTTCCTGCGCGACGGCGACCGCGTCACCGGCGTGCGCACCTCGCGCGGCGACATCGCGGCGAAGAAGGTGGCCGTCGCGGTAGCCGGCAGCACCGGCCGCGTGATGCAGGCGGCCGGCATCGACCGCATGCCGATCGAGAGCCACGTGCTTCAGGCCTTCGTGACCGAATCGCTGAAGCCCACGCTCGACACGGTGATCACCTTCGGCGGCGGCCATCTCTACGTGTCGCAGTCCGACAAGGGCAGCCTCGTCTTCGGCGGCGACATAGACGGCTACAATTCCTACGCCCAGCGCGGCAACCTGCCGGTGGTCGAGGACGTGATGAGCGAGATGGTGGCGCTGTTCCCCGGCTTCGCGCGGCTCAGGCTGCTGCGCTCCTGGGGCGGCATCATGGACATGTCGATGGACGGCTCGCCGATCGTCACGAAAGGGCCGCTGCCGGGCATGTATCTAAATTGCGGCTGGTGCTACGGCGGCTTCAAGGCCACGCCCGCCTCCGGCTGGCTGTTCGCCTGGACCATCGCCCGCGACGAGCCGCACCCGATCAACGCGCCGTTCACGCTCGACCGCTTCGCCCGCGGCCTCGTCATCGACGAGAAGGGCCAGGGCGCGACGCCGAGGCTGCATTGAGGACGCCATGCTGATCGCCTGCCCCTATTGCGGCCCGCGCGACGTGGCGGAGTTCACCTACCAGGGCGACGCCAACCGCCCGCGGCCGGACCCGGCCTCGACCGACCTCGACGCCTGGAACGACTACGTCTACCAGCGCGCCAACCCGGCCGGGCCGCACCGCGAGTACTGGCAGCATTCCGGCGGCTGCCGGTCGCACCTGCTGGTGACCCGCAACACGCTGACGCACGAGATCGCCGGCGTCGCCTTCGTACGCTCCGCCCCTGTTCCGGCAACGAAGCCAGCCCCCGCTGCGCCGCGCAAGCGCCCTGCCTCGCGAAAGGCGAAACCATGAGCGGGCGCCGCACCGAAACCGGCGGCCGCATCGACCGGCTGCGCACCATCCGCTTCACCTTCGACGGCAAGGCCTATACCGGCCATGCCGGCGACACGCTCGCCTCGGCGCTGCTGGCCGCCGGCGTCACGCTGTTCGGCCGCTCCTTCAAGTATCACCGTCCGCGCGGGCTGGTCGCCGCGGGCGTCGACGAGCCGAACGCGCTGGTGACCGTGTTGCGCGACGGCACGCGCGAGCCGAACGTGCCGGCGACCCAGGTCGAGATCTTCGACGGGCTGGTGGCCGAGAGCCAGAACCGTTTCCCGTCGCTGTCCTTCGACCTCGGCGCGGTGAACGGTCTGGGCGGAAGATTCTTCGGCGCCGGCTTCTACTACAAGACCTTCATGGGTCCGGTGATCGGCCCGCTGAAGGGCACGCGCGTCTGGATGCTCTGCGAGTGGTTCATCCGCCGCGCCGCCGGCCTCGGCCGCGCCGGACGGGCAGCCGATCCGGCGACCTACGAACGCGTCAATGCCTTCTGCGACGTGCTGGTCGTCGGCTCCGGCCTGGCCGGGCTCGTGGCGGCGCGGGCTGCGGCGCTGGAAGGCAAGCGCGTCATCCTCGCCGAGGCGGACGCGACCATGGGCGGCTCGGCCAACTGGTCGGGCGAGCGGATCGGCGGGCGGCCTGCCGACGAGTGGGCGGAGGATACGACTGCCGAGCTCGCGGCGATGGATAACGTCCGCCTGCTGCCGCGCACCACGGTGTGGGGCTATTATGACGGCAACACGCTCGCCGCCACCGAGCGCGTCAGCGGCCACAAGGCGCAGGCCGCCAAGGCCGAGCCGCGCCACCGCACTTGGACGATCCGCGCCGGCACGGTGGTGCTCGCCACCGGCGCGCTGGAACGGCCGATCGTGTTTCCCGGCAACGACCGGCCGGGCGTCATGCTGGCGGGTGCCGCCGAACGCTACGCCAACGAGTTCGGCGTTCTGCCGGGCCGCCGCATCGCGCTCTTCGCCAACAATGACGGCGCCTATCGCGCCGCCGCGGCGCTTGCGGCGGCGGGCGCAGGGATCGCCGCGATCGTCGACGTCCGCCCCGCGATCTCGGAGGGCGCGCGCATGCTTGCGGGGATGGCCGGCGGCGAGCTGCTGCTGGGTCACGCCGTGACCGGCACGCAGGGCGGCACGGCGCTGTCGGGCATCTCCGTGCGCCGCTTCGACGCCGGCCGGCCTACCGGCGAGGCGCGAGCGCTTCCCGTCGACTGCCTCGCCGTGTCCGGCGGCTGGTCGCCGGTGATCCATCTCGCCAGCCAGGCCGGCCAGAAGCCGGTCTGGAGCGACGAGCGGCAGGCCTTCCTGCCGCCCGAGCCGACGCAGAACTGGCTCGGCGCCGGCGCCTTCACGGGCGCCGCGATCACCGCCGAGGCGCTGGCTCAGGGCCGCGCGGCGGGGCTGAAGGCGGCGGGCGGCAAGGCCGACCGGACGAAGCAGCCGGAAGTCGAGGCGCCTACGCTCGATCCCGCGCCCGCGCCGGTCTTCGAGATCGCCGTGCCGGACGGCAGGGAAAAGGCCTTCGTCGACTTCCAGCACGACGTGACCGCCGACGATGTGCGGCTCGCCCGCCGCGAGGGCTTCGTCTCGGTCGAGCACATGAAGCGCTACACGACGCTCGGCATGGCGACCGACCAGGGCAAGACCTCCAACGTGCCGGGGCTGGCGATCATGGCGGCCGAGCGCGGCGTGCCGATCCCCGAGGTCGGCACCACCCGCTTCCGCGCGCCCTATGCGTCGGTCTCGCTCGGCTCGATCGCGGCGGAGCGCCACGGCGACCTGCGCCCCGCGCGGCTGACGCCGATGCACGACTGGCATGTCGAGCACGGCGCGGTCATGCAGGCCGCCGGCCTCTGGTTCCGCCCGCAGATCTACGGCCTGCCCGGCGAGACGGTCGAGCAGGCCTATGTCCGCGAGGCCCGCACGGTGCGCGCCGGCGCCGGCATCGTCGACGTCTCGACGCTCGGCAAGATCGCGGTCCAGGGGCCGGACGCGGCCGCCTTCCTCGACCGCGTCTACACCAACACCTTCTCGACGCTGCCGGTCGGCAAGGCGCGCTACGGGCTGATGCTGCGCGAGGACGGCTTCGTCTTCGACGACGGCACGACCTGGCGGCTCGGCGAGAACGATTTCCTGATGACCACGACGACGGCCAACGCCGCCAGGGTCATGCAGCATCTGGAATATTTCCTCGACGTTGTCTGGCCGGACCTGCGCGTCCACCTGACCTCGGTGACCGACGAATGGGCGGGTGCCGCGGTCGCCGGCCCGGACGCGCGAAAAGTGCTGGAGCGGGCGGTGACGGGCACCGCGGTCGACGATGCCGCCCTGCCCTTCATGGGCATCGTGCGCGGCGAGGTCGACGGCGCGCCGGTGATGGTCTGCCGGCTCTCCTTCTCCGGCGAGCTCGCCTACGAGGTCTATTGCGGCGCCGGCCACGGCACCCATGTCTGGGAGGCGCTGGTCGAGGCCGGCGAGCCGTTCGGCATCGTTCCCTACGGGCTCGAGGCGCTCGGCACGCTGCGCATCGAGAAGGGCCACGTCACCGGCAGCGAGATCGACGGCCGCACCACCGCGCGCGACCTCCATCTCGATGGCCTGCTGTCGAAGAAGAAGCCGTTCATCGGCTCGGCCATGGCGAACCGCGAGGGCCTGGCCGATCCCGACCGGCTGTCGCTGGTCGGTGTCGTGTCGCTCGACGGCCGGCCGCTCAACGGCGGCGCGCATGTGACGCTGGCGCAGAGCGGGCCGGGCGGCCTGGGGGAAAGCATCGGCCACCTGACGGCGGTCTGCTATTCGCCGGCGCTGCAGAAATACGTCGCGCTGGCGCTGCTGCGCGGCGGAAGCGCGCTGCACGGCACCCGCGCCTTCGTCTCCGACCCGATGCGCGGCCGGTTCGGTCCGGTCGAGATCGTCAGCCACCATTTCTTCGACCCCGAGGGGAGCCGCCTCCATGGCTGAGCGCGAATCGCCGCTGGTGCCGGTCTACCGGCCGGGCTCGCACGGCAATTTCGCCGCCGGCGCCGGCGTACGGCTGCTGGAGACGCGCCCCGGCTCGATCGTGCAGGCCGCAGCCTGGCCGGGCGAGGAGCGCCGGCTTGCCGCGGCGATCGCGGCCGTGACCGGCCTTGCCCTACCGGAAGGCCCCGGCGCCGGGGCGGCGGACGGCCGCCGCGCCGCCTTCGGCTTCGCGCCGGGCCGCGTGCTGGTGGTCGACCAGCAGGACGGGCTCGCGGCGATGCTGTCGGGCGCCATCGCCTCCGACATCGGCACGGTCACCGACCTGTCGCACGGCCGCACGGCGATCCGCATCTCCGGCGACAAGGCGGAATGGGTGCTGTCGAAGCTCTTCGCGATCGACTTCGCGCCCGCCGCCTTCCCGTCCGGCGCCGGCCGCGCGACGCTCCACCACGACGTCTCCGCGCTGATCCAGCGCACCGGCGAGCGGCAGTTCGACCTTTACGTCTTCCGCTCCTTCGCCCGCTCGTTCTGGACGATGCTCTGCCACGCCGCAGCCGAGGTCGGCTACGAGGTGGCGTAGGCCGCGGGAAAAATGCGCATCCGGCGGGAATAAAACCGGCCCGGCCTGTATCTCATCCTCCGGGGCGCCGCGTGGCGCTCCGCACCAGCAAAGGGGAAGTGAGATGAGGAAGCTCCTGTTGTCCGCCGCGTTCGCGGCATTCGCCGCCTCGGCCGCCTGGGCCGCGCCCGTGACGACGGTCGACACCGCCATGGGCAAGGTCCTGGCCGGCGAGAACGGAATGACGCTCTATACCTTCACCAAGGATACGTCGGGCGTCTCGAACTGCTATGACAAGTGCGCCGAGAACTGGCCGCCGCTGTTTGCCGACGAGGGTGCCAAGGCCGATGGCAACTATTCGATCATCGATCGCAAGGACGGCAAGAAGCAGTGGGCCGTCAGCGGCAAGCCGCTCTATTTCTGGGTCAAGGACAAGGCCAAGGGCGACACGACCGGCGACGGCGTCAACAATGTCTGGGAGGTCGCCCGTCCCTGACGTCGCGCCTCGGGGAGGGAGGCGCGCACCGCGCCTCCCCGCCTGCCCGTGACCCGCACCGAAGACGGCATACTGGCCCTGATGCCCGCGCTGCGGCGCTATGCGCTCGCCCTGTCGCGCAACCGGCAGGACGCCGAGGACCTCGTGCAGGACAGCCTCGAGGCTGCCTTCGCCAATCTCGGCGCGTGGCGCGGGGCGAACCTGCGCGGCTGGCTGCTCACCATCATGACCAACATGCACCGCGGCCGCTACCGCACCCAGGCCGGCCGGGCCCGCCACGACGCGATCGAGACGGCCGGCGACATCGCCGCGCCCGCCGGGCCGGACGACCCGCTGGAGCGCGACCGGCTGATTGCCGCGATCAACCTGCTCTCGCCCGAACAGCGCAGCGTGCTCATGCTCGTGGTGGTCGAGGGCTACGCCTACACCGAGGTCGCAGCCATGCTCGGCATCCCCCTCGGCACCGTCATGTCGCGCCTGTCGCGGGCCCGCCACGCGATCGCCGACAATCTGAGCGGCCACAACATCGTCGGCCTGCGGAGACCATGATGAACCGGACCCAGCCTCCCGGAGTGACCGAGGACGACCTGCACGCCTATGTCGACGGCCTGCTTTCGGCCGAGCGGCAGGCCGAGGTCGAGCGCTGGCTGGCCGGCAACCCGCAGGCCGCCAGCGAGGTCGCCGGCTGGCAGCAGCAGAACCGGCACATCCGCGCGCTGTTCTCCGCCGAGGTGCCGCAGGAGGACGACGCGCGCCGCCTCGCCGACCTCGCCGCCGGCTCCGCCCGCGCCCGCCGCCGCTGGAGCGGCCGCGTGCTCGCCGCTTCCGCCGCCGGCCTCGTGCTGTTTTCGCTGGGCGCCGGCGCCGGCATGCTCGGCGCCCGCCTGCTGGAGCCGCCGGCGCGGACGCTCGCCTCGCTGGAGGCGCTGCCGGAGGCCGCCCGCGCCAGCTACCTGATCTACACCCGCGAGGTGCGCCACCCCGTCGAGGTCGGCGCCGACCAGGAGGCGCATCTGGTCGCCTGGCTGTCGAAGCGGCTGGGCAGCGAGATCGCCGCCCCCGACCTGACCTCGGAAGGCTTCCACCTCGTCGGCGGACGGCTGATCCCCTACCGCGACAAGCCCGGCGCGCTGCTGATGTACGAGAACGAGAAGGGCGAGCGGCTGACGCTGATGTTCGGCCGCAACGAGCAGAACACGACGACCGGCTTCCGTTTCGAGAGCACCGGCAACGTGCAGACCTTCTACTGGATCGACGGGCCGGTGGGCTATGCGATCAGCGGCGAGATCGACCGCGAGCGGCTGCAGCGCATCTCCGACATCTGCTACCGCCAGCTCTAAGCGAACGACTGCGCGTCTACTCCTCGACGAACCTGACCCATTCCTCGAGCGGCGCGCGCTCGGTGCGGAAGGCGTTCTCCGGCTTGGTCGAATCCTCATAGCCGACGGCGATGCCGCAGACCACGATCTCCTCGTCCGGGATGCCGAGGATCGGCCGGATCTGCCGGTGATAGGGCGCGAACGCCGCCTGCGGGCAGGTGTGCAGCCCCCTCGCCCGCGCCGCCAGCATGACCGTCTGCAGGAACATGCCGTGGTCGATCCACGAACCCTGGTTGAGCCGCCGGTCGATGGTGAAGATGATGCCGACCGGCGCGTCGAAGAAGACGAAGTTGCGGTCGTGCTGCGCCCGCATCCGCTCGACCTCGCGGCGCTGGATGCCGAGCGCCTCGTAGAGGGCGTAGCCGACGGTGCGGCGGCGCTGGAGATAGGGCTCGAAGAACTTGTCGGGATAGTATTTGTACTCGTCCCACTCGATCTTCTCGGCGCGCAGGCCCGATTCGAGGATCGCTCTGGAGATGCGCTCCTTGACCTCGCCGCGCGTCACATAGGCCTTCCACGGCTGCATGTTGGTGCCGGAGGGCGCGCGCGAGCCGAGCGCCAGGATCTCGCGGATCAACTCGTCCTCGACGGGATCGGGCAGGAAGGCCCGCACCGAGCGGCGCGAAAGGATCACCTCGTCGACGATTTCGGCGATGTCCACGGATTGGGAGTCCCTGTCAGGCGCGAGCATGCCTGTCTCTCCGCTCGTCTGTCCGCGTCGCGGCGTTTTGTCCCCGGCCCGATCGCGGTCGGCCTGCGGCAAGGACGGCAAACGTCCTCGACAAGCCGATGAAAATCAGCTTTAGATTTTCATCCGACACCCGTCAATGAAATTCGCGAAGGAATTTTCATGGCAGATTCGGCAAATCCGGCGAAGGAAGGAGGCCTGTCGCGCGCGCTCGAGCGCATCGACAAGCGCCTGTCGCGGGATTTGCGCGCGCTGCGCCAGGCCCGCAGCCTGACGCTCGCCCAGATCGCCGAGCGCATCGGCCGCTCGGTCGGCTGGATGAGCCAGGTCGAGCGCGGCATCTCCATGCCGACGCTGGCCGACCTGCGCCGGCTGGCCGACCAGTTCGGCGTGCCGATGAGCCTGTTCTACGCGCGCGAGCAGCGGCCCGACACCGACGGCGAGATCGTCGTGCGCCACGACGAGCGGCGGGTGCTGACCCATGTCGAGGACGGGCTGACGGAGGAACTGCTGTCGCCCTCCCTCGGCGGCTGCTTCCAGATGCGCCGCCGCATCTTCGCACCCGGCGCCTGCGCGCACGCGCCGGTGCGGCACGAGGCCGAAGAAGCAGGCTTCGTGCTCTCCGGCACGCTGGTGCTGGAGATCGACGGGTCAGAGCAGCAGCTCGGCCCCGGCGACAGCTTCCGCTTCAAGGGCAAGTCCGTCGCCTGGCGCAACGACGGCGACGAGCCGGCCGTGGTCGTCTGGGTGATGTCGCCGCCGGTCTACTGACCGCGTCCGCCGGGACGATCAGTCGTCGAAGATCGGCGGGTCGACGCGCTGGCAGTTGTAGACCGGGCAGTCCGCATAGTCCTTCGTCCGCACATAGGTGCGCACCGGCGCCTCCGGCCGCGAGCAGTAGCCGTAGCCGGAAACGTAGCGGTCGTAGGTGTGCGGCCCGGTGGTCAGCACCACGGCGCCGCTGCGGATGATCAGGCGCTGCGTCTGCTCGCAGGTCATGCTGCGCGTGTCGGGACGCGCGAAGGCGGTTCCGGCCGCCGCAACCAGCGCGGCGGTGACGAGGGTGCGGAATATCGGTCTGGCGTAGGTCTTCATGGTGCGGTCCTCACCTGGCTGTCCCTCACAACCACGATGTCGCGCGGCGGGTTCCGGGTCAATGGCCCGGACCGGAGGGCGGCGGCGCAGCGATTCGGGCTGGAGGGGGGGCCTGCCCGGTGCCTCGTACACCGGGCAGGCCGTGGAAACGCGTCGCCGCAATGGGGTGCGGGTGACGCAGGGGCGTCACTGAGCGCTTCCACGCCGTCATCTTGAACGCCCGGTCAATAATTGCAATCTCCGTTATCGCGGAAGCCGGCAAACCGGGCGCGCCGCCGATTCCGGTCGCCAGCCGGCCCGCGGGGCTCTAGGTTCCGGGGATGCCCGTTTCCGAGAGATTCCAGCCCGAAACCGTCCACGCCGACCTCGGTGACGCCTTCTACGACGCGGTCGAGCCGGCGCGTTTTCCCGAGCACCTGTTGCGCTACCGCAACCAGCGCGCCGCAAGCAGCATCGGCCTCGACACGCTCACCGACGCCGAATGGATCGGCCATTTCGGGCGTTTCGAGCCCCTGCCCGGCAGCCTGCCCGGCCCGCTGGCGCTGCGCTATCACGGCCATCAGTTCCGGGTCTACAACGCCGACCTCGGCGACGGCCGCGGCTTCCTGTTCGCCCAGTGCCGCGACGCGCAGGACGGCCGGCTGCTCGATCTCGGCACCAAGGGCAGCGGCCAGACGCCGTGGTCGCGGCGCGGCGACGGGCGGCTGACGCTGAAGGGCGGCGTGCGCGAGGTGCTGGCGACCGAGATGCTGGAGGCGCTCGGCGTCGACACCTCGAAATCCTTCAGCCTGATCGAGACCGGCGAAGCGCTGTGGCGCGGCGACGAGCCCTCGCCGACGCGCTCCTCGGTGCTGGTGCGCCTCAGCCATTCCAACATCCGCATCGGCACGTTCCAGCGGCTGCTCTACCACGACGCGCATGACGACATCCTGCGGCTGGTGGACCATGCGGTCCGCTACTACCTGCCGGAGGCCGCGCGCGAGACGGCCAGAGAGCGGGCCACGGCCTTCCTCGAGGCGGTCGGCCGGCGCGTCGCCGCCACCGGCGCGCGCTGGATGCTGGCCGGCTTCGTCCACGGCGTGCTCAACACGGACAACATCAACATCACCGGCGAGAGCTTCGACTACGGCCCGTGGCGTTTCGCGCCGGTGCTCGACCCCGGCTTCACCGCCGCCTATTTCGACGAGACCGGGCTTTACGCCTTCGGCCGCCAGCCCGACACGCTGCTGTGGAACATGACGCGGCTGGCCGAATGCCTGCTGCCCTTCGCCCCGCAGGCCGCGCTCCAGCGCGTGCTGGAGGGATTTGCGGCGGAGTTCCGCGCCCGCTTCGCCGGGGCGATGCTCGACCGGCTCGGCCTGGAAAGCGCCGGCGAGGCGGCCGACCAGGAGCTGACCGGCGCCGTCTGGCGCTTCCTCGCCGAGACGCGCATGCCGTTCGAGCGCTTCTTCTTCGACTGGCGCGGCGGGCTGGAATCGGAGCGGCGGGCAGGTGCCAGCCCTTCCGCCGAGACCTATCGCTCGACCGCCTTCGCCCCCGTGCGCAGCGCGTTCGTCGTCCATGCGCCGCGCGCCGGTGCGCTTACGCACCCTTATTTTGGCCGCGCGGCGCCCTGCACCATGCTGATCGACGAGGTCGAGGCGCTCTGGAAGCCGATCGCCGAGGCCGACGACTGGTCGGCCTTCGAGGCGAAGCTTGCGGAAATCAATGAGATGCGCGCGGCGCTTTCGCCCGGCTGACGAAGCCTCAGGCGGCGCTCGCCCTGGCCTCGATCGCCAGCGCCGCGGCAGCCTGCACCTCGTCGTGCAGCGCCTCGGCGAGCTCCGGCCGCGCCATCGCGAAGGCGAGATTGGCGCTGACGAGGCCGGCCGGTGCGCCGCAGTCGAAGGTGCGGCCGCGGAACTCGAAGGCGCGGATCGGCTGCATCGCCATCAGCCGCACCAGCGCGTCGGTGAGCTGCACCTCGCCGCCGGCGCCCGGCTCCTGCTCCTCGAGCAGGCCGAAGATCTCCGGCTGCAGGATGTAGCGGCCGGAGATGTAGCAGTTGCTCGGCGCGGTTCCCGGCGCGGGCTTCTCGACCAGCCCGGTCACCAGCGGCCCCTCCGGGGTCTGGGTGAACGAGACGATGCCGAACTTGTGGGCGTCCTCCGGCGCACATCGCTCGACCGCGATCACGTTGCCGCCCAGCCTGTCGTGCAGCGCGACCATGGATTTCAGGCAGGGCTCGGCGCCGGTCATCACCATGTCGGGCAGCAGCACCGCGAACGGCTCCTCGCCGATCGCATGCCGCGCCGTCCACACCGCGTGGCCGAGGCCGCGCGCCTCCTGCTGGCGGATGAAGGAGATGGCGCCGACCGACGGCGTGCTCGCCGCGATGCGGTCGGCGAGCTTGCCCTTGCCGCTCTCGCGCAGCGTGGCATCGAGCTCGAAGGCACGGTCGAAATGGTCCTCGATCGCCGTCTTCATGCGCCCGGTGACGATCACCACGTGCTCGATCCCCGCCTCGAACGCCTCCTCGACGATGTAGTCGATGATCGGCCGGTCGACGATCGGCAGCAGTTCCTTGGGCACGCTCTTGGTGGCGGGCAGCATCCGCGTGCCGAACCCGGCTGCGGGGATGATGGCCTTGCGGATCCTGCTGGTCATGGTGGTCGCCCCGGTCTCGATGTGTCGGAAAGGTTAACGCGCGAAGCGCCTTTGCCGAACGCATGACCAGAGATGCGGTTCCCTGCCCTGGGACGTGGCGAATGGCCGCCTTCCGCGCGCCGGCGAAAAAAATGTTGGCGGGCCGGAACCAATGCGTGCCAAGACCGTTCTTGGCTTCGACGATGACGACAAAAGGTTCCCCCTCCCCCAGACCTTGCCCCGCCCCGGCAGTCGTCATCGTCCACTGATCCCGACGGCCGGCCGATTCCCGAAAGGGAATTTGCCGGCCGAACGGGTATTACGGCAGGCAAGCGCCATAGGGCTGTCTGTCCAGGCACGACGGAGTACAAGGTGGCCCGGGCGAAGGACGAAGAGGACGAGGGGGAACGCATCCGTAACAAGGATCTGCTCGCGGCCATCGTGGAATCCTCCCACGATGCGATCGTCAGTAAGGACCTGAACGGCATCGTCACCACCTGGAACCGCGGCGCCCAGCTCGTCTTCGGATATTCCGCCGAGGAGATGATCGGGCAGTCCATCCTCAGGCTCATCCCGGAGGATCGCCACGGCGAGGAAGTCATGATCCTCGACCGCATCCGCCGCGGCGAGCGCGTCGACCACTACGAGACCGTGCGCCGGCGCAAGGACGGCGAGCTGATCCACGTCTCGCTCGTCATCTCGCCGATCCGCGGCGAAGGCGGGCGCATCGTCGGCGCCTCCAAGGTGGCGCGCGACGTCACCGAGCGCCACCGCGCCGAGCAGACCCAGCGCCTTCTGATGCGCGAGCTGAACCACCGCTCCAAGAACCTGCTCGCGGTCGTCGAGGCGATGGTGCGCAAGACCGCATCCTCCACCCCGCCGGCCGAGCTCGTCGGCCGCGTCTCGCAGCGCCTGCAGGCGCTGTCGGCGATCCAGAACCTGCTCGTCTACGGCGACTGGCGCGGCGTCGACCTGCGCACGCTGGCGACCGCCCAGGTCAGCCCCTATGCCGACGGGCGGCTGGCGCTCAACGGCCCGCAGGTGCTGCTGGTGCCCGCCGCCGCGCAGGCGCTGGGGCTCGCCTTCCACGAACTCGCCACCAACGCGCTGCGCCACGGCTCGCTGACGGCGACCGGGGGCTCGGTCTCGATCGACTGGGCCTTCGTCGAGCGCGCCGGCAGGAAGCTGTTCGAGATGACGTGGCGCGAGGCGAGCGGCCCGGCAGTCGCGGCGCCGGCCGGCACGTCCTTCGGCACGACGATCCTGAAGCGCGCCACGGAAGAGGCGCTGAACGCCACCGTCCGCCTCGACTACGGCGCCGCCGGCCTCACCTGGACGCTCACCGCGCCGGCCCGCGAAGTCACCGGCTGAACCCGCTCAGACCAGTTCCACCTCGACGACGCCGCTGACGGCGCGCAGCGCCGAGGCGACCTTCGGGCTGATGCGGTAGCGGGTGGGCAGCTCGACCTCGATCTCGCCGCCGCCGCCCTCGCGGATCACCACGAGGCTCACCTGGCCATCGCCCTTCTCCGTGAGCTGCCGCGTCAGCGCCCGCACCGGCTGGGCGTCGCGCACGAAGATGCGCAGCGCCTTCTGCATGCGTGTCGCCTCCTCCTCCAGCGACTGCACGGTCTGGACGCGCAGGTTGACGCCCTCCGGCCGGTCCTCGGCCGCGACCGTGACCACCACCGAGCGGCCGGGCTCCAAGAGGTCGCGATACTGCGCCAGCGTCTCTGAGAACAGCACCGCCTCGAACTGGCCGGACGCATCCGAGAGCTGCAGGATGCACATCTTGTTGCCCATGCGGGTCTTGCGTTCCTGCTTCGACGTGATCGTGCCGGCGAGCCGGCCGGCCGCCGCGCCGCGCTTCACCGAGAGCTGGAACTCCGACCATTGCTGCACGCGCATGCGCGCGAGCGCCGTGCGGTACTCGTCGAGCGGGTGCGCCGAGAGATAGAAGCCGACCGCCTGGAACTCGCGGTGCAGCCGCTCGGCCGGCAGCCACGGCTCGGCCGCCGGCAGATGCAGCTTCTCCTTCGGCGCGCCCGAACCCGTCCCGAAGATGTCGCCCTGCCCGATCGCGGCGTCCTCGTGGCTGCGCGAGGCGAGCCCGGTCAGCCGCTCGATGCCGGCCATCATCGCCGCCCGGTCGTGGCCGAAGCAGTCGAGCGCGCCGGCCTGGATCAGGCTCTCGAAGACGCGCTTGCCCACGATGCGCGGGTCGATGCGCGAGCAGAAATCCTCGAGGCTCTCGAACGGCTTCTCCTTGCGCTTCTGGACGATGTGCTCGACCGCCGCGTCGCCGACGCCCTTGATGGCCGCGAGCGCGTAGTAGATGCGGTTCTCGCCCACCTCGAAGGGGCGGTGGCCGGTGGTCACCGACGGCGCCACGACCTCGATGCCGAGCCGCAGCGCATCCTGCCGGAAATCGTTCAGCTTCTCGGTGTTGGCCATGTCGTAGGTCATCGACGCGGCCAGGAACTCCACCGGGTAGTGCACCTTCATGTAGGCGGTCTGGTAGGAGACGATCGCGTAGGCGGCCGCGTGGCTCTTGTTGAAGCCGTAGTCGGCGAACTTGGCGAGCAGGTCGAAGATGAAGTCGGCCTGCGGCTTGGAGACCCCGCGCTCGACCGCGCCGGTGACGAAGCGCTCGCGCTGCTTGTCCATCTCGGCGCGGATCTTCTTGCCCATCGCGCGGCGCAGCAGGTCGGCTTCGCCGAGCGTGTAGCCGGCCAGCTCCTGCGCGATCTGCATCACCTGCTCCTGGTAGACGATGACGCCTTGCGTCTCGGCCACCAGATGGTCGATCTTGGGATGGATCGAGGCGATCTCCTCCTGCCCGTGCTTGCGCGCGTTGTAGGTCGGGATGTTCTCCATCGGGCCGGGGCGGTAGAGCGCCACCAGCGCGATGATGTCCTCGATGCGGTCCGGCTTCATGCCGATCAGCGCCTTGCGCATGCCCGCCGATTCCACCTGGAACACGCCGACCACGTCGCCGCGCGACATCATCTCGTAGGTGGGCCTGTCGTCGAGCGGGATCCGGGCGAGGTCGATCTCGATGCCGCGCCGGCGCACCAGCCTGACCGCCGTCTCCAGCACGGTCAGCGTCTTCAGGCCGAGGAAGTCGAACTTCACCAGCCCGGCGTCCTCCACCTTCTTCATGTTGAACTGCGTGACCGGCATGTCGGAGCGCGGGTCGCGGTACATCGGCACCAGCTCCGACAGCGGCCGGTCGCCGATGACGATGCCGGCCGCGTGCGTCGAGGCGTGGCGGTAGAGCCCTTCCAGCTTCTGCGCGATGTCGAGCAGCGTCTGGACCGCCGGCTCCTTCTCCACCTCCTCGGCGAAGCGCGGCTCGGCGGCGATCGCGTCGGCGAGCTTGACCGGGTTGGCCGGGTTCTGCGGCACCATCTTGCACAGCCGGTCGACCTGGCTGTACGGCATCTGCAGCACGCGGCCGACGTCGCGCAGCACGGCGCGGGCCTGCAGCGTACCGAAGGTGATGATCTGGGCCACCTGGTCGCGGCCGTACTTCTCCTGGACGTAGCGGATCACCTCCTCGCGCCGGTCCTGGCAGAAGTCGATGTCGAAGTCGGGCATCGACACGCGGTCAGGGTTGAGGAAGCGCTCGAACAGCAGCGAGAAGCGCAGCGGGTCGACGTCGGTGATCGTCAGCGCATAGGCGACCAGCGAGCCGGCGCCCGAGCCGCGCCCCGGCCCGACTGGAATGTCGTGCGCCTTGGCCCATTTGATGAAGTCCGACACGATCAGGAAGTAGCCGGGGAACTTCATCCGCTCGATGACGCCGAGCTCGTAGTCCAGCCGCTCGTCATACTGCCCGCGCGTGTAGCCGGGCGTCATGCCCAGCCGCTCGATACGCAGCGCCAGGCCCTCGCGCGCCTGCCGGCGCAGCTCCTCGGCCTCGGCCTTCTCGGCGGCGGCGGGGTCGTCGGTCGCGCCGGTGAAGCGCGGCAGGATCGGCTTGCGGTTCTTCGGATAGTAGGAGCAGCGCAGCGCGATCTCGACCGTGTTGTCGATCGCCTCCGGCAGGTCGGCGAACAGCGCCGCCATCTCGGCCTGCGACTTCAGATGGTTGTCGGGCGTGAGCCGGCGCCTTTTGTCCTCGGCGATCACCGTGCCTTCCGCGATCGCCATCAGCGCGTCGTGCGCCTCGAAATCCTCCGCCTTCTGGAAGAAGGCCTCGTTGGTGGCGACCAGCGGCAGGCCGCGCCCGTAGGCAAGCGCGATGGTCGCGGCCTCCAGCGCCCGGTCGTAGCCTTCCAGCCGTTCGAGCTCGACATAGAGGCGGTCGCCGAAGGCCCCTTGCAAGAGGTCGAGCCGGGCCTCGGCGAGCGGCTGGTGATCGGACCTGAGCGCCATTCCGACCGGCCCGCGCGGGCCGCCGGTGAGGCAGATGATGCCGGGCGCATGCGCGGCGAGCCAGTCCGCCTTGACATGCGTCGGCTCGCCGGAGGCGATCTCCAGATAGGCGCGGCTGACGAGATGGACGAGGTTGGCATAGCCCTCCGCGGTCGCCGCGATCAGCACGACCGGGAAGAGATCCGGCCCGTTGCGCTTCTGGCCGCGCGAGGCGTCGGCATTGCCGTCGCCGAAATCGACGTCGAGCTGGCAGCCCATGATCGGCTGCACGCCGTCCTTGGCCGCATACTGGGCGAATTCGAGCGCGCCGAACAGGTTGTTGGTGTCGGTGACGGCGATTGCCGGCGCCTCGTCCTTGATGGCGTGGCCGACGATCTTCTTGAGCGGCAGCGCGCCTTCCAGCAGCGAATAGGCCGAATGCACGCGCAGATGGATGAACGGCCGCGCCGGCGCCGCGCCGGCCGTCTTCTGCCCCGCTGCCTCGCGCAGGATCGGGTCCCTGATCGTCTCGCCTGCCATGTCGCCGCTTCGTCCTGGAATCTCGTCATTCCATTTTGCGCATGGAAGCGGCCGCGTCCACTTCCGTGTGCCTGCCTGTTCGCTTCTCCCCCGCTTCCGGCTCCGGCGAGACAGTTTCAAGCCAGGCACCGCCCCCGGCTTGATCGCTCCGCCAAAAGCTGGAAACGTGCCGCCGGACACAAGGAGAGACGTTGGACATGAAGACACGCGCCGCAGTCGCCGTCGCCGCAGGCAAGCCGCTGGAGATCATGGAGGTCGACCTCGAAGGCCCGAAGGCCGGCGAGGTGCTGATCGAGGTGAAGGCGACCGGCATCTGCCATACCGACGAGTTCACGCTGTCGGGCGCCGACCCGGAAGGCATCTTCCCGGCGATCCTCGGCCACGAGGGCGCCGGCGTCGTCGTCGATGTCGGGCCGGGCGTGACGACGCTGAAGAAGGGCGACCACGTCATCCCGCTCTACACGCCGGAATGCCGCCAGTGCCCGTCCTGCCTGTCGCGCAAGACCAATCTATGCACGGCCATCCGCGCCACCCAGGGCCAGGGCCTGATGCCGGACGGCACAAGCCGCTTCTCGATCGGCAAGGACAAGATCTTTCACTACATGGGCTGCTCGACCTTCTCGAACTTCACCGTGCTGCCCGAGATCGCGGTGGCGAAGGTCGATCCCGAGGCTCCCTTCGACAAGATCTGCTACATCGGCTGCGGGGTGACGACCGGCGTCGGCGCGGTGCTCAACACGGCAAAAGTGACGCCGGGCGCGACCGCCATCGTCTTCGGGCTGGGCGGCATCGGCCTCAACGTCATCCAGGGCCTGCGGCTCGCCGGCGCCGACATGATCATCGGCGTCGACATCAACGACGACAAGAAGGAATGGGGCGAACGCTTTGGAATGACTCACTTCGTCAATCCGAAGGAGGTCGACGGCGACATCGTCCCCTACCTCGTCAACATGACGAAACGCGGCGCGGACCAGATCGGCGGCGCCGACTACACGTTCGACTGCACCGGCAACACAAAGGTCATGCGGCAGGCGCTGGAGAGCGCCCATCGCGGCTGGGGCGAATCGATCGTCATCGGCGTCGCCGGCGCCGGTCAGGAAATCTCGACGCGCCCGTTCCAGCTCGTCACCGGCCGCGTCTGGAAGGGCACCGCCTTCGGCGGCGCACGCGGCCGCACCGACGTGCCGAAGATCGTCGACTGGTACATGGCCGGCAAGATCGAGATCGACCCGATGATCACCCACACGCTGACGCTGGACGAGATCAACAAGGGCTTCGACCTGATGCACGCCGGCAAGTCGATCCGCAGCGTGGTGGTGTACTGAGAGGCAGCAAGGGGGGAACCATGCTCTTTCCGCCGACGATCGCCGGCAGCCTGCCGAAGCCCGGCTGGCTGGCCGAGACGGAAAAGCTCTGGCCGAAATGGAAGCTGGAGGGCGCGGCCCTCGACCAGGCCAAGCGCGACGCCGCGCTGATCTGGGTGAAGCTGCAGGAGGACGCCGGCATCGAGACGGTGACCGACGGCGAGCAGTTCCGCACCCATTTCGTCCACGGCTTCCTCGAGACAGTCGAGGGCATCGACTGGAACCTCAAGACGAAGATGGGCATCCGCAACAACCGCTACGTCGTCGACGTGCCCACCGTGACGGCGAAGCCGAAGCGCAGCCGCCCGGTCCACCGCGACGAAGCCGCCTTCTGCCGCGCGCATACGCAAAAGCGGCTGAAATGGACCCTGCCCGGCCCGATGACGATCTGCGACACGCTCGCCGACGGCCATTACGGCCGCCGCGCCGACATGGCGATGGCGTTTGCCGAGATCCTCAACGAGGAGGCGCTGGAGCTGGAGGCGGCGGGCTGCGACGTGATCCAGTTCGACGAGCCGGCCTTCAACGTCTTCATGGAGGACGTGAAGGACTGGGGCATCGCAGCGCTCGACCGCGCCGCGCGCGGGCTGAAATGCGCCACCGCCGTCCACATCTGCTACGGCTACGGCATCGAGGCCAACATCCAGTGGAAGCAGACGCTGGGCTCGGAGTGGCGCCAGTACGAGGAGATTTTCCCCGCCATCAATGCGTCCGCGATCGGGCAGGTGTCGCTCGAATGCGCCAATTCGCGCGTGCCGGTGTCGCTGATCGGGCTGCTGCCGGACAAGCAGCTCCTCGTCGGCGCGATCGACGTCGCCACCGACAGGATCGAGACGCCGGAACAGGTCGCTTCCGTCATCGCCGAGGCGCTGAAGCACGCCGACGCCGAGCGCATCCAGCCCTGCACCAATTGCGGCCTGGCGCCGCTGTCGCGCGCCGTGGCCGAGGGCAAGCTCGCCGCGCTCGGCGCCGGCGCCGCGCTGGCCCGCAAGCGGCACGGCTGACCGCAGCATGGCGCAAGCCCCGCAGATCTATGTCGACGCCGACGCCTGTCCGGTGAAGGACGAGGCGGCGAAGGTCGCGGCGCGCCACGGCCTCGTCGTCACCTTCGTCTCGAACGGCGGCCTGCGGCCGTCGCGCGACCCGATGGTCCGCCACGTCGTCGTCTCCAAGGGCGCCGACGCCGCCGATGACTGGATCGTCGAGAATGCGAAGGCCAACGACGTGGTCGTCACAGCCGACATCCCGCTCGCCGCCCGCACGGTGGCGCTCGGCGCGCATGTGCTCGGGCCTACCGGCAAGCCGTTCACGCAGGAGACGATCGGCATGGCGGTCGCCATGCGCGACCTCAAGCAGCATCTGCGCGAGACCGGCGAGATCAAGGGCTACAACGCCGCGTTTTCGGCGCGCGACCGGTCGGCCTTCCTGTCCGCGCTCGACCAAGCGGTGCGGCGCGCGCTGCGGGAGGCCGCGGCGTGAAGGGCCTGGCCGCACGACACGTCGCCTTCCTCGCCGCCTGCGCGGCCGGCGTCGCCGCGCTGCTGCTGTCGCTGGCGCTGGTGCCGCGGCTTTCCTGGGCGATCGCGGCCAATGCCGGCTTCCTCGCCTATCTGGCGTTCGGCCTGCGCACGCTGACGCGTATGAACGCCGACTGGCTCAAGCGACATGCGGCGAGCGACGACGTGCCGGTGTGGATCATCTTCCTCGTCACCCTGCTCGCCGTCGGCGTGTCGGTGGTACTGCTGTTCGACACGATCAACCAGCGCCCGGCCCCGGACCCGATCGAATACGCGCTGGCGCTCACCGCCGTGCCGCTCGGCTGGTTCACCATCCACCTCATGGCCGCCTTCCACTACGCCCACGAATACTGGCAGCCGGACAGCCGCGGAAAGGCGGCGAAACCGCGCGGCGGGCTCGACTTCCCGGCCACCGAAGACCCGAACGGCGACGATTTCGCCTATTTCTCCTACGTCGTCGGCATGACCGCGCAGACCTCCGACGTCGGCGTGACGAATTCGGCCATGCGCCGCTTCGTCGTGCTGCACGGCGTGGTCTCGTTCTTCTTCAACACGGTGATCCTCGCCGCCGCCGTCAACATCGCCGTCTCCATGGGCGGCTGACACACGCGCCGATCACGCCTGCTTGAGGGCGCGCTTTTTCCTGAAACTCCCGTTCCGCCGCAGCCGTATATTGCGGTGAACGAAGGAGGATCGGATGGCCGATACGCTCGCAAGCCCCGCCGCGGACGGGCCGGACACGAAGCCGGCCGGGCGGCCGCTCGTCTACCGGCAGGCGCTCGCCACCCGCATCACCCACTGGCTGTGGGCGGCGAGCCTGTTCTTCCTGCTGCTGTCGGGCCTCCAGATCTTCAACGCGCACCCGGCCCTCTATATCGGCGACCAGTCCGGCTTCGGCTTCGACAATGCGGTGCTGGAGATCGGCGCACGCCGGCTCCCGGACGGGACGCCGCAGGGCTTCACCAGCCTGTTCGGCGCCGAGTTCGACACGACCGGCGTGCTGGGCCTGTCCGGCGGCGAACGATTGCAGGTGCGCGGCTTCCCCGCCTGGGCGACCATTCCCTCCTTCCAGGATCTCGCAACCGGCCGCGTCGTGCATTTCTTCTTCGCCTGGGTGCTGGTCGCCACGCTTCTGTGCTGGCTGGGCTTCAGCATCGCCAACGGCCATCTGCGCCGCGACCTCGCGCCGGGCGCGGCCGACCTGCGCGCCCTGCCCCGCGACGTCGCCGACCATGCCCGCCTGCGCTTCCGCCACCGCCGCGAATACAACACGCTGCAGAAGCTGAGCTATTTCGGCGTGCTGTTCGTGCTTTTGCCGCTGATGATCGCGACCGGCCTGTCGATGTCGCCGGGCTTCAATTCGGCCGCGCCTTGGCTGCCCGAGCTGTTCGGCGGCCGCCAGACCGCGCGCACCATCCATTTCGCGGCGATGCTGCTGCTCGTCGCCTTCTTCGTCGTCCATATCGCGATGGTGCTGGCGGCAGGCCCCCTCAACGAGCTGCGCTCGATCGTCACCGGCTGGTACCGGACCGACCCGCCGGCCGCCGACGAGACGAAGGAGTGACCGGCATGCCGAGCAGCTTCAAGATCTCCCGCCGCGGCCTGATCACCGGCGCGGCCGTCGCCGGCTCCGGCGCGCTGCTCTCCGGCTGCGACGCCTTCGATTCGGTCGCCGACCGGTCGAGCGGCCTGCGCGGCTTCCTCGAAGGCGCCGGAAACGGGCTGAGCTACCGCATCCAGCGCGCCCTCATCGGCAATCACTCGATGGCGCAGGAGTTTTCCGAATCGGAGATCCGCCAGCCGATGCGGCCGAACGGCGTGACGCGCCCCGACGACCAGACCTATCTCGGGCTCGCCGCCAACGGCTTCGCAGACTACCGGCTCCAGATAGCGGGGCTCGTGGAAAAGCCTGCGTCGTTCTCGCTTTCCGAACTGATGGCGATGCCGGCGCGCACGCAGGTCACCCGCCACGACTGCGTCGAGGGCTGGAGCTGCATCGCCAGATGGACCGGCGTGCCGCTCGGCCATGTCCTCGACCAGGCCGGCGTGAAGCGCGAGGCGCGCTACGCCGTCTTTTACTGCCTCGACACCATCGAGCGCGGCCTGTCCGGCGAGGTGAAATATTACGAATCGATCGACCTGGTCGACGCGCGCCACCCGCAGACGATCCTCGCCTACGGCATGAACGGGCAGCGCCTGCCGGTCGAGAACGGCGCGCCGCTGCGGCTGCGCGTCGAGCGCCAGCTCGGCTACAAGATGGCGAAATATGTCGGCCGGATCGAGCTGGTCGACGCCCTGTCGCCGATCGCGCTCGGCAAGGGCGGCTACTGGGAGGACCGCGGCTACGAGTGGTATGCGGGCATCTGAGCCCACAGCCGCGGCATCCGCAGGTTGCATCCTGCGCCTCGATACTCCATCCTGAGGTGTCGGCCCGTCCGGGCCGCATCCCACGCAACCGAGAAGGAGGATCGCACGGGTGCACGACACCGCGAACATCTATGCCGGCACGCCGGACAACGACACGATGGGCGGGCGCATGCTGCGCGCCCGCGACGCCGCCGGCCTGACCATCGCCGAGCTCGCCGCCCGCCTGGGCGTGCGCAAGGCTACCGTCCAGGCCTGGGAGAACGATCGCTCCCAGCCCCGCGCCAACAAGATGCAGATGATCGCCGGCCTGCTCAACGTCAGCCTGTCCTGGCTGCTGCACGGGATCGGTGCAGGCCCCGTCGAGGACGACGGCGCGCAGCTTCTGGAAAGCATGGCGCTCCAGCTCGACCGGCTGAAACGCATGCATCACGAGAGCCGGCTTCTCGCCGACCGCATCGAGCGCGACATGCGGCGGCTCGCCGCGCGCGTCGAGGCCGGTTCCGCCGCCTGATCGCGGGCAGGTGACAATCCCTTCGGCTTCGGCTAGCTTCGGATTCGTCGAGGGCTTAGCAGCCCTGCCGGTTTGCGGGAGAGACCAG
>JAFKJY010000071.1 GCA_017305835.1 Hyphomicrobiales bacterium
TGTCTGCGCCAGCATGCGCGAGGCCGTCGCCTGCGGGGCCGGCGCGCTGATCACGACGGCCCGCCATAGCCCGGCCGAGAGCGGCGTGCTCGCCAAGGCCGCGTCGGGTGCGCTGGAGCACATCGACCTGATCGAGGTGCGCAACCTCGCCGACGCGCTCGGCGAGCTGCACGCGGCGGGCTTCCAGACGGTCGGGCTCGATTCGGACGGGCCGGCCGAGCTGGAGCAGACGCTCGCCGGCGGCCGCATCGCGCTGGTGCTCGGCGCCGAGGGCAAGGGCCTGCGCCAGAAGACACGCGAGACCGTCACCGCGCTCGCGCGCCTCGACATGCCCGGCGCGATCCGCTCGCTCAACGTGTCGAATGCGGCGGCCGTGGCGCTCTACGCGGCGAGGAGGTTTCTGGGAGCGAGTAGCGAATAGGGAGTAGCGAATAGGGAATGGTGACTAGGCGATTGCATTCCCCTTAATAGGAACGTTCTCGCCAAATTTCCCTACTCCCTATTCGCTACTCCCTATTCGCTCCCTTCATCCCATTCCCGTCACGTGCCGCAGCCAGAAGGCCAGCACGACGAAGCCGATCATGAAGGTGACGCCGGTCCAGTCGATCCGGGCGCCGCGCAGCGAGCGGACGATCTGGACGACGACCCAGGCGATAAGGGCCGCGAAGGCGACGAACGCGACGAGCCGGATCATGGAGCACCTCCCGTGGTCGGACGCTGCCCATGAGATAGGAAGAAGACGGCCCGATTGCGATCCGCCGCAGGGCCGGCGGCCGCGCTACATGTCGAGCGGCGGCTGCGTCTCTTCGGGGAGCGGGCAGACATAGGGCACCTTGGCCGTCCGCCGCGCGAAGTCGCGTCCGGCCTCGGCGATCAGCTCCGGTTCGGCAAAAGCCTGCTGGGCCACCGCCGCCATCACCTTGGCGGCATGCACCATGCCCTTGTGGGCGGCCGGGCTCTTGCCCTGCGCCACCATCTGCCAGGTGTGGAACGGCGTGCCGATGGCGTAGTTGGCGCCCCACATCTGCACGGTCGGAACCACCCAGCTCACGTCGCCGACATCGGTCGAGGCCGACATGCTGGCGCGCCGCGCGGCGGCCGGCACCAGCGCCTCGCAGAGCGGCCCCTCGATGAGGCCCGCCGCCTCGAACGGCGCCAGCGCGTGCGCCACCTCCTCCGGCCCGTAGGTCGCCTGGATGGCGCTGGCGAAGGCGCGGTCGGCCGCGTCGAAAGGCGGCGGCCCCAGCACTTCGAGGTGGCGGCGCATGGCGGCTTCCAGCGGCGTGTTGGGCACGAGGTTGGAGACCGCGCTCAACGTTGAGGCCTCGACCGTCGTCTCCGTCATCAGCGCCGCGCCCTGCGCGACCTTCTTCACCCGCTCGACCAGCGGGGTGAGGCCCGGCAGGTCCGGCGAGCGGATCAGGTAGCGCACCGTGGCGTTGGCCTGCACGACGTTGGGCGCGATGCCGCCGGCGTCGATCAGCGCGTAGTGGATGCGCGCATCCGACGGGATGTGCTCGCGCATGTAGTTGACGCCGACATTCATCAGCTCGACCGCGTCGAGCGCGCTGCGGCCGAGATGCGGCGAGGCGGCGGCGTGCGCGGCGCGGCCACGGAAGGCGAAGTCGATGCGCGCATTGGCGAGCGACCCGGCCGCCATCACGTCGCAGATCGAATGCGGGTGCCAGCTTATCGCGATGTCGACGTCGGCAAAGGCGCCGGCGCGCACCATGAAGGTCTTGGCCGCGCCGCCCTCCTCGGCCGGGCAGCCGTAGTAGCGCACGCGGCCGGGCCGGCCCGTCGCCTTCAGCCAGTCGCGCACGGCGATTGCCGCCAGGAGCGCGCCGGCGCCGAGAAGGTTGTGGCCGCAGCCATGGCCGTTGGCGCCCGCCTCGACCGGGCGGCGCTCGGCCACGCCGGCTTCCTGGGAAAGGTCCGGCAGCGCATCGTATTCGCCGAGGAAGGCGACGACCGGCCCGCCCTCGCCCGCCTCGCCGATGACGGCGGTAGGGATGCCGGCGACGTTGCCGGTGACGCGAAACCCCTGCCGCTCGAGTTCCGCCCTGTGCTCGGCGACCGACCGCGTCTCCTTGTAGCAGGTCTCCGGCATGCCCCAGACACGGTCGCTAAGCGCGATCAGGTCGGGAGAGTTGGCGTCGACGTGGCGCCAGATTTCGGGTGCGTTGTCCAATGCCGGGATCCTTCTGCGGTCGCCGCCGCGACGGGCGGGCGGCGCGAGTATAGGGCAATTGCGCCGGCCCGGAAGCGCGCCGGAGCGCTGATCCAACGCAATCGGACCACCCGAATCGCCGGCTCGCCGAAGGCGTTTCACAGCCTGTGCAAATATGCTAACGGCAGCGCCGTGCCGGCTTAGCTCAGCGGTAGAGCAGCGGTTTTGTAAACCGAAGGTCGGGGGTTCAATCCCCTCAGCCGGCACCATTCCCCACCCGATCGACGAAGCGGCCGCGACGGCGGCGATCCCGTTTGGCACACCGTCCTTCCTGTGCTAGCCAAGGCCGCCTCCAAGGGCTTGCGCCAAACCGGGACGCGACATGACGCGGCAGCCTCCGCACTCCTACACCTTCCTGGCAGCCGACAGCGAGGACGCCCGCTCCGCCGCCGCGCGGCTCTCGGCGCTCTACGGCCAGAGCCGGATGGAAGAAGCCGACGTGATCGTGGCCTTGGGCGGCGACGGCTTCATGCTGCAGACGCTGCGCGAGAACATCGGCACCGGCCGGCGCATCTACGGCATGAACCGCGGCACGGTCGGCTTCCTGATGAACGACTACCGCGAGGACCACCTGCCCGAGCGCATCGCGGCGGCGAGCGCCGACACGATCCGGCCGCTCGAGATGGACACCGAGACGGTCGAGGGCGAGCGCTTCTCCGCCTTCGCCATCAACGAGGTGGCGCTGTTCCGCCAGTCGGCGCAGGCGGCCAAGATCCGCATCTCGATCGACGGCAACGTGCGGCTGGACGACCTGGTCTGCGACGGCGTGATGGTGGCGACGCCCGTCGGCTCGACCGCCTACAACCTGTCGGCGCACGGCCCGATCCTGCCGCTCGACGCGCCGCTGCTGGCGCTGACGCCGGTCAGCCCGTTCCGGCCGCGCCGCTGGCGGGGCGCGCTGGTGTCGGACAAGTCCGAGGTCGTGTTCGACATCCTCGAGCCGGCCAAGCGGCCGGTCAACGCGGTCGCCGACCACATCGAGGTGCGCTCGGTGGCGCGCGTCGAGGTGCGCGAGTCGCAGACGCGCACGGTCACCATCCTGTTCGACCAGAGCCATTCCTGGAACGAACGCGTGCTGGCCGAGCAGTTCCGTTACTGACGCAGAGCGGCAACAGGCGTGCCGCGGGGTAACCAATCGGCGCGGAACCGTGGCCGAAACGGGCCGTTTCTGTTGACATCGCGCCGTTATGGTCCTAGGGCCGTGACCTCAGGGCTCATGGTGCAGTGCACACTCTGGCGAAGGCCGACCGGGCCACGCCTCGAACAGCAAAGACAGCCACACAAGTGCCAGCAGAAGACAATGCCGCTATCGAAGCGGTGACGTTCGCAGAACTCAACCTTTCGCCGAAGGTCCTTTCGGCCGTCGTCGACGCCGGCTACGTGACGCCGACGCCGATCCAGGCCGGCGCGATCCCGCATGCGGTGGCCGGCAAGGACGTGCTGGGCATCGCCCAGACCGGCACCGGCAAGACCGCCGCCTTCGTGCTGCCGATGATCACGCGGCTGGAGAAGGGCCGGGCGCGGGCCCGCATGCCGCGCACGCTGATCCTCGAGCCGACGCGCGAGCTCGCCGCGCAGGTCGAGGAGAACTTCGTCAAGTACGGCAAGAACCACAAGCTCAACATCGCGCTGCTGATCGGCGGCGTGTCGTTCGACGAGCAGGACCGCAAGCTGGAGCGCGGCGCCGACGTGCTGATTGCGACGCCCGGCCGCCTGCTCGATCATTTCGAGCGCGGCAAGCTGCTCTTGACCGGCGTCGAGATCCTCGTCATCGACGAGGCCGACCGCATGCTCGACATGGGCTTCATCCCCGACATCGAGCGGATCTGCAAGCTGATCCCGTTCACCCGGCAGACACTGTTCTTCTCGGCCACGATGCCGCCGGAGATCACCAAGCTGACCGAGCAGTTCCTGCATGCGCCGATACGCATCGAGGTGTCGAAGCCTGCCTCCACCGCCGAGAACGTGACGCAGCGGCTGGTGAAGTCGCACTCCAAGGACTGGGACAAGCGCGAGACGCTGCGCAAGCTGATCCGCGCCGAAGACGCCGAGATCAAGAACGCCATCATCTTCTGCAACCGCAAGGTCGGCGTGTCGGAGCTGTTCCGCTCGCTGCTCAAGCACGATTTCAGCGTCGGCGCGCTGCATGGCGACATGGACCAGCGCGCGCGCATGACGATGCTGGAGAATTTCCGCAACGGGAAGCTGAAGCTGCTGGTCGCCTCCGACGTCGCCGCGCGCGGCCTCGACATCCCGGACGTCAGCCACGTCTTCAACTTCGACGTGCCGATCCATTCGGAGGACTACGTCCACCGCATCGGCCGCACCGGCCGCGCCGGCCGCTCGGGCAAGGCCTTCACCCTCGTCACCCGCAGCGACCGCAAATATGTCGACGCGATCGAGAAGCTGATCGGCCAGGACATCGAATGGCTGGACGGCGACCTGTCGACGCTGGGCGAGGAGCCGGCAGGCGAGGAGCGGCCGCGCCGCGGTGCGCGCGGCGGCGACCGCAGGGAGCGCGGCGGACGCGGCGAGGAACGGCCGCGCCGCGGCGAGCGCCGCCCCAGGCGCGACGAGGAGCAGGCCGAGCAGCCGGCAGCAGTCGAAGCCGCGCCCGAGGCCGACGCCAGGACCGAGCAGAAGCAGAGCCGCAAGGCTTCGATCAAGGCTTCCAACGAGGAGCGTCGGGACGCCCCGAGCGAGCCGCGGTCCCGACAGCACGGAAGGCGCGAGCGCGAGGAGCCCTCCCCGGTCGGCTTCGGCGACGACATGCCCGATTTCATGAAGATCCAGGCGCGGGTCTGACCCGCCGCCGGGCTTTCCGCCCGCTCTATTTCCCCGACCGCAGGCCCGCCTCGTAGGCCTTGCGCGCCCACGCCGCCATCTCGTCCGGATCGTCGAGCGCGCTTTCCGGCGCGCTCCAGTAGGGCATCGCCACCTGCTTGCCGTGCCTGGCATGGGTGTAGGTCCAGCGGCGGCCGCCCGCGGCCTCGAGCTCGGGCGCGAGCTGGTCGTCGCCCTTGAGCCGCAGCTCGTCGTGCAGGAACACGGCGACGATCACGCCGTTGTGGTAGATTCCCTTGCCGCCGAACAGGCGCCGGACCGACACCTCGCCGAGGCCGGAAAAGAGGTCGCGCAGATCGTCTTCGGTCATGGCCGGAAATTGCCAGCTTCGGCGGCGATTGTCACCTGCCCGGCCAGCTGCCGGGGTCGAATGGAGGGTCCGCCATGCCCGTCACGCTCGAAGGCTCCTGCCGCTGCGGCGCCGTCCGCTTCTCGGCCGCCAGCCACACGCCGGTGCCCTACCAGCTCTGCTACTGCTCGATCTGCCGCAAGCAGCAGGGCGGCGGCGGGTTCGCGATCAACCTCGCCGCAGACGCGCGGACGCTGAAGGTTGCGGGCAAGCGGCATCTCGGCCTCTACCGTGCCGAGATCGAGGACGACGAGCACCCGCATTGCGAGGTTTCGACCGGCGAACGGCGCTTCTGCCGCCGCTGCGGCTCGGCGCTCTGGCTCTACGACCCGACATGGCCGGAGCTGGTGCATCCCTTCGCCAGCGCGATCGACAGCGACCTGCCTGTCGCGCCGCAGAAGGTGCACCTGATGCTCAAATACAAGGCGAGCTGGGTCGAGCCGGACATCCGCAAGGGCGACGACGCCTACCAGCTCTATCCCGTCCTCTCGATCGAGGACTGGCACAAGAAGCACGGGCTGTGGGTGGATTGAACCGAAAAGCCCCGCCGAAGCGGGGCTTTCAGATAAAGATCACGCGGCGGACTTGCCGCTCTTCTCTTCCTCGAAGCTGACGGCCACGTCGGCATTGGCCGACAGCCGCACCTTGCCGCCTTCCATGTCGGCGACGAGGCTCAGCGGGACGAAATGGTGATGGCCCTTGTGGTGGCCTTCGCCGCTGTCGTTCCTCGTCAGCTTGATGCGGTCGCCCTCGACGCGGTCGACCGTCCCGACCTTCGCGCCATCGGCGCCGATCACCTCGGCATGTTCCTTGATCCTGCTCTTGTCGAACATCGGCACAACTCCTCTGCTGTCCTCCCCACAACGCGGAAGACGGGCTTCGGGATGCGTCGCACCGATATTTTGAGAAAGACTCAGGCCCCGGGGGCCGCCCGCGCCTCGGCGAGCGCCTTCAGATCGGCCGCCTGCAGCTCGACCGATTCGCCGCAGCCGCAGGCCGAGCTCTGGTTCGGGTTGCGGAAGGTGAAGCCGGTGCGCAGCTTGGTCACTTCGAAATCCATCTCGGTGCCGAGCAGGTAGAGCGCGGCTTCCGGCGCGACCCAGACATGGGCGCCGGCGCGCTCGACATGGTCGTCCTTCGGGTTCGGCTCGGTGACGAGGTCGACCGTGTATTCCATGCCGGCGCAGCCGCCCTTCCTGATGCCGACGCGGAGGCCGGCGGCGGCATCGCGGCTCGCCACGATCTCGCGCACGCGCGCCGCGGCCGCGTCGGTCAGCGAAATCACCTGAAAGCTGCCCATCTCATTCTCCTTCACGCCGGTTCAAGGCCGGCGGAATGAAACCTCTAGATCAAAATGGTGAGAAATGCGTGGCTTTGCAACTGCCGCCACGCATGCTCCCACGCGATCCTATTTACCGTCCAGGTCGGATAGCTCCACCAGACCAAAGGCTCCCCGCAGCCGCCTGAACGTCGCCGTATCCTGATGCTCGCCATAGGGACGAATGAGCTGCCACAGATCCTCGCTGTGCAGCAGGAGCAGTTCTTCGCTTGCCTCTACCGGCTCTATGTCTTCGTCCGCGACACGAAGACCATACGATGCAACACCGGACTTCGTCAGAAACTGATAGCACAGCAGAAATTCGGTCCCGGTCGACGTCGCCGTGCTTCGGCCTTCGTCGATCCCGATGACGCGACAGACTCCGCCGATCACCGATTTGCGGATGAGCGTTTCGTATTCGAGGTACTCGAATCCGTCCTCGGGGAGCGAAAGAACCCGGACATATGTCCCGACGGAAACCCCGTCGTCCGCGCTCAATACCAGCCCAGCGCCACCCGCGCCTCTTCCGACATGCGGTCGGGCGTCCAGGGCGGGTCGAAGGTCATGTTGACGTCGACGTCGGAGACGCCCTCGACGGCGCTCACGGCGTTCTGCACCCAGCCTGGCATCTCGCCGGCGACCGGACAGCCGGGCGCGGTCAGCGTCATCTCGATCTTCACCTGCCGGTCGTCCTCGATGTCGATCTTGTAGACCAGGCCCAGCTCGTAGATGTCGGCCGGGATCTCGGGGTCGTAGACCGTCTTCAACGCCGCGATGATGTCGTCCGACAACCGCGCCAGCTCGTCGGCGGGGATGGCGGACTGGATCGCCGGCACATTGGCTTCCACGGTCGTCTCGGTCATGTCGTTCATCGCATTCACCCGAAAAACTTTCGCGCCTTTTCCAGCGCTTCCGCAAGGGCGTCCACCTCGGCGAACGTATTGTACATCGCGAAGGAGGCACGGCAGGTCGAGGTTACGCCGAAGCGCTTGAGCAGCGGCTGCGCGCAATGCGTGCCCGCGCGGACCGCGACCCCTGCCCTGTCGATCACCATCGAGACGTCGTGGGCGTGGATGCCCTGCATCTCGAAGGAGACGATCGCGCCCTTGCCGGGCGCGTTGCCGAAGATGCGCAGCGAGTTGACCGCACGCAGCCGCTCGTGCGCGTAGTCGCGCAGGGCCGCCTCGTGCGCGGCGATCCGCTCGCGGCCGATGCCCTGCATGTAGTCGAGGGCGACGCCCAGCCCGATCGCCTGAACGATCGGCGGCGTGCCGGCCTCGAAGCGGTGCGGCGGGTGGTTGTAGGTGACGACGTCCTCGGTCACCTCCTCGATCATCTCGCCGCCGCCCTGGAAGGGGCGCATCGCCTCCAGCATCTCGCGGCGTCCGTAGAGCACGCCGATGCCGGACGGGCCGTAGAGCTTGTGGCCGGTCACCACGTAGAAGTCGCAGCCGATGTCGCGCACGTCGACCGGCAGGTGCACGGCGGCCTGGCTGCCGTCGACCAGCACGGGGATCCCGCGCTCGTGCGCGATCCGCACGATCTCCTTCACCGGCGTCACCGTGCCCAGCACGTTCGACATGTGGGTGATGGCGACGAGCTTCGTCCTGTCGGTCAGGCGCTTCTCGAATTCCTCGACATGCAGGGCGCCGTCGTCGTCGACCGGCACCCAGACGAGCCTGGCGCCCTGCCGCTCGCGGATGAAATGCCACGGCACGATGTTGGAGTGGTGCTCCATGATGGAGACCACGATCTCGTCGCCCGCGCCGATGTTCGGCATGCCCCAGCCATAGGCGACGGTGTTGATCGCCTCGGTGGTCGATTTGGTGAAGACGATCTCGTCGACGCTTTCGGCGTTGAGGAAAGCCCGCACCGTCTCGCGCGCCTTCTCGTAGGCATCGGTCGCCGCGTTGGAGAGGAAGTGCAGGCCGCGATGCACGTTGGCGTATTCGTGGCTGTAGGCATGCGTGACGGCGTCGATCACCGCCTGCGGCTTCTGCGCCGAGGCGCCGTTGTCGAGATAGACGAGCGGCTTGCCGTAGACCTCGCGCGCGAGGATCGGGAAATCCTTGCGGATCGCCTCGACGTCGTAGGGACGGCTTTCGACTTTCTGGTCCATGATCTAGCCGTGCTCGGCGAACCAGCCGTCGAGCCTTTCCTCCAGCGCCGTCACCAGCGCCTCGTCGGGCAATTCCTCGATCACCTCGGCGAGGAAGGCCTTGACCAGCAGGCCGCGTGCGTCTTTCTCGGGCACGCCGCGCGCCATCAGATAGAACAGATGGTTGCCGTCGATCTCGGCCACCGTGGCGCCGTGGCCGCAGGCCACGTCGTCGGCGAAGATCTCCAGTTCCGGCTTGGTCGAGAACTCGCCGTCGTCGGTCAGAAGCAGCGTGTTGCAGGCCATCTTGGCGTCGGTCTTCTGCGCCTCGCGGGCCACGCGAATCTGGCCCTGGAACACGCCCTGCGCGCGGTCGAGCACGATGTTGCGCACGACCTCGGTCGAAGTCGCCCCGAAGCCGAGATGGTCGAGCACCATGGTGACGTCGCAATGCGTCTCGCCGGCGAGCAGGTTGACGCCGCGCAGGCGGAACTCGCACTCCTCGCCATCGGCCGTGACCCGCACCTCCTGACGCACCAGCTTGCCGCCGGAGTTCATGATGAACAGGGTGAGCTTGGCGTCCTTGGCGATCGAGGCGTTGAACTGGCCGAGATAGGTCGCCCCGGCGGCCTCCTCCTGCACGATCACCCAGGTGAGCTCCGCGCCCTCGCCGACGACGACGTTGCTCACCGACGTCGCGAAGCCGGCGGCCTCGCCGGCCTGCCGCTCGACGATGGTCGCCCTGGCGCGCGCGCCGATCTTGACGGGGAAGCGCACATGGCTCTGTCCCGGCCCGATCAGGTTCTGCAGCTCGATCGGCTGCTCGACCACCGCGTCCTCGTCAACCTGGATGAAATGGCCGTCGGCGACGAAGGCGACGTTGATCGCGCCGATCGCGTCGGCGGCGTCCTGCGGCTGGAGCGCCGGCGCATAGGAGCCGTCGGCCAGCATGTCGGGCACGCGGCGCAGGGTGACGCCCTCGACAGCCGCGGCAGCGGGACCGCCGACGCCGTTCAGCGTCGCGAGCACGGTAGAGCCCTCGACCAGCGGCGCCAGCGGCGCGACCTTGACGGCCGGATCGAAGGCCGGCACGGCGGCGAGCAGCCGGCGCAGGTCGGTGTAGTGCCACGCCTCGACGCGCCGGTTCGGCAGCCCGGCCTTGATGCGCTCCACCGCCTCGTCGCGCCTGATCATGACGGCGGCGTCGCCCGGCAGGTCGGAAAGCCGCTCGGTGAACGCCTCGACCAGTGCGGCCTCGGCCGCGGTCGGCGTCGGTTTGGCCTGCATGTTCATGGGTCTACGCAGCCTCTCCGATCACGCCGGCATAGCCGTTCTTCTCAAGCTCCAGGGCAAGGCCCTTGTCGCCGGACTTCACCACCTGGCCGCGATAGAGCACATGCACCGTATCCGGCACGATATAGTCGAGCAGGCGCTGGTAGTGGGTGATGACGACGATCGCACGATCGGGCGCGCGCAGCGTGTTGACGCCGTCGGCGACGATCTTCAGCGCGTCGATGTCGAGGCCGGAATCGGTTTCGTCGAGCACGCACAGCTTCGGCTCCAGCAATTTCATCTGCAGGATCTCGGCGCGTTTCTTCTCGCCGCCCGAGAAGCCGACGTTGAGCGGCCGCTTGAGCATGTCCATGTTCATCTGGAGAGCGCCGGAGGCCTCCTTCACGCGCTTCAGGAACTCCGGCACCTTCAGCGGCTCCTCGCCGCGCGCCTTGCGCTGCGAGTTCATCGCTACCTTGAGGAATTCCATCGTCGCCACGCCCGGTATCTCCATCGGATACTGGAAGGCGAGGAAGATGCCCTTCGCCGCGCGCTCGGCCGGATCCAGCTCGAGGATCGATTCGCCGTTGTAGAGGATGTCGCCCTCGGTCACCTCGTAGTCCTCGCGGCCGGCGAGGATGTAGGAGAGCGTCGACTTGCCGGAGCCGTTCGGCCCCATGATGGCGGCGACCTCGCCGGCCTTCACGGTCAGGTTCAGGCCACGGATGATCTCGGTGCCGTCCTCGGCGATGCGGGCGTGCAGATTCCTGATTTCGAGCATTTTTTCTTCTTCCTGAATTGCGTGCGGTCGGCCGGCGGCGGGATCAGCCGACCGATCCCTCGAGGCTGATGCCGATCAGCTTCTGCGCCTCGACGGCGAACTCCATCGGCAGTTCCTGGATGACGTCCTTGACGAAGCCGTTGACGATGAGCGCGATCGCCTCCTCCTCCGGGATGCCGCGCTGCATCACGTAGAAGAGCTGGTCCTCGGAGATCTTCGAGGTGGTCGCCTCGTGCTCCAGCTTGGCGGTGGAGTTCTTGGCCTCGATGTAGGGCACGGTGTGGGCGCCGCAGTTCGAGCCGATCAGCAGCGAATCGCAGTTGGTGAAGTTGCGGGCGTTGGCCGCCTTGCGGTGGATCGACACCTGGCCGCGATAGGTGTTGTTGGAATAGCCGGCCGAGATGCCCTTGGAGATGATGCGGCTCGTCGTGTTCTTGCCGAGATGCAGCATCTTGGTGCCGCTGTCGATCTGCTGGTGGCCGTTCGACACGGCGATCGAGTAGAACTCGCCGCGCGAATTGTCGCCGCGCAGGATGCAGGACGGATATTTCCAGGTGATGGCCGAGCCGGTCTCGACCTGCGTCCACGAGATCTTCGAGTTGGCGCCGCGGCAGTCGCCGCGCTTGGTGACGAAATTGTAGACGCCGCCCTTGCCTTCGGAATCGCCCGGATACCAGTTCTGGACGGTCGAATACTTGATCTCGGCGTCGTCCAGCGCGATCAGCTCGACGACGGCCGCGTGAAGCTGGTTCTCGTCGCGCTGCGGCGCCGTGCAGCCCTCCAGATAGGAGACGTAGGCGCCCTCGTCGGCGATGATCAGGGTGCGCTCGAACTGGCCGGTGTTCTTCTCGTTGATGCGGAAATAGGTCGACAGCTCCATCGGGCAGCGCACGCCCTTGGGCACGTAGACGAACGAGCCGTCGGTGAAGACGGCCGAATTCAGCGTCGCGTAGAAATTGTCGCTGACCGGCACCACCGAGCCGAGATATTTGCGCACCAGCTCCGGATGCTCGCGGATCGCCTCCGAGATCGAGCAGAAGATGACGCCGGCCTTGGCCAGCTCCTTGCGGAAGGTGGTGACCACGGAGACGGAATCGAACACGGCGTCGACCGCCACGCGGCCGGACGTATAGACGTTGTCGCTCGCCTCCTCGGCCTCGCCGGGGGCGGCCTTGCGCACGCCGGCCAGGATCTCCTGCTCCTTGAGCGGGATGCCTAGCTTCTCGTAGGTCTTCAGCAGCTCGGGATCGACCTCGTCGAGCGACTTGGGGCCGGTCTGGCCCTTCGGCGCGGCGTAGTAGTGGATGTCCTGGAAGTCGATCTTCGGATAGCTGACGCGCGCCCAGGTCGGCTCCTCGAGGGTCAGCCAGCGGCGGAAGGCGCCGAGGCGCCATTCGAGCATCCATTCCGGCTCGCTCTTCTTGCCGGAGATGAGCTTGATGATGTCCTCATTGAGGCCCTTGGGGGCCTTGTCGGTCTCGATCGAGGTCTCGAATCCGTACTTGTACTGGTCCACGTCGATCTTGCGGACCTGCTCGATCGTCTCCTGCACAGCAGGCATTGGCGTTCTCCATCCTTGCCGGAGTCAAGGTCCGGCAGTTGCAGACGTCGTATGTGGCCGCGCGAGCGGCATTCCTCATGTAGTGCGCCGACGGCCCGATTGCACGGGGGCGACGCAACCACAAGCATACGTTTGGGCGACGTCAGGCCGCCCGGTTGGTCTCCGTCCTGCGGCCGACGAGCTTCGCCAGGGCCGAACGGAACATCGCGATCTCCTCCGCAGTCGTGGAATGACCGAGCGAGACGCGCAGCGCGCCGTCGCCTCCGTCATGTCCCATCGCCTTGAGCACGTGGCTCGGGCCGACCCGCCCCGAGGAGCAGGCCGAACCGGCCGACAGCGCGACGCCGGCGAGATCGAAGGCGATCTGCGCGGTCTCGGCTTTCACGCCCGGTATCGCAAAGAAGCTCGTATTGGCAAGACGCGGCGCGCCCTCTCCATAGATCGTCGCACCCGGCGCCAGCTCGCGCAGCGTCGCCTCGGCCATGTCGCGCAGCGCCGCCACCGCCGCCATTTCGGGCAGGCGCGCGCGGGCCACGTCCGCCGCGGCGCCGAAGCCCACGACCGCGGCGACGTTCTCGGTGCCGGCGCGGTGGCCCTTCTCCTGGCCGCCGCCGCGCACCAGCGGGGCCGGCATCATCAGGTCCGACACGCCGACGATCGCGCCGGCGCCCTGCGGGCCGCCGATCTTGTGCGAGGACAGGATGAGGAAATCGCCCCATCCGCTTGAAATATCAATCGGGATGCGCCCTGCCGCCTGCACCGCGTCGACAACCAGCACCCCGCCGGCCGCCTTGACGACCCGTGCGATCTCCGCGACCGGCTGGATCACGCCCGTCTCGTTGTTGGCGGCATGTACCGCCACCAGCGGCAGGCCGGCCTGGCGGGCGTGCGCGGCCAGCATCGCCTCCAGCGCGGCAAGGTCGGCGATGCCGTCGCCGTCGATGCCGAAGACGGAAATGTCGGCCGGCGCGAAGCGCCCGCCGGACAGAAGGCAGGGATGGTCGGCCGCGCAGACATAGAGACGCGCCATGCGCAACGGGGCGCGTCCCATGCGCCAGTCGGGCGTCAGAAGGGTCGAGGCTGCCTCGGTCGCGCCCGAGGTGAAGACGACATGCGCCGGCGTGGCGCCGACGAGCGCTGCGACCTGCCGGCGCGCGGCCTCGACGAGCCGCCGCGCCGCCCTGCCCTCGCCATGCACGGACGAGGCATTGCCGCCGGCGTCGAGCGCGGCCAGCATCGCCGCACGCGCTTCCGGCAGAAGCGGCGCGCTGGCGTTGTGGTCCAGATAGGCTCGGGGCGCGGTCATGGCTGCAGTTACGGCTGCTTCACTCTTCGAGGCGCGGGACGGCGTTATTTCCTTGAAATCCTAGGCGCCGCCATCCTATCTACGCGGCTGTCGCCGGCACGCTCAGGCGTTCCAGTTTTGAATAGTTCTAAATTGGTTCTATGGAGCCGTTCGGGCCCCGTCAAGTGCGCCGCCTGCGGGCCAGGCGCAAATCCTGACAAGTCTGCCCAACTTTAACACGGAGTCACGTATGCCCGAGGTCATTTTCGCCGGTCCCGCTGGGCGCCTCGAGGGCCGCTACCAGCCCGCCAAGGCGAAGAGCGCCCCGATCGCGATCATCCTGCATCCGCATCCGCAGTTCGGCGGGACGATGAACAACAAGATCGTCTACGACCTGTTCTACATGTTCCAGAAGCGCGATTTCACCACGCTGCGCTTCAACTTCCGCGGCATCGGCAGGAGCCAGGGCGAGTTCGACCACGGCACGGGCGAGCTGTCGGACGCGGCCTCCGCGCTCGACTGGGTGCAGTCGCTGCATCCCGATTCCAAGAGCTGCTGGGTCGCCGGCTATTCGTTCGGCGCGTGGATCGGCATGCAGCTCCTGATGCGGCGGCCGGAGATCGAGGGCTTCATCTCGATCGCGCCGCAGCCCAACATCTACGACTTCTCCTTCCTCGCCCCCTGCCCGTCTTCTGGCCTCATCATCCACGGGGATTCCGACAAGGTGGCGCCGGCCAAGGACGTGCAGGGCCTCGTCGACAAGCTGCAGTCGCAGAAGGGCATCACGATCACGCAGAAGACCATGTCCGGCGTGAACCATTTCTTCTCCGGCCAGGAAGACGTGCTGATCGAGGAGTGCTCCGACTATCTCGACCGCAGGTTGCGCGGCGAGCTCTCCGATCCGCGGCCCAAGCGGCTGCGATAGGCCGCCTTTCGCATCGACAAGGGCCGCGGCCCGCCCCGCGCCGATCCGGCATCGGCCGGGGAAAACCTTGCGTTGTGCTCGACAGCCGGCTTGACGCATGAGACGCTTCGACCGTGCGAATCAACCGCCTGCAAGGGGGAAATACCGTCGTGAGCAAATTCGAGGTCTACAAGGACAAGAAGGGCGAGACGCGTTTCCGGTATCGCGCCGCGAATGGCGAGATCGTGTTCAGCTCGGAAGGCTACAAGGCCAAGGCATCGGCCATGAAGTCGATCGAGTCGATCAAGAAGAACGTGGCCACCGCCGAAGTCGTCGAGGAAGCCGCCAAGGCCCCGGCCAAGAAGCCGGCCGCCGTCGCCGCGAAGACTGCCAAGGCTCCCGCCAAGTCGGCGGCGAAGCCTGCAGCCGCGAAGGCCGCTCCCGCCAAGAAGGCGGCTGCGCCGAAGGCGAAGGCTGCTGCCAAGGCCCCCGCCAAGAAGGCCGCCGCCCCCAAGGCGAAAGCCTGATTGCCGCATGACGGAGATCGCCCGGCTTCGTAGCCGAGCCGGGTGATTTTTGCGGCGGGCGGCCTACGCCCCTGCTTCGTCGCGGCCTTTCCCGCCGCAGGCGTGCGCGCCGGCCATCCGTGCCGCCGCGCGACGCAGGTTGTGATCTTCGCCGGAACGATGCTAAAGCGCGGCCGGCCGCCACGTCGCGGCGCTTTCCCGACGAGATCACCGATGACCGCCTTCAAGTCCGATTTCCTGCGCACGCTCGCCGAGCGCGGCTTCATCCACCAGATTTCCGATGCGGAAGGGCTCGACGAGAAGCTGCGCAAGGAGGTCGTCACCGCCTATGTCGGCTACGACGCCACGGCGACCAGCCTGCACATCGGCAATCTGATCAGCGTCACCATGCTCTACTGGTTGCAGGAGACCGGCCACCGTCCGGTCACGCTGATGGGCGGCGGCACTTCGATGATCGGCGACCCGTCCTTCCGCGACGACCAGCGCTCGCTGCTCTCGCCGCAGAAGATCGACGAGAACATCGAGGGCATCAAGAAGGTCTTCAGCCGCATGCTGCGCTACGGCGACGGCCCGACCGACGCGATCATGGTCAACAATGCCGACTGGCTGATGAAGCTGAACTATGTCGAGTTCCTGCGCGACGTCGGCCGCCATTTCTCGGTCAACCGCATGCTGACCTTCGACAGCGTCAAGCTCAGGCTCGACCGCGAGCAGTCGCTGTCCTTCCTCGAATTCAACTACATGATCCTGCAAGGCTACGACTTCGTCGAGCTGAACCGCCGCTACGGCGTCAGCCTCCAGATGGGCGGATCCGACCAGTGGGGCAATATCATCAACGGCGTCGACCTCTCCCACCGCATGGGCGGGGCGCAGCTTTACGCGCTGACGACGCCGCTGCTCACCACTTCCTCCGGCGCCAAGATGGGCAAGTCGGCCAAGGGCGCAGTGTGGCTGAACGGCGACCTGTTTTCGTCTTACGACTTCTGGCAATATTGGCGCAACACCGAGGACGCCGACGTCGAGCGCTTCCTGAAAATCTTCACCCGCCTGCCGCTGGACGAGATCGCGCGGCTGGCGGCGCTGGGCGGCTCGGAAATCAACGAAGCCAAGAAGGTGCTGGCGACCGAGGCAACGGCCATCGTGCACGGCCGCGCGGCGGCCGAGCTTGCCGCCGAGACGGCGCGCAAGACCTTCGAGGAAGGCGCGATGGCCGAAAGCCTGCCGTCGATCGACGTGCCGGCGGCCGAGCTTGAAGCCGGCATCGGCGTGCTGGCGCTGTTCGTGCGGGCGGGGCTGGCGGCCTCCAACGGCGAGGTGCGTCGCCAGATCCAGGGCGGTGGCGTGCGCGTCAACGACCGGCCGGTCTCCGACGACCGCCTCGTCGTCGGCGCGGCCGACATGACCGGCGACGGCGTCATCAAGCTGTCGATGGGCAAGAAGAAGCACGTTCTCGTGCGCGCGGGCTGATCAGTCGTCCTGCAAGGGCACGACGTCATCGCGGTTCTCGTAGTGGACCAGACCGATCTCGTCGGTCTCGACCATCAACCCCTTGCCGAGATACGTCCAGTCGGCCGCCACGAAGCCGTCGACGGCCTCGACCGCATCTATGTCGACGACGATGGTGCCGTGCAGGTCGCCTTCCGCCAGGACCCGGTCGCCGACGCGGAGCGGTTGCGCCATCACCGATACTCGAAGATCGAGCGGAAGATGCCGGGCGCGACGATCGACAGCGGGTTGATCGCGAGCTGCGGCTCCGAGGTCTTGCCGCTCAGCTTGAAGGTGATGCCGATCAGGCCGCGGTCGCGGCCGTTGCCGAGGATCTGGCCGAGGATGGGGATCTCGCCGAAGATGCGGTTCAGGCCGTAGGCCGGCATGAAGGTGCCGGTGATCGCCATGTTGCCGTCGCCGTCGAACACCTTCCCCTGGAAGGTGCTGCCGATTGTCGGCCCGCGCACCACCCCGTCCGACACCGAGAGATAGTCCGCGCCCTTCTCGACGCGCGCGAAGCCGCGCTCGAACTTCGCCTGCGACACGTCGAGATCGCGCCGCACCGCCTGGTTGAGCGAGCGGTCGGCGCCGGGCGGCGGCTTGCTGACGATCGACTGCAGCCGCGCCTCGTTGACGATCGCGAAGTTGCGGACGTCGATCTGGCCGGCGAGCGGCCCGTCGGCAGCGCCCGACAGCGACAGCGTCGCGGTGCCGCCGTGGAGGTTCTCGTAGACGTCGAGGAAACGCAGCACGGCGCCGATGTCGCCGGCCTGCGCCTCGACCTTGCGGCCGCTGCCGGCGGTGGCGTCGACCACGGTGACGCGCGCGCCAGTGCGCGTTGTCGCCGAGGCGCGGATGCCGCCCACGGTCGTGCCGGCCGCCGAATAGGCGAGCTTGACGTCCTTCAGCACCTCGTCGTGGAAGCCACCCATCTCCGTGATGCGGGCGTCGAGCGAGATGTCGACGTCCGGGTCGGACGACTTGGCGGGCTTGGCGCCGGTCAGGTCGCCGAAGCGGCGGATGAAGGGCCGCGCGTCGAGCGACTTGCCGCTGACCGAGATCATGTAGCCGCCGCGCCTGCGCTCGATCGAGGCGCGGGCGTCGTCGCCGCGGTTGAGCGCGAAGCGCGAGAACTGGGCGCCGGCCAGCCCGTCGTCGTCGACGGTGAGGTCGCCCGCCGCGCCGAAGCCGGAGCCGTCGAGCCTGAAGTCGGCGAGCCGCGTGACCGCGTCCTTCGACGACAGCACGAAGCTGGCGCGCGCCGCCACGCCGGCTCCCTTGCTCCAGCCCAGCCAGGGCAAAGCGAGCGTGGTGTCGGCCAGGTCCACCTCGACCTTCTGGCGCCCCTCGCCCAGCGCCTCCAGCTCGACCACGAAGGGACCGCTCACCACCGACGACAGGCCGGGCAGCAGCCTCTCGCGCGCGGCATTGTCGAAATGCAGCCGCGCCGTCAGCGAGCGCTTCGCGCCGCCTTGCAGCGGCTCGCTCAGCGAGATCTCGGCCGGAACGTCGTTGAGCTTTGCCGTCGCCTGGATCAGGGCCCTGTCGGGCCGCGCCGAGATCGTGCCCTTCGCCTCGGTGACGAGTTGCCCCTCGAACGGCTTGTCGATCGACAGGCCGGTATAGGCGAGGTCGACCCGCCAGTTGAGGTCCTTCAGCTCGGACCCGCGCTCCAGCGGTATCCGCGCCTCGACCTCGCCCGTCACGTCGCCGCTCAGCGACTTGGGCTCGAGGTCGATGAAGCGCTCCATGTCGATCGGGTCGTAGGAGCCCATCTCGGCGACCGCCGCGGCCTTGCCTTCGATCTGGATGTCGAGGTCGCCGATCAGCGGGTGCAGGTGGGCGTTGGCGATCCTGAACGTGCCGTCGCGCGCGGCCAGCGTGCGGCCGCTGGGCATGAAGACCGTGCCCGAGGCGAGCGTGATGTCGACATCGGTGCCCTTGAAGTCGATGGCGCCGACGGCGTCGCGCACCGGCGGGATGGTGCCGGTGACGTCGAAGCGGGCGCCGCGCACCTCGAAATGGCCGGAGATCTCGTCGGGCGAGAGCTGCTTGCCCTCGCCGAGGCTACCCGGCTGCGCGTCGAGCACGAGCCGGCTGTTCTCGACGACGCCGCCGAACACGTTGGCGAGCGCCCATTCGCGCGCGCCGGGCGCGGCGAACCATGGCCATACCGACTTGGCGTAGCCGACCGGCAGCTTCGAGACCGCGATCGCCAGACCGACCGCCGGCGTCTGCGACCCGGCGAGCTCCAGCGAGGCGGAGCCGACTACCTCGCCCTGATCCGTGCGCACGACCAGTTCCGGCGCCACGAAGCGCTGCCAGTCGTCCGATATGCGGCCGGAGACGCGCACGACCGCGCGCAGCGGCGGCTCGTTGGCGTCGGCCGGGGCAAGCACGGAATTGTTGCTGACCAGCTCGAAGCGGTAGAACGGCGCGAGCTCCCCCTCCCCGTCGCCCGGCTGCGGCCCGACGGCGCCCGAGAAGACGAGGCGGGAGCGGCCGGTGTCCACCTCGACGCGGGAGAACTCGATCTTGCCGGACCCGCCGGCGAGCATCAGCGAGGCCTTGCCGCCCGCCTCGACCGTGCCGCTGCGGCGGAACTTGAGCTGGGTGCCGGAGAAGCCGACCTGCGCGGAGATCTCGCCCTTGCCCGCATTCGCGGCCTGGTCGCCGGCGAGCGCAAGCTCGAACGAGCCCGGCCAGAAATAGGGTCCGTCGGGATCTGCGCGCTCGGCTTGCGGCACCGGCTTGCCGGTCGGCGCCGAGGCGAGCTTGAGCGTGAACGCGGCGCCCTCGTGGCCGGCATCGGGCCGCGAGGCCTCGCCGTCCACCGTCAGGCGCTGGCCGTCGGCGTCGAGCTCGCCCTCGACCTTCAGCCTGCCGCGCCGGTCCTTGACGACGCTGGCGCTGGCCACGTGCACCGTGCTCACCGGCAATCCGGCCGGCAGGCGCAGCTCGACATTGTCGAGCCGGAACGAGCCGGCGCCGGACGGGCTGATCGAATCGAGCGCGGCATGCACCTCGCCGAACACCACGGCCAGCAGCTCGTCGGCATCTATGATTCCGTCGTCGCCGCCGAGCGCCTTGCGCCAGTCGCCGCCGGCCTCGCCCCGCCATGCCGCGAGGTCGATCTCGGCGTCCGAGAGCGCGGCGCTGCCGAGCTCGATGCGGCCCGACAGCAGCGGCATCACGTGCAGGCCGAAGCGCAGGGTGCCGGCGCGGATGTGCGGCGCGCTGCCGTCGCCGGAGCCGATCTCGACGCCCTGCAGGTCGAGCGCGACGAGGCGGGCATGGTCGAGCGAGATGCGGGCCGGCCCGAGCCTGGTTTCGAGCGGCTGGCCGGCCAGCCGCGAGATCGCCGCCTGCGCCTCGTCGCGGAGGCGGTCGCTGCTGAAGCCGAAGCTGCCGATGACGAACACGGCCGCGACCAGCAGCACGCACAGGCCGGCGATCGCGATCGCGGCGATCGAGACCAGCCGGCCGAAGCCGTAGACGCGACGCAGCCGCACGTGACCCTTCGGCTGATCGAGCGCCGAAGGATAGGTGTGCAGCTCGGCGATCTCGCCGCGCCTGAATCTGATCTTCTCGTGCTTCAGCGTCACCTCGGTCCGGCCGGCTGCAAAAGCTTTCTGGGGACGATGGACGAATCCCCGTTCGACATTATAACTCCGCCGCGTATTTCAAAGGCCAGGACGATGCGCATGCAACCTTCCATCCTCGCTCCCGGCGCGCCCGCGCCGGATTTCCAGCTTCCCAGGGATGGCGGCGGCACCTTGCGGCTGTCGGACCTGCGCGGGCGGCCCGTCGTCCTCTATTTCTACCCCAAGGACGACACCACCGCCTGCACGGCCGAGGCGATCGACTTCTCGGCGCTCGCCGGCCGATTCGCGCGCGCGGGCGTGGCCATCGTCGGCGTCTCCCCCGACAGCCCAAAGAAACATGACAAATTCAAGGCCAAGCACGGGCTCTCGGTCGACCTCGTCTCCGACGAGGAGCACGCCGCGCTCGAGGCCTACGGCGTCTGGGGCGAGAAGACGATGTTCGGCCGCAAGTACATGGGCGTCATCCGCACCACCTTCCTGATCGACGCGGACGGGCGGATCACCCGGGTCTGGCCGCGCGTCTCGGTCGCCGGCCACGCCGAGGAGGTGCTGCAGGCGGCCAAGGAGCTGAAGGCCGCCAGGGGCTGAGCGGAACCCGCGCCTCGCCGGAATTTCCGCGGCATCGCGGCTCCCGCAAAAGCTTTGTTAACCCTAACGATGTGTAATCGGCATCCGAAACGCTTGTCAGTTCGGGTGGCCGGAATTGCAGCAGACCAGAGCATCCGCCGTATTCGGCAAACGCCGGGAGCCGCACACCGTCATCATCGCGCGCGGCGACCAGATACGGCACTTCACGGTCCGTCCCTGGCTGGTCGCCTGCCTCGGCTCGGCACTGTCGGCCGTCGCCATCGGCTATCTGCTCGCCACGTCCTACCTCGTGCTGCGCGACGACCTGATCGGCGCCTCGATCGCCCGCCAGGCCCGCGTCCAGCAGGACTACGAGGACCGCATCGCGGCGCTGCGCGCGCAGGTCGACCGCATCACCAGCCGCCAGCTCCTCGACCAGCAGCTCATGGAGACCAAGGTCTCGGAGCTTCTGCAGCGCCAGTCGCAGCTCTCGCGACGGCACGGCCGGCTGAGCCCGATCCTCGAACGTGCCGAAAGCGAGCTGCCAGCGGCGGCGCCTGCCGCGGCCCCGGCGGAGGAAGCCGCCAAGCCCGACCAGCGCGTCGAGATCGCGCCGACAACGGCCCCCGCCTCGCTGGCGTCAGCCGCGCCCGACTTCGCCTTCTGGACGACGCGCAGCGCGACCGCCGACGCGCTCTCCAACGCCGACAAGGCCGACCGCCTGTTCTCGGCCATCAACAATTCGCTGCGCACCATCGAGACCGAGCAGATCGACCGCGTGACGACGCTCGCGGCGGACGCCGACCGCACCGCCGACGCGATCGCCGACGCGCTCGAAGCGATCGGCCTCGACCCGGACCGCCAGGACGGCAAGACCGGCATCGGCGGGCCGCTGATCGCGCTCGACGACAAGTCGAGCTTCGACACGCGCGTGCGCGAGCTGGACGAGGCGCTGGCTCGGCTGGAAAACGTCAAGAAGGTCGCGCTGTCGGCGCCCATCCACAACCCGGCGCCGAGCTTCGCCATCTCCTCCACCTTCGGGGTCAGGCGCGACCCGCTGCTCGGCACTCCAGCGCTCCATGCCGGCGTCGATTTCCGCGTCCCCTACGGCAATGTCGCGCGCGCCACCGGCGCGGGCACGGTGGTCAAGGCCGGCTGGTATGGCGGCTACGGCCGCATGGTCGAGGTCGACCACGGCGACGGCATGGCGACGCGCTACGGCCATCTGTCGAAGGTCCTGGTGAAGGTCGGCGACCGCGTCGAATACGGCAGCGCGGTCGGCCAGACCGGATCGAGCGGACGCTCGACCGGACCGCACCTGCACTACGAGGTGCGGCGCAACGGCGTGGCCATCGACCCGCTGCGCATCATCCGCGCCGGCAAGAAGATCGCCGAGCTGCTCTAGGCTCTCCGCCCGGCAAGATAGCCGGCGAGATGCTCCAGTGATTCGCGCGTGCCGGCCTCGTTGTCCTCGAGGCGTACGCCGATGGGGATGCCGTCGCAGCGCATGGTCACGCGGGTTCGCTCGCCCAGCGGCTCGAGGGTAGTCGTGATCGTCATCTTTCCCGCATAGGCGGGATCGGTAGCGGCAAAGCGCGTCTCCCACACGACCAGCCTGTCCGGCACCAGCCGGGCGAAGGTGCCCTCGACCGTGTCGGTATCGGACTTCCCTTCGGGTCGTCCGTCGCGCTGCGTGTAGCGCAGCGACATCGAAAACGCACCGCCCTCGCGCGGCTCGAAGCGGTGGACCGTGCCGGTCATCGAGCCCGGCGGCAGCCAGCGGACGACGGCCTCCGGATCGACGAAAGCGGCGTAGACGCGCCCGGCCGGAGCGTCGACGACGACCGAGACCTCGGTGCTGCGGCCGGCGCCCGCCATCTCCGGCCCTATTCGATGTCCGCCACCGCCTCGCCGGCGCCGCCTTCGATGCGGTGGGCGAGCGCTGCCTCCATGAACTCGTCGAGGTCGCCGTCGAGCACGTCCGAAGGGCTGGTGCTCTCGACGCCGGTGCGCAGGTCCTTCACGAGCTGGTAGGGCTGCAGCACGTAGGAGCGGATCTGGTGGCCCCAGCCGATGTCGGTCTTGGAGGCCTCGGTCGCGTTGGCTTCCGCCTCGCGCTTCTTCAGCTCCTCCTCGTAGAGCCGCGAGCGCAGCATCTCCCACGCCTTGGCGCGGTTCTTGTGCTGCGAGCGCTCGGCCTGGCAGGCGACAGCGATGCCGGTCGGGATGTGGGTGATGCGGACGGCCGAATCGGTCGTGTTGACGTGCTGGCCGCCGGCGCCCGACGAACGGTAGGTGTCGATGCGCACGTCGGAATCGGGAATCACGATCTCGATCGAATCGTCGACCACCGGATAGACCCAGACGCTGGCGAAGGAGGTGTGGCGCCGCGCGTTCGAATCGTAGGGCGAGATGCGCACCAGCCGGTGCACGCCCGATTCGGTCTTCAGCCAGCCATAGGCGCTCTCGCCCTTGACGAGGATGGTGGCCGACTTGATGCCGGCCTCCTCGCCGTCGTGCATCTCCAGCACCTCGACCTTCATGCCGCGGCGCTCGGCCCAGCGGGTGTACATGCGCAGCAGCATGTTGGCCCAATCCTGGCTCTCGGTGCCGCCGGCGCCGGCATGGATTTCGAGATAGGAGTCGTTGGCGTCGGCCTCGCCCGACAGCATCGTCGCGACCTGGCGGGCGCGGATCTCGCCGGCGAGCGAACGGATCGCGGCTTCCGCATCGGCGACGATCGCCTGGTCGCCCTCCTCCTCGCCCATCGCGATCAGCTCGACATTGTCGTCGAGCGCGCGCGTCAGGCCGCGGATGGCGGTGATGTTGTCTTCGAGGTTCTGCCGCTCGCGCATCAGCTTCTGCGCTTCGGCCGGATCGTTCCACAGCGCGGCGTCTTCCGCGCGCATGTTCAGGTAATCAAGCCGCTTTACCGCCTGATCCCAGTCAAAGATGCCTCCTCAGCAGGGCGATCGCCTGCTTGATTTCGTCGACCAGCGTCTCGGTTTCCGTGCGCATGCCGGATGTCGTTCCTCTCGGGCAAAGGGGGCTGCAATCGGCGCGGAACATAGGGAGGCGCGCCCGGCATGTAAAGCCGCAGCGCGGTGTTCCGCCTCGGCCGCTGAATCCAATCACCGACGGGATTGACAGGCCGCCTTTCGCGTCTATCGTCTGCGGCGGTCAAGGTTCTTCCCTTCCGGTTGATCCGGAAGGGAAGCTAAGAGGGAATCCGGTGCCTCTCCAATGAGGGAAAGCCGGAGCTGACCCGCAACTGTAAGCGGCGAGCCGCTTTGCCGATTTTCGTCACTGGCCTTTCGGGGCCGGGAAGACGGGCGAAGCAGCCGAGACCCGCGAGCCAGGAGACCTGCCTGACCTCATAGGGTTCCGTGGTCGGGGTGTGCCACAGGAGCGCGCGCTGTCGCAGCCGGTCCTGTCGCCGTCCTGCAAGGCCACGTTTCCCGCTCCCCGTCCGCATCAGGTCGGGGATTTTTCATTTGCGGGACAAGGCTCCGAAGTCGATCCAGCCAGCGCCGAACCCGGCAGACGCGCCGGGCAAGGCAGTGCTGCTCGTCGCGCGCTACGCCTTCGCCGCCGCACCGCACCGGGACATGCAGCGCCTCGCCCGCATGGCGGGCCTGCTGCCGGGCGTTGAGCACGCCACCTTCTGCTTCGCCGAGCAGGGCACGCCGTCGCTGCGCGAGGCGCTGCTGGCGCTGCGCAAGGCCGGCTACCCTGCCGTCCTGATCGTGCCGCTGATGCTGCCGGTGGAGCCGAGCTTCCTCAACTGGATGACGCGCTCGCTGCGGCGCTGGCAGGCGGAGACGCCGGGCGGGTGGCCGCGCCTGCATCTGGCCCGCGACATGACCCAGAGCCTGCATTTCGAGACGCTGCTGGCGAGCCTCGTGCGCGGCGCGGCAGCCGAGTTGCCGATCGCCCCGGCCACGGACGCCTTGCCGGAGGCGTCGCTGGTGCCGGCGCAGAAGCGTCGCGTGCTGGTCTGCAACGGCCCCTCCTGCAACTCGGCCGGCGCCGACGCGATCTGGGGCCACCTGCGCAACGAGCAGGAGCGGCGCAAGCTGCGGATCGCCGGCGACGGCACGATGACGGCCAAGAGCACATGCCTCGGCCCGTGCAGCCTCGCGCCCGTCATGCAGGTCTTCCCGGAAGGCACTTACTACGGCGGCGTCACCGAAGCCGCCGTCGACCGTATCGTCGAGGAGCACCTGCTCGGCGGCGAGGTCGTCGAGGACTTCGCCTACCGCCCCACCGGCCGCAAGCAACGCCTGCGCGGCACCCCATCCCCGAAAACCGAAACATAGGAGAAACCATGCGTCACTTCACCAGATCGGCCCTTGCCGGCTTCGTCGTCGCGGCCGGCGCGCTCGCGCTCGCCAGCCACGCATTGGCGCAGGACGCGCTGCGCGTCGGCGCCACCTTCCTCGTCGGCAGCACGGACCCGACCAAGGGCTCGGCCGGCTGGGCGCTGGTCAGCCACGGCGTCGGCGAGACGCTGTTCACCGTCGACAGGGACGGCAGGCTGGTGCCCGAGCTGGCCGAAAGCGCCGAGCGCACCGGCGACCTCGAATGGACGGTGAAGCTCGCGGCCGGCCACTTCTTCTCCGACGGCGCGCCGGTGACCGCCGCAGCACTCGCCAAGGGCTTCGACAACACCTTCGCGCAGAGCAAGGCGGCGGCGGCCACCGGCGGCAAGCTGACCTTCGCGGCGGTCGACGACCTCACGTTGAAGGTGACGACCGAGAAGCCGGTGCCCGTCATCGCCGCGCTGTTCGCCGAATGGCCACTGATCGCCTACACGCTGGGCGCGGACGGCGCGCCCGTCTTCACCGGCCCCTACGCGATCGCCGCGCTCGCGCCGGACTCGCATCTGGACCTGACGCCCAACGCCCATTATCCCGGCGCCGCCGGCCGCGCGCCGGTCGTGCTGCGCAAGTTCGGCGACGCGCAGACGATGGCGCTCGCCTTCGAGGCGGGCGAGCTCGACCTCGCCTTCGGCCTGCCGGCCGAGAGCCTGTCGCGGCTGAAGGCCAGCCCGGACCTGACGGTCAAGTCGTTCACGGTCGGCTACCAGTATTACGGCTTCCTCAACACCGAGCGGCCGGCGCTCGCCGACGTGAAGGTGCGGCAGGCGATCGACCTCGCGGTCGACCGCGCCCAGCTCGTCGCCGCCATCAATGGCGGTGAGCCGGCGACCGGCGCCTTCGCCCCCTATTTCCCGTTCGCGCCGAAGGACGCGCGCCCGACGGACGCCGCGAAGGCCGCCAGCCTGCTCGACGAGGCCGGCTGGGCGGCCGGCAGCGACGGCGTGCGGACCAGGGACGGCAAGGCGCTGCGGCTGACGGCCGTGGCCTACCCGCTGCGGCCGGACCTCGTCACCATGCTGCCGGTGCTCAAGGCCGACCTCGCCAAGATTGGCGTCGCACTCGACACGCAGGTGGCGGAGAATGTCGGCGAGGTCGCGACAAGCGGCGACTTCGACATCCTGCTGTGGGCGCAGCACACGGCCCCCAGCGGCGACCCGGCCTTCTTCTTCAACTCGATGCTGCGCGGCGGCGCGCCGCTCAACTACGCTCGCTACGCAAACGCCGATTTCGACGCCATCATCGACGGCTTCGCCAGGACGGCAGACGCCGACGCGCGCGCAAAAATCGCGCTCGCCGCGCAGGAGAAGCTGTTCGAGGACGTACCCACCAGCTTCCTCGTCTCGCCCGAATGGCATGTCGGCCTGTCGAAGCGGCTGGCCAACTACGAGCCCTGGGGATCGGACTACCATGTGATCCGCGCCGAGATGGGCGAGACGCGGTAGCCACCAGTCCTTGGGCCGGCACGTCCTCGCCATCGGCCTGCGCGCGGCCGCCAGCCTGCTGGCGGTCTCCGCGCTCGCCTTCCTCGTGATCGCGTTCATGCCGTCCGATCCGGTGATGATCGCGATCCGGGCGTGGAACCTGCCGGCGGACCCGGAGACGATAGCCGGGCTGCGGGCGCAATGGGGGCTGGATGGCCCCCTGCCCGCCCGCTACCTGCGCTGGCTCGCAGGCTTCGTCACCGGCGACTGGGGCCGCACCTTCCGCACCGGCGAGCCGGTGCTTGCCGAATTCGCCGCGCGGCTGCCGCTGTCGCTGTCGATCGGCCTCGGCGGGCTCGCGTTCGCCTGCGTGGCGGCGGTTCCGATCGGCTTCGCCGCCGCGCTCAGGCCCGAAGGAGCGGCCGACCGCGCCAGCCGGCTGCTCGCCGTCACCGTGCAGGCCGTGCCCGCGTTCTGGCTCGGGCTCGTGCTCGTCTGGGTTTTGGGCGTCAAGCTGCGGGTGATCCAGCCCTTTTCGGGCGGGCCGACGATCGTGCTGCTGGCCGCCGGGCTCGTGGCGCTGCACTCGGCCGGCATGTTCGCCCGGGTCTACCGCCGCGACCTGATCGAGCAGACCGGCCAGCCGCATTTCCGCACCGCACTCGCCAAGGGCCTCGACCGCCGCCGGGCGTTGTGGCGCCACGGCCATCGCGGCGCGATCTACGCGATGCTGTCGGCGGTGCGCTCGGAAGCCGGCTGGGCGATCGGCACCACGGCGGCGCTGGAGGTGCTGTTCGGCCTGCCCGGCATCAGCCAGTTCCTCGTGCAGAGCATCAGCGCGCGCGATTTCTTCGTGCTGCAGGCCTACGTCATGGTTGTCGCGGTGTGGATGCTGGCGGTCAACGGGGCGATCGAGCTCGCCGTGCGCAGGCTCGACCCGCGCTGGCGCGAGAGCCAGTCGTGACCTTTTTCCGCATGCGGCGCGGAGCCGTCCTCGCGGTCGCTCTGGCGGCCCTCGCTCTGGCCGGAGCGGTCTGGCAGCCGCACGACCCGGACGCGGTCGACATGCTGGCGCGCCATGCGGCACCTTCGCTGTCGCACCCGCTCGGCACAGACCATCTGGGCCGCGACCTCGCCTCGCGCATGCTGGTGGCGGCATGGCGCACCGGGCTGGTGGTCGTCATCGTCGGAGCCATCGGGCTTGCCGGCGGCTCGGCGCTGGGGACCATCGCCGCCATCCTCGGCGGCTGGCGCGAACGCCTGATCCTGCGCGGCGCAGAGCTGTTCATCGTGGTGCCGACGCTGGTGTGGGCGCTGACGGCCGCGGCACTGTTCGGCCTGTCGCCGCTGACGGCGGGTGTGGCGCTCGGGCTCGCCGGCGTCGGCCCCTACGCGCTGTTTTCCAACGCCCTGACGCACCGCGTGCTCGGCCAGCCCTTCGTGCTGGCGGCGACCGCGCTCGGCGCGGCGCGACTGCGGCTCATGCTGCGCCACGTCCTGCCCAACACGCTGCCGCTGATCTTCGCCTATGTCGGCAGCCAGGCGGGCCAGTCGGTGATCGCCTATGCCTCGCTCGCCTTCATCGGGCTCGGCGCCGATCCGTCGAAGCCGGACTGGGGCTCGATGCTCTACGAATACCGGATGTTCGTCTTCGACCGGCCGATGCTGACGATCTGGCCGGGGCTGGCGATCGCGGCGGTGACGTGGACGCTGAACCGGATCTTCGATCCGCCCACGGCCGCCGCCAGCGGCGGCGCAGGCCTCAATAGAGGCCGCCGCCGCCCGTCGTGATCGCCTGGCTGGCGGCGGGCGAGAGCAGCTCGCCGCTGCCGGCCGACAGGTCGTCGCCCATACCGATCACCCAGTAGCTGTCGGCCGGGCCGGTGCCGGGCTTGAACGCCTCTACGATCGAGCCCGGCGCGCCCGGATTGCTGCGCATCCCGGTCTTGCGGTCGACCGAGATCAGCTTCATGCCGGCCGGCACCGGGAACTCGGTCGGCGGGTTGTCCTTCAGCGCCACCGACATGAATTCCTTGAAGATCGGCGCGGCGAGGCCGCCGCCGGTCGAGCCGTGACCCATCGGCTTGGGCTGGTCGTAGCCCATGAAGACGCCGACCACGAGGTCACGCGAATAGCCGATGAACCAGGCGTCCTTCTCGTCGTTGGTGGTGCCGGTCTTGCCGGCCAGCGGATAGCCGAGCTCGCCGATCGTGGCGCCGGTGCCGCGCCTGACCACGCCCTCCATCATCGAGGTGATCTGGTAGGCCGTCATCGGATCGAGCACCTGCTCGGAATTGTCGATGAGCTGCGGCTCGGCCTGGTCCTTCCAGCCGTCGGTCACGCAACCCTCGCAGCTCCGCTCGTCGTGCTTGAACACGGTCTTGCCGTAGCGGTCCTGGATGCGGTCGATCAGCGACGGCTTGATCTGCTTGCCGCCATTGGCCATCACCGCATAGGCCGAAACCATGCGCATCACCGTCGTCTCGCCGGAGCCCAGCGCCATCGGCAGGTAGGGCAGCAGCTTGTCGTAGACGCCGAAGCGCTCGGCATATTCGACGACGAGGTTCATGCCCATGTCGTTGGCCAGCCGCACCGTCATCAGGTTGCGCGAGCGCTCGATGCCGGTGCGCAGCGTCGAGGGGCCGCCGGACTCGCCGCCATAGTTCTTCGGCTCCCAGACCTGGTTGCCCTGGACGATGCGGATCGGCGCGTCGAGCACCACGGAGGCCGGCGTGTAGCCGTTGTCGAGCGCGGCCGAGTAGACGATCGGCTTGAAGGACGAGCCGGGCTGGCGATAGGCCTGCGTGGCGCGGTTGAACTCGGATGCCGAATAGGAGAAGCCGCCGACCAGCGCCAGCACGCGGCCGGTGTGGGGATCCATCGCCACCATCGCGCCGCCGATCTCCGGCACCTGGTGCAGGGCGTAGGCGCCCGGTTCGTCGGCCTTGGCGCCGACATAGACGACGTCGCCCGGCTTCAGCACGTCGGCCGGCGACTTGGCCTTGACCAGCTTGCCGTCGACCTTGTGGCGCAGCGCCCAGCTCATGTCGGCAAGCGCGACGGTGCCTTCCTCGCGCTTGTCGCCGATGGCGCCGGAGACCTGCGCATTCGGCTTCAGGCCGATCTGCAGGCCCTTGTCGTCGACGCCGAGCACCACGGCCACCTTCCATTCGGGCACGTCGTCGAGGCTCTTGACGTCGAACAGCGGCTTGCCCCAGTCGCCGGCGACGTCGATGGTGGTGATCGGGCCGCGATAGCCGCGCAGCGTGTCGTATTTCTCCAGCCCGTGCTGTAGCGCGGTGCGGGCGATGAGCTGCAGCTTGGGGTTGAGCGTGGTGCGCACCGACAGGCCGCCCTCGTAGAGCGCCTCCTCGCCGTAGCGGGCGATGAGCTGGCGGCGCACCTCCTCGGTGAAATATTCGCCGGCGAACAGGTAGGTGCCGCCCCGTCTAGGCGTCACGCCGAGCGGGCTGGCCTTGGCCTTCTGGGCCTCATCCGCCGAGATGTAGCCGTTCTCGTGCATCTGGTCGATCACCCAGTTGCGGCGCTCGATCGCACGGTCGGTGTGGCGGAACGGATGATAGTTGGACGGGCCCTTCGGCAGCGCCGCGAGATAGGCTGCCTCGGCCACCGTCAGCTCGTTGACCGACTTGTCGAAATAGGTGAGCGCCGCCGCGGCGATGCCGAAGGCGCCCTGCCCAGCATAGACGAAGCCGAAATAGATCTCGTTGAGGTAGAGCTCGAGGATACGGTCCTTGGAATAGGCGTGCTCGATGCGGAACGAGAGCAGCATTTCCCGCACCTTGCGCTCGACCGTCTGGTCCGAGCTGAGCAGGAAGTTCTTCGCGACCTGCTGGGTGATGGTCGAGGCGCCCTGCATGCTGCCGGTCGTGACGTTGTTCACGACGGCGCGGCCGAGGCCGATCACGTCGATGCCGGGGTGGCTGTAGAAATTCTTGTCCTCGGCCGAGAGGAAGGCGGCCTTGACGCGGTCCGGTACGGCCTGGATCGGGATGTAGAGGCGCCGCTCGCGCGCGAACTCGGCCATCAGCGCGCCGTCGGAGGCGTGCACGCGCGTCGTCACCGGCGGCTCGTACTTGGCCAGCACCTCGTAATCGGGCAGGTCCTTGGCGACCTCGCCGATGTAGAGGGCGACGCCCGCCGCCACCACGAGCGCCAGCATCACGCCGATGCCGAAGAAATATCCCAGAAGCCTTATCATGCCCACTCCAGTGCACGGACGGGACGTGGCCTTCCTTTGGGGCCTTCCAGGGATGGCGGATGCCGCATTCCGATCCGGGTCGCCCCCTACCTCACGCGCGGTTGTGGGCAAATTGCGGCAGGGCCGCGAATAAGTTCGATATGCGCCCGAGCTGTTGTCTCGGTGCAACGATTCGGAGCGGCCCGCAAGGGCCGGCGCCGGCGTTTCACTTGCCGCTGCCGAGCCTCGCGCCGGCAAACGTCTCGATGGCGGCGGCGACGTCGCCCACCGCCTTGGCCCGCCAGGCCTCGTCCTTCAGCAGCGTCTCGTCCTGCGCGTTCGACAGGTAGCCGAGCTCGACCAGCACCGAGGGCACGTCCGGCGCCTTGAGCACGCGGAAGCCGGCATGGCGGTGCGGGTTCTTGATCAGCTCCATGCTGTTGGAGAGCGCGTCCACCAGGGTGCGCGCGAAGCGGATCGAGAAGGTATGCGTCTCGCGGCGCACGAGATCCATCAGGATGTCGGAGACCTCGTGGTTGGCGTCCTCGATCGACATGCCGGCAAGCTCGTCGGAGAGGTTCTCGCGGGCCGCGACAGCCGCCGATTCGGCGTCCGACGCCTGGTCCGACACGGTGTAGACCGTGGCGCCGCGGATCGCGGGATAGCGGATCGTGTCGGCATGGATCGAGATGAACAGGTTCGCCCCGTACTGGCGCGCGACCCTGACCCGCTCGTCGAGGCGCAGGAATACGTCGTTGTCGCGCGTCAGGTGGACGACGAAGCGGCCGCCCTGCTCGAGCCGCGCCTTCAGCTCCCTGGCGAAAGACAGCGTGACGGTCTTCTCCAGCGTGCCGCTGACGCCCTCGGCGCCGCTGTCGATGCCGCCATGGCCGGGATCGATGACGATGGTGAAGGGTTTCGGTGCCTCGGCCGCGCCGGAATGGACGACCCGGTCGCCCTTCGGCGTCGACTGGGTGGAGCCGGTGGTGGCCATCTGGTCGGCGAGCGCGGCTTGGAAGGCCTTCTCGGTCGAGGCGACGAGGTCGACGATCATCCTGTAGCCCGGCGAGGCCTCGTTGGCCTGCACGTCGACCCCCTCGACGAGGAACGGTCCCTTCGAGGCGATGACGATCCGCGAGTCCGAATCGTCGAGCTTGCCGTAGTGGACGCCGCTCACCAGCCCGCGCGGGGTGGCCTCGGCGGGGTCGATCGCCAGCCGCGTGCCGGGCAGGTCGATCACCAGCCGGTGCGGGGCGCGGAGCTGGAACCAGCGCGGCTGCGGCTCGCCGTCGAGCTGGAGCACGAGGCGGACGCGGCTGGCGTCGCCGGCCATCTTGTAGTCGTAGGCCTTGATGGGCTTGGCGGCCTCGGCCGCGGCGAGCGGGCCCGCGAGCGCCAGCAGGGCGAGGAGGAACGCGACGGCCCGCGCGGCGAAGGGTTGCGTGGTCCACGCCCCGCCCGCCCCTGCGGCTGCCTTCGCGTCGCGCGCCCGCATGTTGCCGACCGATCTCCTCGCGCGCCCTGTCCGGGCCAAATCCATCCCGCCTGCGTAGCCCGGTATGGTTAATCAAATGTTTCGGAGGCCGGGTGCCCTTTTGCCTCCGTCGCGCGGGGGGTTGCCATGCGTTGCGTCAAATCATAAAAGCGACGCCGGGTCACGGCAATGTCCGCAAGCTGCCCGGCGTGTCGATTCGATTGCGACGTCAACGCGAACGATACTTCAGAGAGCACGGAAATTCTCCGGCGGATTGTGCGATCCGACAGATTTCTTCAAGGCATTCCCCATTCCGTGGAGGCCTTGGCGTAGGAAATGCGGCCGGGATCTGCGGTCCCGCGCCGGTTCGCGAAGAGCGAAATAGCTGGCCCGCCCTGCGGGTCGAAGGTTGGAGAATGGTTCCGCAAGGACACGCGATGCCCCAACGCGAATTGCTGGCAAGGACCGGATCGACGCGCGCCATGATGGCCGCTTCCGGACCTGTCGGCGCGGCGGGCGGCGCTCCTGCGGACCGCAGATTATCCGGCAGACAAGGATGCAAGCTTTCGGCGCGTGGCCCCCGTTGGTCCGCGTCGGCCCTTCCTGCTGCCGGGGAGACAAAGAATAATGCCGAACAAAATGCTTATCGACGCCTCCCACCCGGAGGAAACGCGGGTCGTCGTCGTCCGCGGTAGCCGCATCGAGGAATTCGACTTCGAGTCCCAGGACAAGAAGCAGCTCAAGGGAAACATCTACCTAGCCCGCGTGACGCGGGTGGAGCCCAGCCTCCAGGCAGCCTTCGTCGAATATGGCGGGAACCGTCACGGCTTCCTCGCCTTCAGTGAAATCCATCCCGACTACTACCAGATCCCGGTCGCCGACCGGCAGGCGCTGCTGCGTGCCGAGGCCGAAGCGGCGGAAGCCGAGGACGAGGAGGAAGAAGAGGAGCGCCGCGGCGGCCGCCGGCGGCGTCGCGGCCGCAATCGCGGCGGCGACAGGCACCAGTCCCGCGCCTCCGGCGAGGAAGCCGGCGACGACGAGGCGTCCTCCGAGGCCTCGTCCGACGACGCTTCCCATGATGCGCATGGCGGGGACGGCGAGCACGCCGAGGCGTTCCACGAGGACGAGGCGGCCGGCGAGGCCGACGACCATGCGTCCGACGATCATTCCTCCGACGACCACGCCGGGGACGAGGCCAGCTCATCGATGGCCCACGAGGCGGGCGGCGACGTCGTGTCCGAGCCGCTGCCGGTCAACGGCGATCTCGAGGAGGTCAACGGCTCGGGCAGCGAGCCGCACGACGTCGAATCGGTCGGCGCCGACGACGCCGTCGAGGAGGTCCGCACCCGGCGCCGCGCGCCGCGGCGCCAGTACAAGATCCAGGAAGTCATCAAGCGGCGGCAGATCCTGCTCGTGCAGGTGGTCAAGGAGGAGCGCGGCAACAAGGGCGCGGCGCTCACCACCTACCTGTCGCTCGCCGGCCGCTACTCGGTGCTGATGCCCAACACCGCCCGCGGCGGCGGCATCTCGCGCAAGATCACCAACGCGACCGACCGCAAGCGCCTGAAGGACGTCGTCAAGGACCTCGAAGTGCCGCAGGGCATGGGCGTCATCCTGCGCACGGCCGGCGAAAGCCGAACCAAGGCAGAGATCAAGCGCGACTACGAGTATCTGATGCGGCTGTGGGAGAACGTCCGCAGCCTGACGCTGCAGTCGACGGCGCCAGCCCTCGTCTACGAGGAAGGCTCGCTGATCAAGCGATCGGTGCGCGACCTCTACAACAAGGACATCGACGAGATCCAGGTCGCCGGCGACGACGGCTACCGCGAGGCCAAGGACTTCATGCGCATGCTGATGCCCAGCCATGCGAAGGTGGTCCAACCCTACAAGGACAACGTCCCGCTGTTCGTCCGCTACGGCGTCGAATCGCAGCTCGACAAGATGCTGCAGCCGCAGGTGACGCTGAAGTCGGGCGGCTACCTCATCATCAACCAGACCGAGGCGCTGGTCGCCATCGACGTCAATTCGGGCCGCTCGACGCGCGAGCACTCGATCGAGGACACCGCGCTCCAGACGAATCTGGAGGCAGCCGAGGAGGTCGCCCGGCAGCTCCGCCTGCGCGACATGGCCGGCCTCATCGTCATCGACTTCATCGACATGGAGGAGAACCGGAACAACCGGTCGGTCGAGAAGCGGCTCAAGGACCATCTCAAGAACGACCGCGCCCGCATCCAGGTCGGCCGCATCTCGCATTTCGGCCTGCTCGAGATGAGCCGCCAGCGCATCCGCGCCTCGGTGCTGGAATCGACGATGCAGCCCTGCCCGCATTGTGGCGGCACGGGCCATGTCCGCTCCGAATCCTCCGTCGCGCTGCTGGTGCTGCGCGCCATCGAGGAATTCCTGCTCAAGGACAGCCGGTTCCACATCACGGTGCGGACGCCGGCCTCGACCGCGCTCTACGTGCTCAACCACAAGCGCAGCAACCTCGCCGACCTCGAGCGGCGCTTCGGCCTGACGATCACCATCGAGGTCGACGAGAACGTCGGCGCCACGCACTACGCGATCTCCAAGGCCGCCGTTGTCGAGCGGCCGGCGAATGCGCCCGCAGCCCCCGTCATCGAGCCGCCGGCGCTGGAGCCGGAGGACGACGAGGACGAGGTCGTCGCGGAGGCCGAGGACGAGGACGAGGAGACCGCGCCCCGCAGCGCAGCCGAGGACGCCGGTCGCTCCGAGCAGCATGGCGACCAGCCGCGCAAGCGGCGGCGTCGCCGGCGGCGGCGCGGCCGCGACCGGGATCGCGAGGACGGCCAGCACGGCCATACCGAGACCCCCGCGGCCCATGCCGGCGACGGCGAGGACGCGCATGAGGACGAGGGCGAAGCCGTCGAGGGCGACGACGAGGCCGGCGAGCAGGATGCGGCCGCATCCGCATCGCAGGCGGACGCCGACGCCCAGGGCAAGCGGCGCCGGCGCGGCAAGCGCGGCGGACGCCGCAATCGTCGCGACGAGGCCGAGGGCGAGGGTTTCGCCGAGGCCGGCGAAACCGAAGCCTTCGACCACGAGCCCGCGGCCGTGCAGGCGCTGGACGTCCAAGTGACGGCGGAAGCCTCAGTGCTCGGCGCGGATGCCGAGCCGGAGGCCGTCGAGGCCCAGCCTGCGCCGGTGGCGGAAGAGCCGGCCGCGCCTGCGGCCAAGCCTGCCCGCCGCTCGCGCAAGAAGGCCGAGCCAGCGGCCGAGACCGGCGAGGCGGCTGCGGAAGCCGCACCGAAGCCCGCCCGCCGCTCGCGCAAGAAGACGGAACCTGCGGCCGAGACCGGCGAGGTCGGCGCCGAGCCGGCAGCGCCGGAGCCCGTCGCGCAGGCGCCGGAACCCGCTCCGGAGCCGGCGCGCAAGGCCGCCCCGGCCGAGCCCGTCGTCACGGTCTCGGGCGCCGAGGCGCAGCCGGACGAACAGGCGACCGACAAGCCGCGCAAGGCCGGCTGGTGGCAGCGGAAGAGCTTCTTCTGAGGCTCCAGGCTCAGGCGGCCAGCAGGTCGCCTATGAGGGCGCGTTCGATGGACACGCCCTCCCACTCCCCCGGCGCGGGGCTGTCGAAGATCAGCGTGTAGGGGCCGGCATAGCCGGCCCTTTCAGCTACTTCCACGCAGCGCGCATAGTCGCGCGCGTCGATCCTGCCGCCCTCGAAGCTCGCCTTGGCGTGGCAGATCGAGGCCCGTCCGAAGATGCGCGCCAGCGCGTCGTACTTGCCCGCCCCGCTCCAGTTGCCGAAATCGCCGTTCAGGCCGATACGCCCCTGCGTGGCGTCGAGCAGCCAGTCGACATGTTCGGGCGTCGACAGCAGGTCGAACCAGTTTTCGGTCACCAGCCTGACGGCCGAGCCGGCATGGCGCCGGGCGAGTTCGTTCAGGCCGCGGGCGGACAGCTCCAGAGCCTCGTGCGTGGGCTTCTGCTTGCCGGCGATGATGCGGGCGTGTTCGGCGCCGAGCTCCTCGGCAACGCCGATCCAGCCGTCGATCCAGTCCGTATCGCGCGCGGCCGTGCGGGGATCGCTCAGATCGCCCGCCTCGATCAGCAGCGTCTGCATCGTCACGCCGGCTTCAGCCAGCGCGGAGCGCAGCTCGGAAAGGTAAGCTCCCTCGCGGCTCGGCAGGTGGAATGAGCAGATTTCCAGCCGTCGGATGCCGTGGGCGGCCGCCTCCGCCGGCAGGTCGAGCAGGTCGATCTCGCCCTCGCCATAGGTGGGCTGGGCCGGGCCGACCGCGCCACTGTCGAGATCGTGGGGATGGGTCGTTCCCAGCCGGCGATGCAGCGACCAGCTCGATACCGCGAAGCGTTCCTCGAACCCTGCCATGCCTTCCTCCCTATCCCAGCCAGCGGGAAATCCTGTCGAGCGCCTCGGCGATCTCGGCCGGGCTGCCCGCATAGGACATGCGCATGAAGCGGTGGCCCGAGCGCGTGTCGAAATCGATGCCGGGGGTCGCCGCGACATGCGCCTCGGCGAGCATGCGGCGGGCGAAATCCATGCTGTCGTTGGTGTGCCGCGACACGTCGCAATAGGCGTAGAAGGCGCCGTCCATGGGCGCGGCAAGGCGGAAGCCCAGCTCCGGCAGGCGGCGCATCAGCAGGTCGCGGTTGGCGCGGTAGCGCTGCTTGATGGCGTCGAGCCCGGCGGTCGCGCCGAACGCCTCGACCGCGGCGACCTGCGAAACCGCCGGCGGCGAGATGTAGAGGCTCTGGGCGATCCGCTCTACCTGGCGGGCCAGCGCCTGCGGCAGCACCATCCAGCCGATCCGCCAGCCGGTCATGCAGTAGTATTTGGAGAACGAGTTGATGACGGTGACGTCGCCGTCGATCGACAGCGCGGTGACGTCCGGCGCATCGTAGGCGAGCCGGTGGTAGATCTCGTCCGAGATCACCGAGATGCCCGCGGCCGCTGCGAAGGAGACGATCGCCCGCAGCTCGCCGGCCGGGATGATGGCGCCTGTCGGGTTGGCGGGGCTGGCGAACAGCACGCCCTTCAGCGGTTTTTCGCGATGCGCCGCCTCCAGCGCGGCGGCGGTCAGGTGCCCTTCCTCGCCTTCCTCGATCTCCACCGTGTCGATGCCCAGCACCCGCATGATGTTGCGGTAGGCCGGATAGCCCGGCGAGGCGATTGCCACGCGGTCGCCGGCGTCGAACAGCGCGAGGAAGGCCAGGTTGAAGCCGGCCGACGAGCCGGTGGTGACCGCGATGCGCTCCTGCGGCACCTCGACGCCGTAGTGGTCGAGATAGTGCGCGGCGATCGCCCTGCGCAGCGGCGCGATGCCGAGCGCGTCCGTATAGCCGACATTGCTGTCGCGCAGCGCGCGCTCCGCCGCCTCCCGCACCGCGCGGGGCGCCGGGTCGGAAGGCTGGCCGACGGCGAGCGAGACGACGTCGTGGCCGGCCGCGCGCAGGCGGTTGGCCTCGGCGAGCACGTCCATGGCGTGAAAGGGTTCGGCGGCGCCGCGGCGGGAGAGCGAGACTGACATGCGACTGGAAAGGCGATCCGTCGGGCCGAATTGCCCGGCTGCGCCGAAGAATTGCCCGATTGCTGTGACGATCACAAGTTCAGGAGGAATCCTGCCCTGCCTTTTCAGCCCGAGCGCCCTCGTCTACCAGTCCGACCCATGCCGTCTCGCACCGCCACCAGTCCCATCGTCCGGATCCGCGCGCGGCTCCTGCGGGGGCTGCTCGCGCTGGTCGCGGCGCTGCATTTCGCGCTGTTCGAGCCGTCGCGGGCGCTGGCGCAGTCGGTGCCGGTAGTGCGCGACGCCGAGATCGAGGCGCTGATGCGCGACTATGCGCAGCCGATCCTGAAGGCGGCGGGGCTGTCCTCGCAGCGCATCCAGGTCGTGCTGATCAACGACGACAGCTTCAACGCCTTCGTCGACGGCCGCCGCATCTTCATCAACACCGGCGCGCTCATGGCGGCGGAGACGCCGAACGAGATCATCGGCGTGCTGGCGCACGAGACCGGCCATCTCGCCGGCCACCACCAGGAGCGGCTGCAGGAGCGGATGTCGAGCTTCCAGACGATCGCCATCGTCGGCATGCTGCTCGGCATGGGCGTCAGCGTCGCCGGCGCCTCGAGCGGCTCGCAGGGCCTCGGCTCGGTCGGTGCGGGGCTGGCGATGGGCGCGCCGGAGCTCGCCCGCCGCGGCCTGCTCGGCTACCAGCGCTCCGAAGAGGCCACCGCCGACCGCTCCGCCGTCACCTATCTCGACGCCACGCACCAGTCGGCCAAGGGCATGCTGGCGACCTTCAAGCGCTTCGACAACGCGCTGGTTCTGTCGGGCACCAAGGTCGACCCCTACCAGGTCAGCCATCCGATGCCGCGCGAGCGCATCGGCGCGCTGGAGACGATCGCCAAGGCGAGCCCCTATTTCGACGTCAAGGACCCGCCCGCGCTGCAGCTGCGCCACGACATGGCGCGCGCCAAGATCGCCGCCTATACGCAGGGCCAGGGCGCCATCCAGCGCATGTTCCGCAGCAACCTGCGCAGCCCGGCCGCGCTCTATGGCGACGCGATCGTGACCTATCTCAACGGCAGCCCGCGCGACGCGCTCGCCAAGGTCGACGCGCTCCTCAAGTCGCAGCCGCGCAACCCCTATCTGCACGAGCTGCGCGGCGACGTGCTGATCAAGGCGTTGCGACCCGACGACGCGGCCAAGGCCTATGCGAGCGCGGTCGCGCTCGACCCGTACAAGACCGGCATGCTGCGCATCGGCTACGGCCAGGCGCTGCTGGCGCAGGGCCGCCCCGATTCGCTGAAGAAGGCGATCGGCGAGCTGCGCACCGGCCTCGAGCGCGATCCCGAGATGATCACCGGCTACCGATACCTCGCCCAGGCGTACGGCATGAGCGGCGACGTCGGCCTCGCCGAGCTCGCCACGGCCGAAGGCCATTACCAGGCGGGACAGTATCGCGAGTCCAAGATCTTCGCGGCGCGCTCCCAGCAGAAGCTGAAGAAAGGCTCACCTCCGTGGGTGCGGGCGCAGGACATCATCAACTTCAAGCCTCCCCGAAAATAGCCGCAAATCGATGGATCATCGCCCGCCGATGAGGCACAATGAGCAGGCGGCACACGACCCCGCAACCGGACGGCAACACCCATGAAAAACGCATTCGTGATCGGAACGCTCGGGCTGGCGGTGTCCTTCGCCATGCTCGCTTTCGGCTTCGTCGCCGGCAACGCGGCGGCCGACAAGCCGATGCCGCCGCTGGTGGCCAGCCGCGACGCGGGCGGGCTGGACAAGGCGGGAATCGAGCGGATCGTGCGGGACTATCTCGTCGCCAACCCGGACGTACTGGTCGAGGCGCAGGCCGCGCTGGAGACGCGCCACGCCGAGCAGCAGCAGGCGGCGCTGCGGCAGACGCTGCGCGACGCGGCCGGCCAGATCTACGACGCCAAGTATGACGGCCTGATCGGCAACCCGGACGCCAAGGTGACCGTCGTCGAGTTCTTCGACTACAACTGCACCTATTGCCGCCACGCGCTGGGCGACATGGAGAAGCTGGTCGAGGACAATCCCGACCTGCGCTTCGTCATGAAGGAATTCCCCATCCTCGGCCCCGACAGCCAGAAGGCGCATGTCGTGTCGATGGCCTTCCGCTCGCTCGCGCCGGAAAAGTACACCGAGTTCCACACGCGCCTGCTGGGCAGCTCCGGGCGGGCGACGGAGGCCGCCGCGATCCGCGTCGCGACCTCGTTGGGCATCGAAGAGGCGGCGCTGCGCCAGGCGATGAAGGATCCCGCGATCGCCGCCGGCTTCGACGAGACCTACGACCTCGCCAACAAGCTGTCGATCAACGGAACGCCGGCCTACATCATCGGCCAGGACGTGATCTCGGGGGCGCTCGGCCACGAGGCGCTGGCGCAGAAGGTGTCGGCCGCCAGGGACGCCTGCGCGACGGCGTCCTGCTGATCTCCGCTCAACCGGCGCCTTGTTGCCGCCGCGGGACGCCGCTGTGGACAGAAAAGCTTGGGCCTTGCGCTCTTTTCGGCACGCAATATGCCGACTATAGAGGGACCGGCTTCGCGAAAGCCGGGCGATGGAACCTGTCCACATGGCGAAACTGATCTTTGTCCTCAACGGGCCGAACCTGAACATGCTGGGCAAGCGCGAGCCCGGCATCTATGGCGGCAAGACGCTGGACGAGATCGGCGAGGACTGCCGCAAGACGGCCGGTTCGCTCGGCCTGGAGGTCGAGTTCCGCCAGACCAATCACGAAGGCGTTCTGGTCGACTGGATCCAGGAGGCCGGCGACAAGGCGGCCGGGATGATCATCAATCCGGGCGCCTACACGCACACCTCGATCGCGCTGCACGATGCGATCCGCGCCGTGGCGCCGCTGCCGGTGGCCGAGGTGCATCTGTCGAACATTCACGCGCGCGAGGCGTTCAGGCATGTGTCGAGGATCTCGCCGGTCGCCCTCGGGGTGATCTGCGGCTTCGGCCCGCAGGGCTACATCATGGCGATGCACGCGCTCGCCGCCCGCGTGTGACGGGCTAAAGCATTTCCAGCAAAAGTGCGGAGCGGTTTTGCGTCCGGAAATGCGGCTGAAATAAAGAGATAGAGCGGTTCTGCTGATTCCGTTGAACCAGAACCGCTCTAGGGAAGAAGGGCAAAGGGCTGATGACAACAAAGAAATCGGAAATCGACCGCCAGCTCGTCCGCGATCTCGCCGGCATACTCGACGAGACCAACCTGACCGAGATCGAGGTCGAGCTCGGCGATCTCAAGGTGCGGGTCGCGCGACAGGCGGCCGCCGTCCAGACGTTCGCCGCCGCGCCGGCGCCGGCGCCTATTGCCGCCATCGCTGCGCCCGCCGCAGCCGCGACACCGGCCGCGGCACCCGCGCGCGACAAGTCGGGCAACACCGTCAACTCGCCGATGGTCGGCACCGCCTACGCCGCGCCAGCGCCCGGCGCCAAGGTGTTCATCGAGGTCGGCCAGAGCGTGCGCGAGGGCCAGACGCTGCTGATCATCGAGGCGATGAAGACGATGAACCAGATCCCGTCGCCGCGCTCGGGCACCGTCACGGCGATCCTGTTCGAAGACTCGCAGCCAGTCGAGTTCGGCGAGCCGCTCGTCATCATCGAATAGGCGTGGCCATGTTCCACAAGATCCTGATCGCCAATCGCGGAGAGATCGCGCTGCGCGTGCTGCGCGCCGCCAAGGAGCTCGGCATCGCCACCGTCGCGGTGCACTCCACCGCCGACGCCGACGCCATGCATGTGCGGCTCGCCGACGAGAGCGTCTGCATCGGCCCGCCACCCTCGCGCGACAGCTACCTGAACATCCACCAGATCGTCGCGGCCTGCGAGATCACCGGCGCCGACGCGATCCACCCCGGCTATGGCTTCCTGTCGGAGAACGCCAAGTTCGCCGAGATCCTGGCGGCCCACAAGATCACCTTCATCGGCCCCTCGGCCGAGCACATCCGCATCATGGGCGACAAGATCGAGGCCAAGCGCACCGCCAAGCGGCTCGGCATCCCGGTCGTGCCCGGCTCGGACGGCGCCGTCACCGACGACCGCGAGGCGAAGCGCATCGCCGCCGAGATCGGCTATCCGGTCATCATCAAGGCTTCGGCCGGCGGCGGCGGGCGCGGCATGAAGGTGGCGCGCAGCGAGGACGACCTCGCCACCGCGCTGGCGACGGCCCGCACTGAAGCGGGCGCGGCCTTCGGCGACGACGCGGTCTACATCGAGAAATATTTGGAGAAGCCACGCCATATCGAGGTTCAGGTGATGGGCGACGGCGCCGGCCGGGCCGTGCATCTGGGCGAGCGCGACTGCTCTTTGCAGCGGCGCCACCAGAAGGTGTGGGAGGAGGCCAACTCCCCTGCCCTCAACGCCGAGGACCGCGCGCGGATCGGCGGCGTCGTCTCGCGCGCCATCGCCGAGCTCGGCTATTCGGGCGCGGGCACGGTGGAGTTCCTCTACGAGAACGGCGAGTTCTACTTCATCGAGATGAACACGCGCCTGCAGGTCGAGCATCCGGTGACAGAGGCGATCACCGGCATCGACCTCGTCAACGAGCAGATCCGCGTCGCCTCCGGCGGCGGCCTGTCGGTGACGCAGGACGACATCCGCTTCAACGGCCACGCCATCGAGTGCCGCATCAACGCGGAGGACCCCAAGACGTTCACGCCCTCGCCCGGGACGGTGACCACCTTCCACACGCCGGGCGGCCTCGGCGTGCGCGTCGATTCGGCGGTCTATTCCGGCTACCGCATCCCGCCCTATTATGATTCCCTGATCGGCAAGCTGATCGTGCACGGCCGCAACCGGGTCGAGTGCATGATGCGGCTGAAGCGGGCACTCGACGAGTTCGTGGTCGACGGCATCAAGACGACGCTGCCGCTGTTCCAGGATCTGGTCACCAATCAGGATATCGCCAATGGCGACTACGATATCCACTGGCTGGAGAAGTACCTCGCCAAGGGCTGACCGGCGGGAGGCCCGCGCATGAGCCGGCCGTTCGCCCCCGGATACCGGATCGAGCCGGACCTGCTGATCCGCGCCTATGCGTCGGGCGTCTTTCCGATGTCGGAGAGCGCCGACGACCCCGAGGTGTTCTGGGTGCGGCCGGAGACGCGCGGCATCCTGCCGCTCAACGGCTTCCACATGCCCAAGAGCCTCGCCCGCACCATCCGCCGCCAGCGCTTCGACATCCGCCGCGACCACGATTTCGAGGGCGTCATCGACGGCTGCGCGGAATCGCGGCCGGGCCGCCGGCGCACATGGATCAACGGGCCGATCCGCGAGGCATTCATCGAGCTGTTCCGGCGCGGCACCTGCCACACGGTGGAGGCGTGGCACGAAGACCGGCTGGTGGGCGGGCTCTACGGCGTCTCGCTCGGCCGCGCCTTCTTCGGCGAGAGCATGTTCTCGCGCGAGCGCGACGCCTCGAAGGTCTGCCTCGCCCATCTCGTCGAGCACCTGCATGAACGCGGCTTCGAGCTCCTCGACACGCAGTTCACCACCGAGCACCTGAAGCGCTTCGGCGCGATCGACGTGCCGCGCGCGCGCTACGAGCGGATGCTGGCCGACGCGCTGTCGGGCGAGGCGCGGTTCTAGGCCGGCAACCGGCCGCGATCCGGTGCCGTATCTTCACTTCGGATCACAAGTCGGGAAGTCCCACTGGCGCCGCGACCGCGCTCGTCCAATATGGCGGACGGAGAATTTCGATGGACGGAGACGTCGCCATGAAGCTCGCCCAACTCGCTGCAGCCGCCTTTTTAGCCATCGGGCTGTCGTCCGCCGCTGCGCATGCGGAAGGGGTGCTTCCCGTCCGCGCCCCGGCGCCCGCGCTCGACGAGCAGGCCAGGCCCGGCACGGAGACGGCCGTCTTCGCCGGCGGCTGTTTCTGGGGCGTGCAGGGCGTATTCCAGCACGTCAAGGGCGTGAAGAGTGCCGTCTCCGGCTATGCGGGCGGAACCGTCGCCAATCCGAGCTACGAGATGGTGATCACCGAGACGACAGGCCACGCGGAAGCGGTGAAGGTCGAATTCGACCCCTCCGTCGTGACCTACGGGCAGTTGCTGCAGATATTCTTCTCTGTGATCACCGACCCGACCACCCTCGACCGGCAGGGCAATGACGTGGGGCCGAGCTATCGCTCGGCGCTGTTCGTGACGGGCGACGGGCAGCGGAAGGTCGCCAGCGCCTACATCGACCAGTTGAACGCGGCCGGCATCTATCCGGCCAGGATCGTCACCGAGGTGACGCCGCACTCCGGCTTCTACACGGCCGAGGACTATCACCAGGACAACGCCTACACGATGAAGGTGAACCCCGGATACCTCGCCTATTTCGACGAGCCCAAGATCGCCGACATGAAGGCGATGTATCCCGCGCTCTGGAACGAGCGCCCGGTTCTCGTCTTCGCGTCGAACTACAAGTGACGCCTTGAAGGCGCCAAGGCTCGCGACTATCATTAAATGATATCGAAGGAGCCACCGGATGCCTTCCAGCTACACTTTGGGCGAACACTACGAGAAATTCGTCCGCGAGCTCGTCTTGAGCGGCCGCTATTCGAGCGCGAGCGAGGTCCTGCGCGACGGGTTGCGGCTGCTCGAAGACCGGGAGAAGGAGCGCGCGGCCAAGCTGGAATGGCTGCGCAACGCGATCCAGGAAGGCATCGACAGCGGCGACGGCGGCAGTGCCGAGGAAGTGTTTGAGGAATTGCTGGCCGAATATCGCCATCCAGCATGACCCAGGTTCGATTCAAGCGCAGCGCCCGCGCTGATCTTCAAGCGATCAAAGAACACGTCCACGCCGACAACCCGCGTGCCGCCATGCGGCTGATCGAGAATCTCCGCATCAAGGCACTCCATCTTGGTGAGATGCCGAATGTCGGGAGAACTCGACCAGAACTAGGCGTCGGCCTGAGGTCGCTCGCCTACGGCAGCTACGTCCTCTTCTACACTGTAGAAGCCGACATCGTTTGGATCCAGCGCATCATCCACGGCGCCCGCGACCTGGGCGCCGTCTTCGATGACGAAGCCTAGACCAGCCGGCTCTGCTCCACGGCGGCGCTGATGAAGCTGGCGAAGAGTGGGTGGGGCTCGAAGGGGCGGCTCTTCAGCTCGGGATGGTACTGGACGCCGATGAACCAGGGATGGTCGGCATACTCGATCGTCTCCGGCAGCACGCCGTCCGGCGACATGCCCGAGAAGACCAGCCCGCAGGCCTCCAGCCGCTCCTTGTAGTCGATGTTGACCTCGTAGCGGTGGCGGTGGCGCTCGGAGATGCGGGTGTCGCCGTAGATCGAGGCGATCCGGGTGAACGGGTCGAGCGTCGCCTCGTAGGCGCCGAGCCGCATCGTGCCGCCGAGGTCGCCGGAGGCCCGGCGCTTCTCCAGCATGTTGCCTTTGAGCCATTCCGTCATCAGGCCGACGACCGGCTCGGACGTGGCGCCGAACTCGGTGGACGAGGCCTTCTCGATGCCGGCCAGCGAGCGGGCCGCCTCGATGCAGGCCATCTGCATGCCGAAGCAGATGCCGAAATACGGCACCTTTCGCTCGCGGGCGAACTTGGCCGCGAGGATCTTGCCTTCCGAGCCGCGCTCGCCGAAGCCGCCCGGCACGAGGATGCCGTGCACCTTCTCCAGGAACGGCGCGGGGTCTTCCTTCTCGAAGATCTCGCTCTCGATCCAGTCGAGCTTGACGCGCACGCGATTGGCCATGCCGCCATGCGACAGCGCCTCGATCAGCGACTTGTAAGCGTCCTTCAGGCCGGTGTACTTGCCGACGACGGCGATGGTGACCTCGCCTTCCGGGTTGTGGATGCGGTCCGAGACCTCCTGCCAGCGCTCCATGCGCGGCTTCGGCGCCGGATCTATGCCGAAGGCGGCGAGCACCTCCGAATCCAGCCCTTCCTTGTGGTAGGCCATCGGCACGTCGTAGATGTGCGCGACGTCGAGCGCCTGGATGACGGCGCTCTCGCGCACGTTGCAGAACAGCGAGAGCTTCCTCCGCTCCTCCTTCGGGATCTGCCGGTCGGCGCGCACCAGCAGGATGTCGGGCGCGATGCCGATCGAGCGCAGCTCCTTCACCGAATGCTGGGTCGGCTTGGTCTTCAGCTCGCCGGCCGCGGGGATGTAGGGCATCAGCGTCAGGTGGATGTAGACGGCGCCGCCGCGCGGAAGCTGGTTGCCGACCTGCCGGATCGTCTCCAGGAACGGCATCGCCTCGATGTCGCCCACCGTGCCGCCGATCTCGCAAAGGACGAAATCGAACTCCTCGTTGCCTTCCAAAATGAAGTTCTTGATCTCGTCGGTGACGTGCGGGATCACCTGCACGGTCGCGCCCAGATAGTCGCCGCGGCGCTCGCGCTCGATGATGTTCTTGTAGATGCGGCCGGTGGTGATGTTGTCCGACTGGTTGGCCGAGCGGCCGGTGAAGCGCTCGTAGTGGCCGAGGTCGAGATCGGTCTCGGCCCCGTCGTCGGTGACGAACACCTCGCCGTGCTGATACGGGCTCATCGTGCCCGGATCGACGTTGAGGTAGGGATCTAGCTTGCGGATGCGGACCCTGTACCCACGCGCCTGCAGCAACGCGCCGAGAGCCGCTGCCGCAATGCCTTTGCCGAGGGAGGAGACCACGCCGCCTGTGATGAATACATATCGCGCCATGGGAACCGACGCTTAGCGCCGGCCAACTGATTCCGCCAGCGAAAATCTCCGCATCGCGATCGTTTTCCCCCTGGCCCAACCGAACGGGGGTTGCATCCGCCGTCCGCGCCGCTAGAAGCGGCGCTCCACGGGAGCACCAAGATGTCGATTGCCGCATCCGGCGCGCCCGCCGCCGGCAACAGATGGGTCGCGGAGGCCCGCGCCATGCTGGCGCTGGCATGGCCGATGGTGCTCACCAATCTCGGCCAGACCGCCATGACGACGACCGACGTCATGATGATGGGCCGGCTCGGCGCCGACCAGCTCGCCGCCGGCACGCTCGGCTCCAGCCTTTATTTCGGGCCGATGATCTTCGGCCTCGGGCTGATCTCGGCCTGCTCGCCGATGATCGCCGCGGAGGTCGGCCGCAAGCGTCATTCGGTACGCGACGTGCGCCGCACGGTGCGGCAGGCGATGTGGGTCGCGCTCTTCGTGGTGGTGCCGCTGTGGGTGCTGCTGTGGCATGCCGAGCCGATTCTGCTGGCGCTCGGCCAGGAGCCGCGCCTGGCTGCGACCGCTGCCTCCTACGTGCGCGCCCTGCAATGGGCCGCTCTGCCCTTCTACTGGTACGTCGTGCTGCGCTCCTTCATGTCGGCGCTGGAGCGGCCAGGATGGGCGCTGGGCATCGTCGCCTTCGCGGTCGCCTTCAACGCCGGCGCCAACTGGTGCCTGATGTACGGCAATCTCGGCTTCCCGGCGCTCGGCGTCGCCGGCTCCGGCATCGCCACGACGCTGTCCTCCGTGCTGATGTTCATCGGGCTGGGGGCGATCGTCTCGATCGAGCGCCGCTTCCGGCGCTACCATCTGTTCGGCCGCTTCTGGCGCGCCGACTGGCCGCGCTTCCGGGCGCTGCTGCGGCTCGGCCTGCCGATCGGCGGCATCCTCGTCTTCGAGGTGTCGATCTTCAACGCCGCCGCCTTCCTGATGGGCCTGATCGACGCCGTCTCGCTCGCCGCGCACGCCATCGCCCTGCAGATCGCGTCGGTCGCCTTCATGGTGCCGATGGGGCTCGGCCAGGCTGCCACCGTGCGGGTCGGCCGCGCCTTCGGCGCGCGCAGCATCGACGGCATCGCGCTGTCCGGCTGGACCGCGCTGGCGATGGGCGTGGGGTTCATGTCGCTGACGGCGCTGGCGATGCTGACGCTGCCGCGCCTGTTCATAGGGGCATTCATCGACCTCGACGCGCCGGAAAACGCGGAGGTCGTGGCAACGGCGGTGCTGTTCCTCAGCTTCGCGGCGCTGTTCCAGGTGTTCGACGGGGCGCAGGCGGTGGCCTCCGGCATGCTGCGCGGCATCCACGACACGACCGTGCCGATGGTGTTCGCCGCGATCGGCTACTGGGGTGTCGGGCTGCCGCTCGGCATCACGCTCGCCTTCGGCCTCGGCGTGAAAGGCGCGGGCATCTGGATCGGGCTGTCGGGCGGCCTTGCCGTCGTCGCCGTCCTGCTGATCGCGCGCTGGCTGCGGCGCGAGCGCATCCTCGCGCGCGTATTGCGCCCGCGCTAGCGGCCTGCCGTCCGCCGCTTCTTCGCCTCGTCGATCAGCATGTTGGCGACCTGCATGCGCGCCATCGCCACGACGCGCAGGCCCGGCTCGACGCGGTCGGGATGGTTGGAGAAGGCGAAGCGCCGGCGCAGCAGGTCGAGATCGGCTCCGGCGCCGGCCCCTTCGAGGCCGAGCTCGCGGGCGATCACGGCAGGGTCGGTGGAGGGCAGCGGCCGCGGCGGCGCAGCAAGTCCCGCCTTCGCGGCGGCCGGCGGCGCGTCGGTGGCAAGGGTCTCGGTCGTTTCACGGTAGCTGGCCGTGGCCGTGTCGTCGGAAATGACGATGCGCCCGGAATGCAGTGCCTCGGTTACGCTGAGATAGTCGAGGCTCGCGCCATTGACGCCGGACCAGCCGCGACGCGCGGCCTCGTCCACGAGCAACTCGTCGAGCACGGTCACGAAATCGCGATGAAGGCTCTCGGCAGCCATCTTGACCTCCGCTAACGCCTTTCGGCGACATCCCGCCAAACGCCCGCCCCGACACTACTGAAGAGGGTCTTAAGGAATCTCCCTCCCGAGCGCGCGCATTTTACGGATAACGCCCATGCGCAAGGCTGGATCCGTGCAGGGATCAAGGCGCGACCGCGCGGCCTGGCGCGACGTCCCGCCCGCATGGCAGGCATGCGCATGTTGCACTGCACAAAACCGGCCGAATCACTATCTTCGCGTCCGTGGGAGGAGCCAACGGAGCAACGCCGACATGGGCTTCTTCACCGAACTGTTTTCCCGCCGGCGCGCACCCGACGACCTGCGCTACCGCGCCGCGCTCGCCATCCTCGACGCCATGACGCCGGCCGAACGGGCCGATATCGGCATCAAACCAGCGGATTTCCCGCGCATCGCGCGCGAGATGGCCGGCCGAGCCGGATAGTTTGCCCGCGCCCACCTCGCCGGCGCCGCAATCGATGGTAAGATCGCCCACCGACATCCGGAGGACGATGATGCGTGTCGCCCTGCTTGCCGTTGCCGCCATCGCGGCTGCCCTGCCCGCGGCCGCCGAGGAGCCCTACCGCGACGACCGGTCCGGCCCGGCGGCGCTGGTCGAATCGCTCTACAACGCGATCGACCGCAAGGAATATGCGCGCGCCTGGAGCTATTTCGCCGAGCCGCCGGCCGGCACGCTCAAGGACTATGCCAAGGGTTTCGAGGGCACCGAGCGGGTGCAGGTCCGCACCGGACCGGCGAGCGAGGAAGGGGCCGCCGGCAGCGTCTACTACAACCTGCCGGTGGCGATCGCCGCCCATCAGGCCAATGGCGACGTCGCTGTCTTTGCCGGCTGCTACGAGCTGCGGCTCGCCAACCCGCAGATCCAAAGCGAGGATTTCCGCCCGCTGCACATCGTCAAGGGCAAGCTCGCGCCGTCGTCCGAAGCCCTGGAAGACGCCGTGCCGGCGAGCTGCGGCGACGGGCCGGCGCCCGAGCCGGCCGACCTCGCGCTGGCCCGCGTGAAGGAGATGTATCGCGCGGCCTATGCGGGCATCTGCACGGCGATGGACGGGGCGGAGCCTGCCGAGCTCGAGCCGCGGCAGAACGAGCTGAGCTTCAATTACAGGTATGACGGCGAGAACGACCCCAAGCGGACGGGCCATCTCTACGGCTTCCTCTGCAACCGCGGCGCCTATAACGAGAGCCACGTCTACTTCTTCGCCGACGACCGCGGCGAGCTGCGCCCGGTCGGCTTCGCCACGCCCGAGCTCGACATCCGCTACGAGAACAACGACGACCAGTCGAAGGTCGAGGCGGTCTACGTCACCGGCTTCCAGTCGGCGTTCGAGCTGACAAATTCCGAGTTCGACGCACAGACGATGACGCTCACCTCCTTCGCCAAATGGCGCGGCGTGGGCGACGCCTCGTCGGCCGGAACCTGGATCTTCCGGAACGGCGACTTCGCGCTCGTCAAATACGACGTGGACGCCTCCTATGACGGCGCGGTCGACCCCGAGACCGTGGTCGACTACCAGACGGGGCCATAATCGCGCCCTATCGGCGTGCCGACAGCATCCAGTTGATCGTCTCGCGCCAGTCGGTCATGCGGATCGGCGTGCCGTGGCTGCCGGTCTCGAAGCGCACCATGCGCACCGGATAGCCCGGCGCCTTCTTCAGGATCGAGCGGTAGAACGCCTCTACCTGCCCAACCGGAAAGACGGTGTCGCGGCTGCCCTGCCCGATGAACAGCGGCACGCGCCGCTTGAAGGCTGGGCTGGCCGGAAAGCCGTCGTCCCACAGCGAGCCAAGCAGCAGCAGGCCGCCGAGCCGTCCCGCCACCTCCGGCGTCTGCGCGAGCTGCCAGCACAGGTGCCCGCCCATCGAGCCGCAGGCGAGAAAGACCGGCGCGTCCGGCGAGGCCGCGCGATAGACCGAAAGCAGCGCGGCGATCTGGGCCGCGCCGTTGCCGTCGAACGAGCCGAAATCGGGCGAGAGGTAGAGGCCACCGGCCTGCGCGACGAGGTTCTTGATGCGGTTGAAGTTGCCGCCGAACGTATAGTCGTCGACGCCCTGCTTGCGGCTGCCGCCCTGGCCGTGGAGATAGACCACGATCATGCTGGCGCCCTGCCGGCGCCCGACCGCGAAATGGGCGATCCGGCCGGCCGGCGTCTCGGCGACCAGATCCTCCTGTTGTCCGCGCACGCCGAGCGAGACGTAGCGGCCCTGCACGCGCCGCTCGGGGATGGCGTCCCGCTCGTTGATGTCGCGCTCCTCGCGATAGTCGACGACGCGGTAGCCGCCGTCGTCGGCCGCCGACAGCACGGCCGGATAGGCGAAGAGGTCGTCCTTGAAGGACGGCAGCGTCTGCGCGGCGGCTGGAAGCGCCGTGGTCGCCAAAGCACCGAAGGCGAATATCGCGAGCAGGCGCCTCATGCCGTCGACATGATGTAAGAACAGCGCCATCAGCCGGCCACCGTCCCGCCGGCCGCCGCCAGCGCCTCTGGCGTGTCGACGTCGACGCGGGCGGCTTCGCCCAGCTCGACGTCGACGATCTCCAGCCCGCCCGTCTCGATCAGGTGGCGGGCGCCGGTGTCCCCTTCAAGCTCCTCGATGCGCGCGATGAGCGCGCGCGGCAGGATCACCGGGTTGCCGCGCTGGCCGCCGGCGGTGGCGCGCACCACGACCTGCCCGCCATGCTTGCGGAAGGTGGCAATCATGCGGTCGTAGTCGGCGGTCGCCACGCCCGGCATGTCGGCCAGTGCGACGAGTGCGCCGTCGATGCCCGGCGGCAGGGCGCGGATGCCGGCCTTGAGCGAACCGGCCAGCCCGCTGGCGAAATCGGGATTTTCCACCACCGTGAGCGGCAGGCCCTCGAAAAGCCCGCGCAATTGCGCCGCCTGATGGCCGACCACCGCGACTACCGGCCCGGCGCCGCTGGCGGCCAGCCGCTCGGCCGTGCGGCGCGCCAGGGGCACGCCGTCGAAGCGCGCGAGCAGCTTGTTCGGCCCGCCCATGCGGCTCGACCGGCCGGCGGCCAGCAGCACGGCGCCGACGCGCGCGGCCTTCGCGGTTCCCTCGCGTGGCTGGGGCCGCGACGGGATCTCCATCAGAAGGCCGCCGACGCCCAGCCGCGCGATGTCGGCCGCGCCGACCTCGATGCCGGCGCAGAGCCGGTCGAGCAGCCAGTCGAAGCCGTTC
>JAFKJY010000072.1 GCA_017305835.1 Hyphomicrobiales bacterium
GATCGAAGCCTCCAACTCATCGATCCGCGACAATCTCGCCCGCTTCAACAGGCGCTCCAAGCGCTTCTCCAAATCCCACCACATGCTCCACGCTACTCTCGACCTCTTCTTCAACAGGCACTGCATGAGTCCAATGTAAACACTGCCCCTCAAGGGGGAGGGAAAGGCGCGCCACCACGATCAGCCCTTCCAGCGGCTCGCCGCGGTCCATGCGGATCGTGGCGCGGTCGAGCGAGAGGATGTCGAAGCCGTTCTGCGCCAGCAGGCCGCGCACATGGCTTTCCGAATGCGCATATCGGCACGAGGGCCTGAGCACGAAGCTCTCCGGCCCCTCGTGCCGTTCGACACTGAAGGCGAAGACGCCTCCGCGCGGCAGGGCGGCCGCGATGCGCGCCACCAGCGCGTCGAGCGCGCCGACATACATGAAGACGTCGGCCGCGGTGACGAGGTCGGTGCCGGCCGGGATCTCGGCGAAGTTCAGGTCCGCCTTCACCAGCCGGCCGTAGATGCCCTTGGCCTCGGCGCGCTTCAGCATCCTGGCCGAGATGTCGACGCCTTCGAGGAAGCTGACGCGCCGCGCCAGCCGCTCGCCCATCAGGCCGGTGCCGCAGCCGAGGTCGACCAGATGCGCGAAGCTGCCGTCGGTCGCCGCATCCAGCGCGGCGGCCAGCAGCTCCGGCACGCGGTAGCCGAGCTTGCCGACGAGGGCGGCGTCGAACTCCGGCGCATACTGGTCGAACAGCGCCTCGACGAAGCCGGGCGGCGGCGCGTCGACGCCGCCAACGACGCCGAGCAGGCCGAGCTTCAGCGTCGCGCCCAGCCGGTCGGCCGGGTCGAGCCGCAGCACCTCGCGGAAGGCATCGGCGGCTTCCGCCGTGCGGCCGTCGTCGGAAAGCATCTCGCCCAGTCGGAACCAGCCGGCCGCCCAGCCGGGCACCAGCGACAGCGCCTCGCGCATCAGGTCGGCAGCAGCATTCCGGTCGCCCCCGCCGAAAAGCATTTCGGCATAGGAGGCGCGCCGGTCGGCGACGAGGTCGCCGGACGAAAGCTGGACTGCCTGCATATAGATATGATCCGTCCGGCGAAAGCCGGGCCGGCGGCATATGCGCCGATCGGCGGCGGCTGGCAAGAGGGTTTCCGCGCGGCGGCGGCGCCCCTTCCCCGGCCGCCGCAAATCCCTATCTTTGGCGGGATGCGCGCCAGCCAGATCCTGCACACCCGGCCCGAGGGGCTCTACTGCCCCGTCGGCGACTTCTTCATCGACCCGGTGCGGCCGGTGAAGCGCGCGTTGATCACCCACGGCCATTCCGACCATGCGCGCGCCGGCCACGGCAAGGTTCTGGCGACGCAGGAGACGCTGGACGTGATGCGCCTGCGCTACGGCGAGGGCTTCGCGGGCGAGACTCAGGCGGCCGCCTTCGGCGAGGAGTTCCGCATCGGCGCCGCGCGCGTCGCCTTCCACCCGGCCGGCCACGTTCTCGGCTCGGCGCAGATCGCGGTGTCGGCCGGCGGGCTCTGCATCGTCGCCTCCGGCGACTACAAGCGCGCTCCCGACCCGACGACGCCCGGCTTCGAGGTCGTGCCCTGCGACGTCTTCATCACCGAGGCGACGTTCGGCCTGCCGGTGTTCTGCCACCCGGACGCCGCGAGCGAGATCGACCGCCTGCTCGCCTCGCTCAAGGAGTTTCCCGAGCGCACCCACATCGTCGGCGCCTATGCGCTCGGCAAGGCGCAGCGCGTCATCAGGCTGCTGCGCGACCGCGGCTACGAGCGGCCGATCTTCATCCACGGCGCGTTGCAGAAGCTGTGCGACTACTACGCTTCGCGCGGCATCGACCTCGGCGAACTGAGGCCCGCCACGGTCGAGGCCGGCGGCCGGCAGGACTTCGCCGGCGAGATCGTGGTCGGCACGCCGTCGGCCTTCGCCGACCGCTGGGCGCGGCGCTTCGCCGATCCCGTCGCCTGCTTCGCCTCGGGCTGGATGCGCATCCGCCAGCGGGCGAAGCAGCGCGGCGTCGAGCTGCCGCTCATCATCTCCGACCATTCCGACTGGGACGAGCTGACGCGCACCATCGCCGACACCGGCGCGCGCGAGGTATGGGTCACGCACGGCCGCGAGGAGGCGCTGGCGCGCTGGTGCGAGCTCAACGGCATCGCCGCCCGCCCCCTCCACCTCGTCGGCTACGAGGACGAGGGCGACTGATGGCTTCAGGGATACTTCTTGCGCGCCTTGGCCTCGCCGAGCTTCTTGCCGGACGCGTCCTTGGCGGTCGCCGTCCACTCGTAGGTGTGCGCCCCGTTCGGCGGGCACGGGCTCTGGTACTTGAAGGCGCCCGGCGCGATCGTCGCGCCGCTGGAATATTTCACCGTGCCGCCGCCATGCGGATAGGACGGCACCGCGAGGTCGACCATGCGGAACTGGATCGAGGCGGTTCCGGCCGGCACGCCGCGCAGCGAGAATTTCGGGTTGGGCACTGAATTGGGGTTGCCGCTGGTGCACTTCTTGATGTTGCCCCAATCGAAGGAGAGGCCGAAATCGGCGGCCGCCGCCGGTCCCGCTCCCATCAGCGCACAGGCCGCAACAGCCATCACCGCGACACGCACCATTCTTCCCAACCTCCCGAATATCCGAGCAATTTCCGATAGTTGCCGGCAGGAATGCGGCATGTCAAGCGAGGCCGTCCGATGAAGGCCTTCGCCGCCCTGCTCGACCGGCTGGTGCTGACCTCGTCGCGCAACGCCAAGCTCAGGCTGATGGAGGACTATTTTCGCGACACGCCCGATCCCGACCGCGGCTGGGCGCTGGCGGGAATCGCCGGCACGCTGTCCTTCGCCAGCGTCAAGCCGGGCGTTCTGCGCACGCTCGGGCTGGAGCGCATGGACCCGGTGCTGTTCGCCTATTCCTACGACTATGTCGGCGACCTCGCCGAGACGCTGTCGCTGGTCTGGCCGTCGTCGCCGGGTGCGGCGGACGAGAACCTGCCGCTGTCGGCGGTGGTCGAGACGCTGCAGCGCACCAGCCGCTCCGACGCGCCGGCGATCCTGGCTGCCCTGCTCGACCGGCTCGACGTGCCCGGCCGCTTCGCCGTCATCAAGCTCGTCACCGGCGGCCTGCGCATCGGCGTCTCGGCGCGGCTGGTCAAGCAGGCGCTCGCCAATCTCGGCAAGGTCGAGGTGGGCGAGATCGAGGAGCTGTGGCACGGGCTGGAGCCGCCCTACGAGCCGCTGTTCGCCTGGCTCGAGGGCCGCGCCGGCAAGCCGGTGCTGGCGGCGCGCGCGCTGTTCCGCCCGGTGATGCTCGCCAACGCCCTGCAGGAGGTGGATGCCGAAAAGCTCGACCCGGCCGACTACGCGGCCGAGTGGAAGTGGGACGGCATCCGCGTCCAGCTCGTCAACGAGGCCGACACCCGCCGCATCTATTCGCGCACTGGCGACGATGTCGGCGCCACCTTCCCCGACCTGCTGGAGGCGATGGAGTTCGAGGGCGTGGTCGACGGCGAGCTGCTGGTCGGCTCGCCGCCGGGCGACACGCGCACCTTCTCCGACCTGCAGCAGCGGCTCAACCGCAAGACCGTGTCGGCGAAGATGCTGACGCAGTATCCGGTCTTCGTGCGCGCCTACGACCTGCTGGTCGAGGGCGACACCGACCTGCGCGGCCTCGGCTTCCTCGACCGGCGGGCGCGGCTGATCGAGTTCCTAGGCCGGCTGGAGCGGACGCGCTTCGACCTGTCGCCGCTGGTCGACTTCGCCTCCTTCGCCGAGCTCGACGGCAAGCGCCGCAACCCGCCGCATCCGGTGATCGAGGGGGTGATGCTGAAGCGCACCGATTCGCCCTATCTGGCCGGCCGCCCGAAGGGGCCGTGGTTCAAGTGGAAGCGCGACCCCTACACGGTCGACGCGGTGCTGATGTATGCGCAGCGCGGCCACGGCAAGCGCTCCAGCTTCTATTCCGACTTCACCTTCGGCGTCTGGACCGGCCCGGCCGACGCGCCGGAGCTGGTGCCCGTCGGCAAGGCCTATTTCGGCTTCACCGACGAGGAGCTGCGCCAGCTCGACAAATATGTGCGCGACAACACGGTCGAGCGCTTCGGCCCGGTGCGCTCGGTGCGCGCCGATCCCGGCCACGGGCTGGTGCTGGAGGTCGCCTTCGAGGGGCTGAACCGCTCGACCCGCCACCGTTCCGGCGTGGCGATGCGCTTTCCGCGCATCTCGCGGCTCAGATGGGACAAGCCGGCGCGCGAGGCCGATCGCATCGAGGCGCTGACCGCGCTGCTCGGCGAGGAGGCGCCGCAGGAGAAGGCTAGTCGGAAATCGAAACCCTGATCTCGAAGATCTCGATCGCCTTGCCGGAATTGTCGACGTCGGAGGTGATGGCGATCGTGCCGGCGGCACCCGGGCGGATGTCGGGAAGGTCGATGTCGAACAGGTAGTCGGCGCGGCCTGGGCCGACCATGTAGCGGCGGCGGCCGCAATCGCCGAGCTCGCCGAAATTGCAGTCGATCGAGATCTGCGTGTCCTTGTCGTCCTGGGCGCGCGCGACCACGTCGAACACCGCGCGATGGCCGGCGAGCCGTTCCAGTATGCCCTGCCCGACGTCGAACAGCACCGCCTCGCCGCCGCTGCCGGAGCGGACGCGGATGAAGGTCGTGCCGTCGTCGTCGACGATGTTCGCCTGCGTGCCCGAGGGCGCGACGACGCTGGTCGGGTCGGCCGGCGAGAACACCGTCACCCAGTCGCGCGACGCGTCGGCCGTGCCGGGGCCGAGCGCCGGGCCGGGCTGCGCGGCCTCCCCGCCTTCCGCGGCCGGCTGTCGGGGCGCGGGCGTGGCCGGCGGATGGATCAGCCCCAGCTCGAAGGCGATCCACAGCAGCACGGCGAGGGTGGCGACCAGCGTCAGGACGGCGAAGATCGCGCCGGAGCGGCGCGGGCGCCGGCCGCGCGCGGGCGGCTCGTAGCCGCCGGGGCCGTCGATGCCCGGATCGCCGTCGTCAAACGCCATGTCCGCCTCGGGCGACGAGACCCGCTCGACCGGCACGTCCGCCTCGCCGGCGCCGAAGGAGGGTTCGCGCCGCGCATCAAGCACCGGGATGCCGGGCACGGGCGCGGCGGCCGGGCGCGGCCCGACCTCCACCGCCGGCGCAGGCGCTGCCCGCCCCGGTCCGCCCAGTGGATCGACGGCAGGTGCGGTGCCGCTGCCCGGACGCGGATCGACGGCAGGCGCCGGCGCCCGGTCGGCGGGGCGCGGCCGGTCGATCTCGACGGCCGGTATGAATTCCTGCTCGATGTCGGTGATGCGCGCCTTCAGCGCATCGCGCCGGCGCTGTGCCGCCTCGGGCGCCAGCCCGGCGGTCGCCGCGATGTTGCGCTCCAGCGCCGCGAAGACGGAACGATAGACCTTCTCGCGAAAGGCGCGGTCGTCCGCGTCGCCCTTCGCGAGTGCCGCCCTGATCGCAGTTTCGATCGCGTCCAACGCCGATCTTCCCTCGCACCGCCTCGAATACGCATGGTTAGACGCTGCCGGTAACGCAATCAACGGCCGAGATTCGCCATTCCCGCGCACAAATCCCGCATATGCGCCGGCCGATCCGAGCCAAATTGACCGCCCCGCGCGATCTGCTAAGAACCGTCACGTTTACGCAAACGTCAATCGCGGAGAAATTGCATGGCGCTGCCGGACATCCTGAAGAAGGACCTTCGCATCCCGGTCGTCGCCTCCCCGATGTTCATCATCTCGCACCCGCCGCTGGTGCTGGCCCAGTGCAAGGCCGGCATCGTCGGCTCGTTCCCGGCGCTCAACGCGCGGCCGGCCGAACAGCTCGACGAGTGGCTGGCCGAGATCACCGAGACGCTGGCCGCCCACAACGCGGCCAACCCCGCGCGCCGCGCCGCACCCTTCGCGGTCAACCAGATCGTGCACAAGTCGAACGTGCGGCTGGAGCAGGACCTCGCCGCCTGCGTCAAGTACAAGGTGCCGGTGGTCATCACCTCGCTCGGCGCCGTGCCCGAGGTGAACCAGGCGGTGCATTCCTACGGCGGCATCGTGCTTCACGACATCATCCACGACCGCCACGCGCGCAAGGCGATCGAGAAGGGCGCGGACGGGCTGATCGCGGTCGCCGCGGGGGCCGGCGGGCACGCCGGCACGCTGTCGCCCTTCGCGCTGGTGCAGGAGATCCGCCAGTGGTTCGACGGGCCGCTGCTCCTGTCGGGCGCCATCGCCAACGGCGGCGCCATCCTCGCCGCGCAGGCGATGGGTGCCGACCTCGCCTATATCGGCTCGCCCTTCATCGCCACGCGCGAGGCCCGCGCCGACGACGGCTACAAGCAGATGATCGTGGAATCGAAGGCCGCCGACATCGTCTACTCCAACCTGTTCACCGGCGTGCACGGCAACTACCTCAAGGGCTCGATCCGCGCGCAGGGCATGGACCCCGACAACCTGCCGCAATCCGACCCGTCGAAGATGGACTTTTCCTCCGGCTCGGCGAAGGCCTGGAAGCACATATGGGGCTGCGGCCAGGGCATCGGGGCGGTGAGCGAGGTGGTCGGCGCAGCCGAGCTCATCGACCGGCTCGCCCGCGAATACGAGGCGGCCAAGGCCCGGCTCGCGGCCTGACCGGCCGGGCTGTGACGGCCCTGCGACACCTTCCCCGGCGACAGCTCGACCGGCCCACTTTCCGCTGGCGCGGCGGCCCGTCATGCGTCATTGAACATGCGTACAGGGTAGGCGTGGACGCCCAATGCCGATCACCAAGTCATCCTTCGTCTGGACATCCGTCATCCTGCTGCTGATCGGCTTCGTCGCGCTGATCGGCATCGTCGGGACGTCGTTCTGGCTGGTCCAGCGGTCGGGCACCTTCTTCGACGAGGTCGTCGAGGCCCGCGACGCGCGCGTGGCGGCGATCGCGCTGCGCTCGGCAATGCAGGACATGGAGACCGGCCAGCGCGGCTACCTGCTGACCGGCGACGACAAGTATCTGGAGCCCTACAGCAAGGCCCGCGACACGGTGATGGCGGATTACGAGGAGCTGCGTAAGCTCCTGCTTCCCTATCCGAAGGCCGTCGACGCCATGGAGCGGATGGGCGCAGCCGTGCGCGACAAGGTCGCGGAGCTGGAGCAGACCATCGCGCTGCGCCGCGACGGCAAGACGGACGAGGCCCTCGACATCGTGCGCACCGACAGGGGCAAGCAGGCGATGGACGAGTCCCGCCAGGTGCTCGACGCGATCGTCGCGGCCGCCGACCGCCGCTCGGAGGCGGGCGTCACCGACCAGCGGCAGAACGCGCAGGCGCTGCGGCTGGTCACCATCCTCGGCGGGCTGGTGATCCTGCTCGTCGTCGGCGGGGCCGTGGTCATGGCGCTGCGCTACACCGGCGAGCTGCTGGCCGCGCGCGGCGAGCTGGAGGTGCTGAACCGGCAGCTCGAGGAGCGGGTCGCCGAGCGCACGCAGGACCTGATGCGCGCCAACGAGGAGATCCAGCGCTTCGCCTACATCGTCACCCACGATCTGCGCGCCCCGCTGGTCAACATCATGGGCTTCACCAGCGAGCTCGACCAGACGATGAAGGTGATCCAGGCCTATGTGCTGGCCGACGAGAAGCCGCTGGGCGCGGCCGAGATCCACGACGCGCGCGTCGCGGCGAAGGAGGATCTGCCCGAGGCGATCGGCTTCATCCGCTCCTCGACCCGCAAGATGGACGGGTTGATCAACGCCATCCTCAAGATCTCGCGCGAGGGCCAGCGCCAGCTCAAGCCGGAGCGGATCGTGCTTTCGGATATCCTCGGCGGGGCGGCGAATGCCGTCCACCACCAGGTCGCCGAGACCGGCGGCGAGGTGCGCATCGACGCCGGCATCCCGCCCATCGTGACCGACCGGCTGTCGCTCGAGCAGGTGGTCGGCAACCTGCTCGACAATGCCGTGAAGTACCGCGCGCCGGAGCGGCCGGCCATCATCGACATCCGCGCCCGACCCGAAGGGCTGCGCCGCGTGCGCATCGACGTGAAGGACAACGGCCGCGGCATCAACCCCGAGGACCACCAGCGCGTGTTCGACCTGTTCCGCCGCTCCGGCACGCAGGACCAGCCGGGCGAGGGCATAGGGCTCGCGCATGTGCGCACCCTGGTGCGCAATCTCGGCGGGGAAATCAGCCTCAGGTCCGAGCCGGGCGCCGGCACGACGTTCTCGATCGTGCTGCCAGCGGACCTCAACGACGTGAAGAGGAGTGCAGCGAGTTGAGCAACGAAGGCAAACCGGTCACGATCGTCATGGTCGAGGACGACGAGGGACACGCGCGGCTGATCGAGAAGAACATCCGCCGCGCCGGCGTCAACAACGAGATCAAGCCGTTCGCCGACGGCTCCAGCGCGCTGAACTACGTGCTCGGCCCCGACGGCTCGGGCAAGGGCGCGATCGGCAGGCAGATGCTGATCCTGCTCGACCTCAACCTGCCCGACATGACCGGCGTCGACATCCTGCGCAAGGTCAAGTCGAACCCGCACACCAAGACCACGCCGGTCGTTGTCCTGACCACCACCGACGACGAGCGCGAGATCAAGCGCTGCTACGATCTCGGCGCCAACGTCTACATCACCAAGCCGGTCGACTACGAGAACTTCTCCAACGCGATCCGCCAGCTCGGGCTGTTCTTCTCGGTCATCCAGGTGCCGGAGACGAACTAGGTGCCAAACCGCAACCTGCGCGTGCTGCATATCGACGACGACGCCGCGCTGGCGCGCCTGATCCAGCGCGTGCTCTCGCGCACGGGCTGCCAGGTCGAGAACGCGGCGACCGGCGAGGCCGGGCTCGCGCGCATCCGCCAGGGCGGCATCGACGTCGTCGTGCTCGACCACTATCTCGCCGGCGAGACGGGCCTCTCCATCCTGAAGTCGCTCGCCGACGTGCCCGACGCGCCGCCGGTCGTCTACGTGACCGGCTCGACCGAGCCCGCCGTCGCCGTCGAGGCGCTGAAGGCGGGCGCGGCCGACTACGTGCTCAAGACCGCCGGCGAGGACTTCACGCTGCAGCTCGAGAGCGCGATTACCCAGGCGATCGAGAAGGCGCGGCTGAAGCGCGAGAAGGAGAAGGCGGAGCTCGAGGTGCGCGCCGCGCGCGACCGCGCCGAGCTGCTGCTGGCCGAGGTCAACCACCGGGTGAGCAACAGCCTCGCGCTGGTCGCCGCGCTGGTGCGCATGCAGACCTCGGCCGTGGCCGACCAGACCGCCAAGGACGCGCTCGCCGAGACGCAGGCGCGGCTGTCGGCGATCGCCGACCTGCACCGGCGGCTCTACACCTCCGACGACATCCGCCATGTCGACCTCGACGCCTATCTCGCCGCGCTGGTCGGCGCGCTCGAAGCCTCGATGAAGGCGGCCGGCCACCTGCCGGAGATCCGCCACGTCCTCGACCCGTTCCGCATCGCCACCGACAAGGCCGTGTCGGTCGGCATGCTCGTCACCGAGCTCGTCACCAATGCCTGCAAGTACGCCTATCCCGGCGAAGCCGGGGAAGTGCGGGTGACGCTGCGGGCGCGGGGCGGCGGCCGGGCGATCCTCACCGTCGAGGACGACGGCGTCGGCATCGCCGCCAAGGACGCGCCGAAGGGCACCGGGCTGGGCACGCGCATCGTGCAGGCCATGGCCACCAATCTCGGCACCTCGATCAACTATGGCGGGCAGGAGCGCGGGACCCGCGCCTGGATCGAGATCGGCGCCGAAGGCTAGCGACCCCGCCGGCCGGCATGCGAACGCCGCCGGCCTCGTGGACCGGCGGCGCGGCGGTTTTGGCGCCGGCTGCTACTGGAACAGCTTCAGCGCGTTGAGCAGGGTCTGGAAGACGCCCCAGACCAGCGGGATACCCACGAAGCCCCAGGCGAGAACGAGCTGCAGGGTCGTGGTACCGCTGCTGTTGGTGTTGTCCATGGTTCCTCTCCTTCAGGCCTTCGCCGCGCTGGCGGCGATGTCGAGCGCCGGCTCGCTCTCCGGCTTCATGTGGAAGCGCGCATCCACCGCCTTGACCAGGAAATTGCAGATGAAGCCGATCACCAGCAGCCCGGCCATGATGTACATCGTCGTGTTGTAGGCCTGCGCGTTGGGCACGCCGTGGGTGACGTTGTACTCGCGGATGTAGTTGACGAGCACCGGCCCGAAGATGCCGGCCGCCGACCACGCCGTGAGCAGCAGGCCGTGGATGGCGCCGACATAGCGGGTGCCGAACATGTCGCGCAGATAGGCCGGAACCGTCGAGAAGCCGCCGCCATACATCGAGATGATGATCAGGAAGCAGAGCACGAAGCCGGTCACCGAGCCGACCGAGCCGGTGTAGGGCACCAGGCAGTAGAGAACGAAGCCCAGCACCATGAACACGAAGTAGGTGTTGCGGCGGCCGATATAGTCGGAGGTCGACGCCCAGGCGAAGCGGCCGCCCATGTTGAACAGGCTCATCAGGCCGACGAGGCCTGCCGCCGCGACCGGCGTGATCTGGCCGGGGAACATCTCCTGGCTCATCGCCGAGGCCTGGCCGAGCACGCCGATGCCGGCGGTGACGTTCAGGCACAGCACCCACCAGATCAGCCAGAACTGCGGCGTCTTCAGCGCGTCGTAGACGTAGACGTCGTTGCGGGTGATCAGCCTCGTGGCCTGCGTCGGCTCGACATAGCCCTCCGGCTTCCAGCCCGGTGCCGGAACCCTGACCAGGACCGAACCAACGACCATGAAGACGAAATAGACGATGCCGAGGACGGCGAACGTCTCCATCACGCCGACATGCGTGTCGGTCTTGAACCTGTTCATCAGCCAGACCGACAGCGGCGAGGCGATGAAGGCGCCGCCGCCGAAGCCCATGATGGCCATGCCGGTCGCCATGCCCGGCCGGTCGGGAAACCACTTGATCAGCGTCGAGACGGGCGAGATGTATCCGATGCCGAGCGCGATCCCCCCGATCACGCCGTAGCCCAGATAGATCACCCACAGATTGTGGATGGCGACGCCGAAGGCCGAGATCAGGAAGCCGCCGGCCCAGCAGCAGGCGGCGGTGAACATCGCCTTGCGCGGGCCGCCCTCCTCCACCCAGCGACCGAACAGGGCCGACGACACGCCGAGGAAGAAGATCGCCAGCGAGAATATCCAGCCGAGCTCCGTCAGCTTCCAGTCGTCCGGCGCCGATTCGGTGATGCCGATCAGCCTGGTCATCGGCAGGTTGAACACGCTGAACGCGTAGGCCTGGCCGATGCACAGATGCACGCACAACGCGGCCGGCGGCACCATCCAGCGGCTGTAGCCGGGTCCCGCGACGGTCCGCGACCGGGAGAACCACCCTCCCGCATCCCTCGATGCTGTTTGCATTTTCCTCTCTCCTCCTCGCTGTTCGTTAGGGCGAGGAGGCGACCGTAAGAGGCAAATTGTCGCAGAGGCAACGGGGTTTCAGGCAGCCCCCGGAGCCGCCGCGACGGCCCGCCGGCGAGCCGTTTCCCGCCCTTCCGCGCATGCCGCGCGGCAGGCCGCGAATGCCTTTCCGGCGGCATGTCGGAAAGCGAAACCAGACCAACGAGATAGATCGTATTCCGATATATATGCGCCGCCCGGCTTTCTCTCCGGCGACGGCGAATGGCGGCCGGAAAAGACGAAGAGCCGGCGAACGGGGCGTTCGCCGGCTCTGTTCACATTTTCGTGATCGAGGCGTTTCGCGGCGGCGCCCGGAGACGGAGCGCCCGCCGGTCCGCCTACTGATTCGCCCGCGCCACCGCGCGCCTGGCCATCACCGCCACGAGGTTGGCGCGGTACTCGGCGCTGGCGTGGATGTCGCTCATCATGTTCGCCGGCGAGACCTTGATGCCGTCGAGCGCGGCGGCGTCGAACCTCTTCGCCAGCGCGGCCTCCATGTCCCGCGCCCGGAAGACGCCGTCGTCGCCCGCCCCGGTCACGGCGACGCGGACCCCGTCCCTGCCCTTGGCGACGAAGACGCCGGTCATGGCGTAGCGCGAGGCGGGGTTGCGGAACTTCTCGTAGCCGGCCCTGGCCGGCGCGGTGAAGCGCACGGCGGTGACGATCTCGCCGTCCTTCAGCGCGGTCTCGAACAGGCCGGTGAAGAATTTTTCGGCGGCGATCTCGCGCTTGTTGGTGACGATGGTGGCGCCGAGCGCCAGCATCGCGGCCGGGTAGTCGGCGGCCGGGTCGTTGTTGGCGATCGAGCCGCCGATCGTGCCCATGTGGCGCACATGCGGGTCGCCGATCATCGAGGCGAGGTGCGACAGCGCCGGGCAGACGGCCTTCAGCTTCTCGTTGGCGGCGACCTCGGCATGGGTGGTGCCGGCGCCGATGGTGACGGCCTTGCCGGACACCTTGATGCCCTTCAGCTCGGGAACGTGACGCAGGTCGACGAGATCGGTGGGCGCGGCCAGCCGCAGCTTCATCGCCGGGATCAGCGTCATCCCGCCCGAGACGTACTTGCCGTCCCCGGCCTTCTTGATCAGCTTCGCGGCGTCGGCAACGGAGGAAGCGCGGTGGTAGCTAACGGAATACATCCTTCAGGTCTCCCGTGATTACGGCAATCGGCAGATCGGCAGTAGGCAGTCGGTCGGATCGGGAAGCTTCCCTACTGCCGACTGCCCACTGCCGAATGCCGCTCAGTGTCTCGTCGCAGCCTTCAGCGCCGCCCAAACCTTCTGCGGCGTGGCCGGCATGGTCAGCTCCTCGGTGCCGATGGCGTCGGTGATGGCGTTGATGACGGCGGGCGGGGAGCCGATCGCGCCCGCCTCGCCGCAGCCCTTGATGCCGAGCGGGTTGGAGGGCGCCGGCGTGTTCGAGGTCGACAGCCGGTAGGACGGCACGTCGCCGGCGCGCGGCATGGTGTAGTCCATGTAGCTCGCCGTCACGAGCTGGCCGCTCGATTCGTCGTAGCTCGCGCCCTCCAGCAGCGCCTGCCCGATGCCCTGGGTGACGCCGCCATGCACCTGGCCCTCGACGATCATCGGGTTGATGATGTTGCCGAAGTCGTCGGCCGCGACGAACTGCACGATGTCGGTGTGGCCGGTGTCCGGGTCGACCTCCACCTCGCAGACGTAGCAGCCGGCCGGGAAGGTGAAGTTGGACGGGTCGTAGAAGGCGGTCTCCTTCAGGCCCGGCTCCATGCCCGCCGGCAGGTTGTGCGCGGTGTAGGCGGCCAGCGCCATCTGGAACCAGGGCACCTTCTTGTCGGTGCCGGCGACCTTGAGCTCGCCGTTCTCGATGACGATGTCGGCCTCGTCGGCCTCCATCAGGTGGGCGGCGATCTTCCTGGCCTTGGCCTCCACCTTGTCGAGCGCCTTGACGATAGCCGACATGCCGACCGCGCCCGAGCGCGAGCCGTAGGTGCCCATGCCCATCTGCACCTTGTCGGTGTCGCCGTGGACGATGGAGATCGAATCGAGCGGCACCGAGAGACGCTGGGACACGAGCTGGGCGAAGGTCGTCTCGTGGCCCTGGCCGTGGCTGTGCGAGCCGGTCAGCACCTCGATCGTGCCGACCGCGTTGACGCGCACCTCCGCGCTCTCCCACAGGCCGACGCCGGCCCCCAGCGAGCCGACCGCGGCCGACGGCGCGATGCCGCAGGCCTCGATATAGCAGCTCATGCCGATGCCGCGCAGCCGGCCGCGCCGCTTCGCCTCGTCGCGGCGCCTGGCGAAGCCGGCATAGTCGGCCGCCTTCATTGCCGCGTCGAGCGAGGCGGCGAAGTCGCCGGCGTCGTAGTTCATGATCACCGGCGTCTGGTGCGGGAAGGAGGTGATGAAGTTCCTGCGGCGCAGCTCGGCCGGCGAGATGCCGAAGCGGCGCGCCGACACCTCCATCATGCGCTCGATCAGGAAGGCCGCCTCCGGCCGCCCCGCGCCGCGATAGGCGTCGACCGGCGCGGTGTTGGTGTAGATCGCCTTGACGTTGGCGTGAATGGCCGGGATGTCGTACTGGCCCGACAGCAGCGTCGCGTAGAGATAGGTCGGCGTCGCCGACGAGAACAGCGACATGTAGGCGCCGAGATTGGCCTTGGTCTCGACCTTGAAGCCGAGGATCCGGTAGTCCTTGTCGAAGGCCATGGCGGCATGGGTGTGATGGTCGCGGCCATGCGCGTCGGTCATGAAGCTCTCGGTGCGGTCGGCCACCCACTTGACCGGAACGCCGGTCTTCTTCGACGCCCACAGGCAGACGATCTCCTCCGGGTAGATGTAGATCTTGGAGCCGAAGCCGCCGCCGACGTCCGGCGCGATGACGCGCAGCTTGTTCTCCGGCGCGACGTTGTAGAAGGCGCTCATCACCAGCCGCGCGACATGCGGGTTCTGCGAGGTCGTCCAGCAGGTGTAGTGGTCCTCGGCCTTGTCGTAGTGGCCGAGCGCCGCGCGCGGCTCCATGGCGTTGGGCACGAGCCGGTTGTTGATCACGTCCATCTCGACGACGTGGGCGGCCTTCCCGAAGGCGGCGTCCGTCTCGGCCGCGTTGCCGAGGTCCCAGTCGAAGATCAGGTTGTTCGGCGCCTCGGGATGGAGCTGCGGCGCGCCTCTGCCCATCGCCTTGGAGGCATCGGTGACGGCCTTCAACTCCTTGTAGGTCACCTCCACCGCTTCCGCAGCATCCCGCGCCTGGCCCTTGGTCTCGGCCACGACGATCGCAATCGCGTCGCCGACATAGCGCACGCGGTCGACCGCCAGCGGCGACCAGGCGCCCATCTTCATCGGGCTGCCGTCCTTGGAATGGATCATCCAGCCGCAGATCAAATTGCCGATGCCGTCGGCCTTGAGCTGGCGGCCGACCAGCACGTCGATGACGCCGGGCATGGCCCTTGCCGCCGCCACGTCGATCTTCCTGATCTCGGCATGCGCGTGCGGGCTGCGCACGAACACGGCGTGCTTCATGCCGGGCACGACCATGTCGTCCACGTAACGGCCCGCGCCGGTGATGAACCGCTTGTCTTCCTTGCGCGCCACCCGGGCGCCGACGCCTTCGATACCCATGTCAATTCCTCCCTTCGGGAGCGGCAGTCGGCAATCGGCAGTCGCCAGTCGTATGAAGACTCGCGGAATGCCCGTGCCGAAGCGCCTCCATCAATCCGATTGCCGACTGCCGACTACCGACTGCCGTTTCATCACGCAGCCCGCTTCGCCTTGCCCTTGCCGGCCTTGCCCATCGCCTCCGAAGCGGCGAGGATCGCCTTGACGATGTTGTGGTAGCCGGTGCAGCGGCAGATGTTGCCGTCGAGCTCGGCGCGCACGGTCGCCTCGTCGAGGCCCTCGGGGTGGCGGCGGATCATGTCGGTCGCCGACATGATCATGCCGGGCGTGCAGAAGCCGCACTGGAGGCCGTGGTGCTCCTTGAACGCTGCCTGCACGGGGTGCAGGTCGGCGCCGTTGGCGAGGCCCTCGATCGTGACCACCGTCGAGCCCGACGCCTGGACGGCGAGCATCGTGCAGCTCTTGACCGCCTTGCCGTCGACATGGACGACGCAGGCGCCGCACTGCGAGGTGTCGCAGCCGACATGGGTGCCGGTCAGGCCCAGATTCTCGCGCAGGAAATGAACCAGAAGCGTGCGGTCCTCGACGGAACCGGACACCGTCCGGCCGTTGACGACCATCGAAACGTCAGACATGGAACCTCCTCCAGATGCGGCAGGGCGCTGAAGGGGTGGGTTCCGCGCATGCGCCTTACCTGGCCCGAGCTTAGCGCAGGCCCGGAAGAAGTCCATGCCCCGTTGCTTGCCTCATCCGAAAGTTGCTATCGTTATATTTGGACAAATATAACGATAGTGCATCGCGCGATCTGCGGCTTGCCATTTTCGCGCCGGGACGCTATCAGCGCACCACTTCCGCGCGGTTTTCCGTCGCGGCGGGCCGCCTTAGCTCAGTCGGTAGAGCATCGCATTCGTAATGCGAGGGTCGCGTGTTCGAGTCACGCAGGCGGCACCACCCAGTCCTCCCCTTTTCGCCCTGCTTCGAGGGTCTCGCAATAGCGCCGCGTTTTCCGCGGCTTGCTGGACAGAGACGCCGAAGGCGGGGGAAGCTGCCACCATTTCCTGGCTCTAAAGCCGCCCTTTGGCGGGTTCGTCTCTGTGGGCCGCGTTCCGAGCCCCCGAGTTTCGCGTGGCGATGCGATGGACTATGCCGTCCAGACGGAATGTGCTGAACAATCCTGTCGCGATTGCGTGTCAGTGCAGGTCCAGCCCAAGCAACTGCTCCTGTTCGTGCCAGGAAAGCGGGAGGTCCGAGAGCCGGGACAAATGCCGGGCCGTCAGCTCGACCGGTTGCCTTCCTGCGAAGATGCTGTCAACCAGCCGCGGCGACAGGAAGGCGAGCCGGAGGATGCGGGCGAAGTCCGAACGGTCAACCCCGTTGGCTGCGGCCACCTCGCTCGAGGATCGGTTCGAGCCGTCGGTGAGCTGGGCAAGGTAGCCATGTGCGACGGCGATGACGGAGACGAGGTTCGGGTCCGGCTTGCGGTCGGCGGCACGGGCATCGGCAACGACCAGCTTCATCTCGATGCCACGCCGCCGCAGCGTCATCGGGCACTCGATGATCACCGGCGATGCAGGCTGAGAGTCCGATTGCCTGGAACCGGCATCGAAGCCAAGTTCCCGTAGCAGCCCGTTCAGATCGATCGTCATGAGGAGCTTGCCGGTCCGCAGATCGACGCGATCGACCAGCGAAGCGATCATGGCACTCCGCAACTGCGGCGACGCCTTCTCATAGGCCAGCCCGAGCGCCCTTCCCTTCCCGTGCACCTGCACGAGCTGATCGGCCGTGACGCGGCCTGCAATCGCATCGCCGAGCCTTGCTCCATCATCGAGGAAGCGGCGGAGTTCCCGCTCGACGATCCGCTCCAGCTGGATTGCAGGCAGGCGCCAGATGTCTCCGTCTCCGCCCGGCCGCTCCAAGGCATCCTTCGAGACGTAGTAGCGGTAGCGCACGCCCCTCGTTTTGGCGTGCGTGCTGCGCAGCACTTCGCCGTTGCGATCGAACACCCGCCCCTGAAGCAGATGAGCGCCCGACGTGTTTGTCGGGCTTCGCCGCGGTGGTGCACCCTTCCTCAGACAGTCGCGTGCCCGCTCGAAGGTGGCGACATCGACGATGGCTTGGTGGCTTCCCTCGTAGACGTTGCCTCTGTGGCGGACCTTTCCGATGTAGAGCGGATTGGAAAGGATCCAGGATATTTGTCCGCGGCTGAACTTGCGGAAAGAACAAGCCGAGGCGCCATCCGCTGGCCGATCGTGGTCTTCGACGAGCTGCTCGGGATGGCCTATCGCCTTCTCAAGGCGCGGCTGGAACCTCCTGGCGTTCGCTGCCGCTACCACTCCTCTGATCGAGCCAAGTGCCAGGTATCTGTCGAAGATGAAGCGCACGATCTCGGCTTCCTGCTCATCGACGATCAGCTTGCGGTTCTCATGCCGGTAGCCGAGCGGGACGGTGCCGCCCATCCACATTCCCTTCTTCTTCGAAGCTGCGATCTTGTCGCGGATGCGCTCGGCTGTGACTTCCCGTTCAAACTGGGCAAACGACAGGAGCACGTTCAGCGTCAGCCGCCCCATCGAGGTCGTGGTATTGAACTGCTGGGTGATGGAGACGAAGGAGGCTTCGGCGTGATCGAAGATCTCGACGATCTTGGCGAAGTCGGCCAGCGAGCGCGTCAGCCGGTCGATCTTGTAGACGACCACGACATCGACCCTGCGTTCGCGGATGTCGCTCAGCAGCCGCTGCAGCGCGGGTCGCTCCATCGTGCCGCCGGAGATGCCGCCATCGTCATACTGGTCGGCAACAAGTCGCCATCCGAGCGATGCCTGCGAAGCGATGTAAGCGGCGCAGGCCTCACGCTGCGCGTCGAGCGAGTTGAAGTCCTGATCGAGCCCCTCCTCGGTCGACTTGCGGGTGTAGATGGCGCAATGCAGACGCAGCGCGTTACCATTCTCGCTCATAGGCCGAAGAACCTCGGGCCGGACCAATGAGCACCGGTGATGCGCTTTGTCACCGCGGTCAACGATCGGTAGAGCTTGCCGTCGAAGAGGATGCCGTCCTCAGTGATGTCGACGATATGCATGCGACCGTTCCACTCGCGCATGAGCCGCGTGCCAGGCAAAGGCGGTGGCTTGATGGTCGAAGCAACGGCGGTAGCTGCATGCCCCGGACCCAGACCGACCGCAGCATCGTCTCGCTTGGCCTCCTTCTGCTTCACATGTTGCCTGATGATGCGGCGGGCATGAGCAGACAGGCCGCCCAGCCGCTTCGCCTGTAAATGCCAGGCAGCAGATCGCTCCAGGGAGGCACGCGTGATGCCCTTCGGCGGCGGGCACCCATAGGCCTTCAGCCAGAGCGCCGCCAACTTCTCACGCGGGAGGTCGCCAACCGCGGCGACCTGCCGTTCCAGCTTCGCGTCGGTCTGCATGACGCTCATCCGGCCTTCGCCACATCCTGGACACGGTAGCGACGGACGCCGTCCTTGCCCGCCTCGCTGGAGATGGCCAATCCCATCTTCTTCTTCACCGTCCCGGAGAGGAAGCCGCGCACCGAATGTGCCTGCCATCCCGTCGCCTCCATCATCGCCGCGACGGTGGCACCCTTGCCGCTCTTCAACATCCTGATCACGGCCTCGCTCTTGCTCGTGGCCGGAGCCTTTGAAGAACCCGCCTTACCGGAGGATACCTTGGAAGCCACGCCGCCCTTGCCAAATGCGACCCGTGAGCGGATCTTCTTCGCCCCTGTGAACGCGGAACCGGCCGGCGCCGCATCGGCCGCAGCCGACTGATCAATCTGCCCCGCCTCGACCTGTTCGTTGGACTTGACCGTGTTGTTCGATGCCATCGTTGCTTCTCCCATCCTGTTCAGCGCACCGGACGATCCTGGCGCCTGTACTGACGGAAGCCCGCATTGGCGGGCTGGAGAAGCGGCGGTTGGCGGTCGGTCGGTCTCGTCAGCGCACGGACAGCAATGCTTCGTTCCCCGCACAAGTCCAGTCCGAACTTCGGAACAGCTCGAGGAGCACTCAGGAGACCTTGGTGCGTGACCCGGTCACGCTACGCCAGGCAGCTTCGACCCGCTCCAGTGCCTCGCCACCCACTCTGGCCAACAGCGCGATGGCACGAGGGTCAATGTGATCGGAGGCTTCCGCGAAGATCTGTAATGCGGCAATGACGCCCGCCAGCGTCCCGAGCTCGGGCTCGATCTCGAGCATCTGGTTACGCAGGCTGGACCGATCGGGCACCGTCGCCTCTTCGGTCGCTGCGCAAGCGGATTGATCGTCACCTTGAGCAATTCTATGCATGGTAGTGCTCCGCCGGTCTCTTCTACCGACAGAGCCCGGCTGCAGCCCACGTGATCGGGCTGCTCAAGCTGCGGATGCCACACTACTGCTCGACAACCACAAGAAGTCCAGGCGGAACCGTGACTTCCGCCAAAGAACCTGCGTTACCTATGCCGAGGCCGGCGGCAATACCGGCTCGGGTTGCTCCAAAAGATCCCAACGGCCCCTGTAAGCGGCAAGCTGGTCGGACGAACGCGCGTGGGCGCAAATCTGCAGCGGTTGCGACGGGAAAAGGCTTCTCGCAAGAAGAGTTCGTGCATGCCGCCAACCTTCATCAAGCCTATGTCAGCGAACTAGAACGCGGCAAACGCAATCCGTCCTCCGCCGGCATATGCGTCATGCGCCGGGCTAAACTCCATCGCCACTCTCAAGTGAACGGTAGCCACACGAAGGCAGCGAGCGCCACCGCGGTCGCGCATGCTGTAATTGCAGCGAGCGGGAGCGAGAAGCGCACCGGACCTGCGAGGATCGCGAGAACAAGACGCCCGAGGGCATTCGTAGCGAGCGCTACGAGGACTGCTTGCCCCACGAGCGCTACGGCCGTTCCCCTCTCGACAAGTCGAAGCGCGCTGAGGACGGCCACATCGACGTCGAACGCGCCGGAAACGGCAGTCGTGGCCAGGAGCCCGCTCTCGCCAAAGCGGCTTGAGAGCGCCGCACTTACGGTAGAAACAATTGCGAAGGCAGCGGCAAAGCCCAGCAAGGCGCCCACTTCGAACGGGTTGCGCCCGGGCTGTTCGCCGGCTTTGTGCGCGCCGCTTCGACGCAGCAGCACGGCGCCGGCTACGGCAAGCACAAGTCCCCCAGCGATCGCGGGGCCAATCATGTTCGCAATGACCTGCGGTGCGAGTAGCGCAACGATGGCACAGACTCGCAGGATTGATACCAGCGCCGCGAGGGCCGCCCCACCCACCAGTGGCATCGCGTTGGCCTCCGCCCTGGCCATACGCGCCAGGGCGACCGTGACCGCGGTAGACGAAACAATCGCGCCGGCGACCGACCCGATGAGCAGCCCACGCGCCTCGCCGAGTGCGCGCACCGCGACATAGCCACCGAAGGAGATCGCGGCGACTATGACGGTCAACAACCAGATCTCGAACGGATTAAACCCGCCCCAGGGGCCGACGGTTCTGTCGGGAAGCAGCGGCAGGACGATCGCGGTCATCGCTGCAAGGACGATGGCCGAGCGCAGTTCGATCCAGGTCACGCGACGCAGAAGTCCATGAAGCATCTCCCGGCTGGCCAGGACAGCTGCCAGCGCGGCTCCGCCGGCCGCGGCGACGAGCTGGTCACCGACGACGGCCAGTGCGCCGAGCGCGAACACGCTCAGTGTTGCCACAACACCCGTCACGCTGAAATTTTGGTCATGCTCGGCCTCGTGCGAGGAGAACCAGGCGATGATTGCCGCGAAGCCGATGAAGCCCGCAATCAGGATAGCGCTTGAGTCCAAAGCGGCTGCGAGCGAGGCAAAAATGCCGCCCAGCAGCCCCGACAGGCCGAAGGTGCGAATCCCGGCAGTGCGGCTGTTGTCCGCAGCTTCGCGTTCACGCCAGCCGCGTTCCAGACCCACCAGAAGGCCGATTGCCAGAGCCAGCCCAAGTCTTGCAATAGTGTGGTCCATCGTGTCAGCGGAAACCCATCAAAGCCTGTTGTCCAATTCGCACGATAACGGATTCGGAAGCGGTCCGCGTCTGTCTCAGAGACTGAGCGGCGAAGACGTTGCGATGCGTTGCCTTGTCTGGGCGACGCACACGACGTTTCCGCAAAGGTCGCAGATTTCGCAGAACCCTCGCAGGACAAAGCAGGAGGGCCTTCGATCTCATCCCACGCTCACGCCGAAGAGAGCTCCGACGACAGCGGTGACGCCCATGGCGAGCGCGCCCCAGAAGGTGACGCGAAGCGAGCCACGCAGGATGCCGGCTCCGCCTGCATTCGCTCCCAGTCCGCCAAGGATCGCCAGGGCAACGATGGTCGATGCAGCGACGACAATGCTCGTCTGGTCGGCAGGTGTGGCCATTGCAACCAGCACCGGGACCACGGCCCCCGCCGCAAAGGTCAATGCGGACACCAACGCTGCCTGGACGGGACGCGCGGCTACGGTCTCCGAGATGCCAAGTTCGTCGCGGGCATGGGCGGCCAGCGCGTCACCTGCCGTAAGCTGGGCGGCAACCTGGCCCGCGAGGTCGCGATCGAGGCCGCGCTTGATATAGATCTGGGTCAGCTCTTCCAGTTCGGCATCCGGCGTCTCCGCCAGTTCCCGCCGTTCGCGAGCGAGGTCCGCATTCTCGGCGTCTGTCTGCGAACTCACTGACACGTACTCACCCGCAGCCATGGACATGGCCCCGGCGACGAGGCCGGCGAAGCCCGCGATCAGGATTTCCGTGGAACCGGACCCCGCCGCCGCCACGCCAACGACGAGGCTCGATGTCGAGACGAGGCCATCATTCGCACCTAGCACCGCGGCGCGAAGCCACCCGATGCGATGGACCATGTGGATTTCCGAATGCAAGCGGCGGCTCATGTCTTGATACCTTCCCTAGTTACAAGCGCGCCGTCAGTCAGATGCACCGGCCCGGTTTCGGCTGGTTGGATTCGAAGTGCACGCAGCGCGTTTAGGATAACGGCGATGTCGATGGCTTCCTGGATCAATGCGCCCTGCACGGGCGTAAGGTAGCCGAAAGCGGCGGCGATCATGCCGATGACAGAAAGTCCGATGCCCGCCACGACGCTTTCGAGGGCGATGCGTCGTGCACCGTGGGCGATCTCGACGCCCGGCCCGAGCCTGTCCACCCTGTCTACGAGCAGGACGACATCGGCGGCTTCCGCAGAAGCTGCTGCTCCGCGCGCCCCCATTGCCACGCCGATGTCGGCGGCGGCCAGGGCGGGAGCGTCATTCACCCCGTCGCCGACCATCATCACAGGGCCGCGCTTGCGCTCCGAAAGGACGAGAAGAACCTTCTGATCCGGGGTGAGTCCGGCCCGAATGCCGTCGAGCCCGAGGCCGGCGGTCACCCGCTCCGCGACCTCCTGGCGGTCTCCGGTAGCAAGGAGAATGCGGTCGACCCCCTGCCGGCGCAGTCCCGACAGCATGTCATGCGTGCCATCGCGCAACGGATCGGCCATGACCATGTGGCCTGCGAGCTTGCCGTCGATCCCGACCGCCACCAGCACCGAACCCGCCGACAGCGCCGGATGGTCGGCAGCCCTGGCATCGACCTGTCCCACCACGAAGCCATGTCCGCCAACGATCACTCTGCGGCCCTCGACCATCCCAGTCAGCCCTTCACCAGGCGTCTCCCTGACCTCCTGGGGGACGGGTAGCGTCAGTCCGCGTTCCTGTGCACCGGCAACAATCGCCTGGGCGACAGGGTGTTTGGTTGCCTGGTCGAGAGCGGCCGCAAGCCGCAGCACCTCATCCGCCCCGATGCCGTCATGAGTGTCGATCGATACGATCTGCGGCCGACCGTCTGTCAGCGTGCCGGTCTTGTCGAGGATGAGCGTGCGTACGCGCGCCATGGCCTCCAGCGGCCCTGCCCCCTTGATGAGCACGCCGTAGTGGGCGGCGCGCGAAAGGCCCGCCACCAGCGCCACTGGCACCGCCAGGATCAGCGGACATGGCGTCGCGACGACCAGCACAGCAACCGCCCGGATGGGATCGTTCGTGAACCACCACGCGGCGAAGGCGATCGCTACGGTCACAAGCAGGAAGCCCAGGGACCAGCGATCGGCGAGGCGAGACATGGGCGCCTTGGAAGACTGGGCCTGTTCGACTAGCCGTACTATGCCCGCATAGGTGCTGTCGCGCGCCTCCCTCGCAGCAAGTAGATCGAAGGCATCGCCCGCATTGGTCGAGCCGCTCATCGCCTCTGCGCCAGCGGCGAGCTTGATCGGCAGGGATTCGCCCGTCAGCGCCGAGGTGTCGAGAAACGCGGACGCAGACGCGATCGTGCCATCCACGGGGATGATGTCGCCCTGCCGGATCAGAAGCCGATCTCCGGGGGCGATCTGAGCGAGCGGCACCTCTTCCAGGCGACCGTCCTCGTGCCGTGTCGCCGTGCGCGGCACGCGCGAAAGAAGATCGCGCATTTCCCGCCGGGCGCGGCCCTCGGCAAAGCTTTCGAGGAATGTGCCGCCGGAATACATTACCGCGACAACCGCGGCGGCCAGCGTCTCGCCGAACAGGAGGGCCGCCGTCATCGACAGCGCCGCGACAATGTCCAATCCGACTTCGCCTCGCGCAAGGCTGCGCAGGATCTCGAGCAGCAGCGCGGCGAGGACAGGGACGACACCGATCATCCATGTGGTCGAAGCAAGGTCCGCCCTATCCATCACGTAGGCCAGGACGAGACCTCCCAGAAGGCCGACCACCGCCACAGCCAGAAGCGCCGTCTTCACCCTCTCACCTACGGAAAGTTCCATCCCAAAGTCGCTCCTAGGCGGCGTGCTCGAATGAATTGCCTACGCCTCGTCCACGAACCGTATCGCGTTCGTCGCGCAGCAGGAACAAGGCTTCGAGGCCGACGGTTCGCGCCAAGCTACTTCCATCGTCGGGTCCGAGAACCATGAGCGCGGTGGCCCAGGCGTCTGCCAGTGCGCATGAAGACGCGATCACAGTAACTGATGCAGGTGGCTCGAGCAGCGGCGCACCGCGCTGCGGATCTATCGTGTGCGAGAGCCGCCGTCCCCGAACGCTGATAAAGTGGCGATAGTCGCCGGAGGTGGCCACCGCGCAGTCGCTCAAGGCGAGGACCGAATGGGGGGCGCGACGATCCGGATCGGGCTTTTCCACCGCGACCGTCCATGGCTGCCCGTCCGGTCGACCGCCCAAGGCACGCATCTCGCCGTCGATCCCAACCAGAGCGTCGCGGACGCCGAGAGCCGACAGCGTTTCGAGTAGGCGATCCACTCCGAACCCTTTCGCGATCCCATTTAGATCGAGCATGATCGCAGTACGCTTCGTCACGGTTCCATGGCCGAACACGAGGGCTTCGACTGCCGACATGCGGCGTGCCGACATCGCTGCGCGGATTGAATCCAGGGAAGCGCTGGCGGGCCCGAACCCCCAGGCCGATACGGCGTCGCCCACGCTCATGTCGAATGCACTGCCGGATGCCTTGCCAATGGCCACGCCGAGTTGGAGGACCTGTTCGAGCATCGCGGGTATCGGCACTGGCTCACCGACCGGGGCGCGGTTCAGCCGCATCAGAGCGCTGTCGGTCTTCCAGATCGACATCTGCGCATCGACTTCATCGACGGCAGCCTGCAAGCCGGAGCGGATTTGGGCTACATCGAACCCGGGCTTCGCCCAGAACAGCGCCGACCAGCGCGTGCCCATGGTCGGGCCGCTCAGCGCGTGTCGCACAAGATCAGTAGACATCTTCGACATAGCGTCCCTCCGCCTTGAGCCGCGCCGGCGAGAGGCCCATGGGCTCCAGGATCGCGGCAAGAGTCTCTGCCACACCGGAAGCCATCTCGCGCCCGCCGCAGACCATGACGTGCGCTCCAGCCCCGATCGCCGCCGCTAGGGCCGCGCTTTCCCGCGCAATGACGTGCTGGATGTAGCGCGGATGCGAGCCCCGCGAGCAGGCGGTTGCCAGGCTCGCCAGTCGACCTTCGGAAGACCAGTGCGCCAGTTCTTCCTCGTAGAGGAAGTCGCTATCGCGATGCCGCATCCCGAAAAACAGGTGCATGGGCCGCAACCGATCGTTGGCGCGGACGAAGCCCGCAAGAGGTCCGATACCGGTGCCGGCTCCGATCAGGATAAGCGGCTTCCGACCGCGCGGCGGATGGAAAGTCGGATTGCGCCGCAGGAAGGCTTCGACAGACTGGCCTGGATGAAGACCGGTCAGCATCCCGGAGCAAACGCCGCCGGCATGTTTGCGGACCACGATTTCGAGGAACCCTTCGCGGCTGCCGGATGCCAGAGAATAGAACCGCGGCACGGGGGAGCCTTGCGTGAGAATGCCGATGAGATCCCCCGCCTCGAAACGGGCGAAGCCGCGCCCCAACAGGCGTTGCAGAAATCCGAGGCGCGGCAGGGCGAAGCGCAGGATCGCGGTCGGCGCCTGCACGTCCTGGCCGTAGTCGCGGCGCGAAACCAGCGTCAATCCGGTCGTCCGGGGTGCGACCGGCTGGTGGTCCAGTTCCAGCGGGATGCCGAGAGCCTGCCCTAGTGTACGGCCCCACCGCGCGAACTCCTGCGGCGACTGGCGGTCGACGGCGTCGAACTCCAGAAGGCTCGTCCACCCCTTCGCACGCGCCGCGACATCGACCGCCTTGGCGTAAGAGCAAAAATGCGGGAAGCTCCGGTCACCGAACCCGAGCACCGCGACTGGCGCGGACGGCGCGGTTCGAAGCTCATGAAGGCGATCGAGAAATCCCCGTGCGGAAGCCGGTGCGTCACCGTTCCCGTAGGTCGCAGCGAGCACGATGTAGTGTTGCGCGGCCCGTGTTCGGCCGGGCGCGAAGGCTGACATTGGCGCGACATGAACACGCTTGCCGGCCTTGGTCAGCGCCGCATGAAGCGTCGCGGCAAAGCCCCAGGTACTGCCACCCTCGCTGCCGACGAGTACAACGAGATCCGCGCCGGACGGAGAGGCAATGCCCTTAATCGACGGGCGACCGCACGGCGCAGAGGTCCAGACGACAAGGCCCGTAGCACCCATCACCGGTACCGCGAGCGCCATCACGCCCAGCAGCAGCCCCAGCAGAGACGCGCCGCGACCGGTGTGGAGCATGTAAACGGTTTCCGTAGCGCGCTCCCAGGCGGTCAGGTCGACCCAGCCGAGCGTCTGCCCAGTGCCCTGATCGATGGCACCCGTTCCGCTGTCGGTCTTCAGGGTGAAGACGTCGGTTGAATCCTCGGGGTACGGGAATGTGAGTTCGCGCAGGTCATCGATCGGCGTAGCCGCGAGCAGCGGCATTGCGGAGAGCGCGGCGCCCTTCTTGCCGCTCGCGGCGGACTGATCCAGCGCTGCTGGCCCGTCAGGAAGAAGGCTGAAGGTGGAGGCTGTCATCCAGAGCGCGGTTGCCGAAGAAAGAAGCAGGCCCAGAACTGCGGCACGCGCGAGTTCGACATGGATGCGCCCGGCAAGCGGGCCGCGCAGCGGCGAGAGCCAGCGCCGCCAGCCACCGGTGCGCCGCGTCACCAGCAGGATTCCCGAGACGGACAGCAGAAGCATGGAAGCAGCGCCCGCCGCCGAAACGAGGCGTCCCGTGTCGTCCAGGAAGAGCGAGCGGTGCAGGTTCGTCAGCCAGCGTTCGACCTGGTTCGGATCGGCCGACCCGACCGCTTGTCCAGTCTCCGGGTCAATCACCGCCGAGCCCGGGGTACCCTTGTCGAACCAGAAGGCGGTGATGCGGCCAGACGGCGAACGCCTGATCTGCTCGACGCCTGGAATTGCCGATTGAATCCTTGTTGCGAGTTCCGCGACGCTTGCAGCCGGATCGGCCTGCGGCGAAGAAATCATCTCCGCCGCGGGGAAGATCGAGAGTGCCGCGCCGCTGAGCGCAAGCAGCGCCAGCAACGCAAGGCCGACGAGGCCGGGCCAGCGATGGAGCAGCCGAGTCATGACAGCCTCACATCGCGTAGGCGAGGCTGGCTACGTAACGGCGGCCCTGGACCGCCTGCCCGGCATTCGCCGACGTCAACGGCACCGAGACGTCGTTGGGACTGTCGCGCATGTCCTCCACGGCAGCATCGACGTGCAGTGTGTAGCCCGCATCAAAAAGCGCGTCGGCGAGGTCGAGCGTGACCTCCAGGGTGCGCCCGGCCCCGACGCTGGCCCCGGTGATTCCGTTGATTTCCGCCGCATTGCCGCCCGTGGCGCGGTACCAGTCGGCCAGGTGCTTGTAATACTTCGCCTTGCCGCCCGCCATCCACATGGTGCCGGCATAGGCGCCCTTGGCGTCGGTGACGTAGATGGCGAGGTAGGCGCCGTCGCCACCGTAGCTCTTCATCGTCGTCGTCAGGGTCACGGGACGAGCCAGCGCCACGCCGGGAAGCGTGAGCGCGGTCGTTAGGACCAGTGCGGCCAGGATCTTCTTCATGATGATTCTCCGAGGTGCTTCACGATCAGCCCGTCAGTTCAGCTTGACCTTGGGAGCGGCGCCGCTGCCGAACAGGCCATTGGCGGGAGGTGCGGCGGTTCCCGCCGGCGCGGGGTTGGTCGATGTCCTCGGGCCGTATCCGTCGTCATCGTCGTCATCGTCGTCATGGCCATCGTCCCCGTAGCGGTGGTCATCGTCGTCGCTGCGCGCCCTTCTTCCGTGATCCCGATCAAGGCGGTCATCGCTGGCGAGCTTCAGAATGCCGTCATCATCGGTCCTCGCCGACGCATGCTCGGCGCGGTGCATGCCGCTCCATGCTGGAATGCCGGTGCCGATGGCCACAGCGGTCGAGGCGACGAGGATTGCAAAGGTCTTCTTCATGGCAGGTCTCCTTTTCTGCTGGCCTCTTGTGGAGCCTCCCTCTGATCGCTCGCTGACGCATCCGGACTTTCTGCTTCAGCTTCCCGTCAGCAAGCGGCCAGAAAGCAGAAGGCCCCGCCGGGGTGGCGGGGCCTTGTCAATCCGGTTTCGGCTTGATGAAGCCGCGCTACCTGTCTTCTCGTCGCCCTTTGTGGTGGGCTCCGTCGTCACGGTGGTCATCGTCCGCTTCGATCTTAATCACCTCGAGGGTCGCGGGATTGACCGTCGCTTCCATCCGCCGGCCCTCGGCGTCGGTTCCGATGATCTCGTAGCAGCCGTCGTCGATCTTGATCCGGCGCACGGTCCAGCCAAGCTCAGCCGCCATCGCGGCCACCGCCTCACGCGGTTTCCAGTCGGCCATGGGAACGAAGCAGTCGTCGTCGGCCCGCGCGCTGCAAACCGGCAGGGCGACGAGCGACGCGAGAATTGTCAGGGCGAGGCGCATGGCGCATGACTCCGGCCGGGGTGACTTTCCTTATATTGGAAGAACAAGCTGACGCTTGCCTGAAGCGCGGCCTCATGCTGCTTCAGCAAGTCGTCAGGATCAGCGATGATGATACAGTTCGATTTCGAATGAAGGCATGAGATGCGCACGCTGTTGGTCGAGGACGATGCTGTGCTGGGTGCGGCGGTGCGCGACCAGCTTTCCAGTGACGGGCATTCGGTCGACTGGGTGACGCGCCTCGACGCGGCTCGCGACGCAATGGCCGGCGCGGCGCACGATCTCGTCCTTCTCGACCTCATGCTGCCGGACGGTCGCGGCATCGTCTTCCTGAGATCTTTGCGTAGCGCGGGCAACGTCACCCCCGTCATCATCCTGACGGCCCTCGACCAGGTCTCCGATCGGATCGAAGGGCTGAAGGCCGGAGCCGACGACTACCTCGTCAAGCCATTCGATCTGGACGAGCTTTCCGCGCGGATCGGTTCGGTCGCGCGCCGCTATTCTGGCAATCCCAACCCGATCATCCACATCGGTCCGCTGGAAATCGATATCGCACGCCGAAGCATCCGGCGCGAGGGAACGGCGGTGCAGCTGACGGCGCGCGAATGGGCCCTGCTGGACGCATTCCTTACCCGCCCCGGTCAGCTGCTTTCGAAATCCCAACTGGAGGAGAAGCTCTACGATTTCGATTCCGAGATCGAGAGCAACACGATCGAGGTTCATGTGAGCCGCCTGCGCAAGAAGCTTGGACCGAATCTCATCGAGACCGAGCGCGGCCTCGGCTATCGGCTGGCCAGGGCATGAAACTGCCGCGCAGCTTGCAGGGAAGGCTCCTGCTCACGCTGGGCGCCGTCATGCTGGCCATCTGGGTTGGCGCCGCGTGGGTAACGGCACTGCTGCTTCGCCACGAAATCGAGGAGGTTTTCGATTCCTCGCTTCAGGAGACGGCGCAGCGCCTGCTGCCGCTGGCGGTGCTCGACATCGTCGGTCGCGAGGAAGGCGACGCGGCCACCCAGAGGCTCGCGACGATCCGCAGCCACGAGGAACTGTTCACCTACGTCGTGCGCAACGAACGCGGCGCGGTCTTGCTGCAATCCCATGCTGCCGATCTCTCCGCCTTCCCCCCCTATGACGGTCCTGGCTTTCGAACGACCGGGCGCTATCGGCTCTACAGCGAGGAGGCATTACAGGGCACCGTCATCATCACCGTCGCGCAGCCGCTGTCCAACCAGTCTACCATCATTCGCGAGATGCAGATGGTTCTGGGGCTCCCGGTGCTCCTGGTCATACCGGCTGCCTTTGGCGCGATCATCTTTGCGGTGCGACAGGGCACGCGGCCGCTGCGCAGGTTTCGCGAACAGCTTGAGACGCGCAATGAGAAGGACCTCGCCGCTGTCTCCGCCGAAGGACTTCCGAGCGAAGTCGAGCCGCTGGCCGATACCATGAATGCCTTGCTTGCAAGGCTACGCTCAGCGTTCGACGCCGAACGGAGCCTCGCGGCCAACACCGCCCACGAGTTGCGCACCCCGCTTGCCGGCGCCATCGCCCAGGCGCAGCGCATCCGCAAGGAGACGTCTGAGATCCAAACGGCGCGACGAAGTGCTGAAATAGAGGCTGCACTTAAGCGCTTGACTGCGCGAGCCGAGCGGTTGATGCAGTTAGCCAGGGCAGAAGGCGGGCGAATAACCCTCGACACCGACGTCGATCTGCGAGACGCCGTCTCGGTTGTCGTGGAGGACATGAGGCGCACCGAACCTCCGGACCGGATATCACTTCGGTTACCGGACCAGCCCGTGTTGTCTCGGATCGACCCCGACACCGTCGGGATCGTGTGCCATAATCTGATCGACAATGCCATTCAGCACGGCGACAAGGATTCATTGGTCGACGTCGCGCTGTCATCTGAGGGAGTTCTCTCCGTGGCAAACTCCGGGCCACTTTTGTCACCCGAAAGGCTCCAAACGTTAACCTGCCGCTTTGAACGAGACCGAGGCTCGGGCCGCGGCAGCGGGATTGGATTGTGGATCGTGAATACAATCGCTGACCGCATCGGCGGCCGTCTAGAATTGAGATCCCCTAGAACCGGGAACATTGACGGGTTCGAGGCACGAGTGGCGTTGGGAGCGATAGGCGAGCCGGCAGGACGAGTTCCTGTGCAGGGCGGTGACAAATTAGGAAATGGAGCGCCGACGTGACGGCGGTGCGACCGGAGTAAAAAGCCGTCCATTGGCTAGTCTGGTCCCTTTGCCAGAGGGCGCGAGACCTTCGTGCCGCTGTCGCATCCGCCCGGCCATGCACAGGTGGATTTTGGCGAGGCGGTCGGCGTGATCGCCGGCGTCCGCTGCATGCGCGTCGGAGACGACCAGCTTCACGCCGGTGAGGCCACGCCGCATCAGATCGCACAGGAAGCTCGTCCAGAACGGCTCGGCCTCGGAGGGGCCGATATGCAGTCCGACGATCTCGCTTGCCATCCGTGTTGACCGCGACCGCGATTATCGCCACCACCGAGACGATGCGGCCGCCCTCGCGTACCTTCAGGTAGGTGGCGTCGAGCCACAGATGGGGCCAGTCGCCGGCAAGGGGCGCTTGAGGAAGGCGTTCACCCGCTCGTCGATGTCCTTGCACAGCTTCGACACCGAGGACTTCGAGATGCCGGTCATCCCCATCGCCTGCACCAACTCATCGACCCTGCGCGTCGACACGCCGTTGATCCAGGCTTCCTGGATGACGGCGACCAGCGCCTTCTCCACCGTCTTCCCCGGCTCCAGGAAACCGGGAAAGTAGGCGCCGGAGCGCATCTTCGGGATCTTCAGGTCAGCGTGCCAAGTCACGTGTCGAGCGAGCGCTCGCGGTAACCGTTGCGCCAGGTCTGCCGGGCCTCGCCACGCTCGTAGCGGCCAGCGCCGATCAGGCCGTCGACGTCGGCCTCCATAATCAGCTGAAGCACGTTCTCGGCAATGGCGCGAAGAAAATCCGCATCCCCGCTCTTCGCCACAAGCTCGGCGAGCGGTAGTCTGTCCTCGGTCATCGGGATTCCCCTTTCGTCAGGTTGAAGTCGATCAACTCCACCTGACCCGACAGGCCCGGTGTCCACTCGAGGTGCGGCAAACGCGGCGGCGAAATCTCCACCGCTAAACCCACCCGCGTCTTTCCCCGGAATTACACCACGTTGCGGACGCTATCCGATCGGCACGCTTTTGGAGCGCACGACACGATGCAAAATGTTACTGCATCTACCGCTTCTGGGCTGCCACGGTGAGGTACCTCGATCCAAGAATGGACCGGCCTTGGCCGGGCATGGTGCAGAGGCTGTTCGTGACGCCATCACGCGCACTATCGCAACCCTGCGCGAAGAACCTCGCCGCTCGCTGACATGGGATCAGAGCGCCGAGATGGCCCAACATGCCGCCCTCAGGATCGACTCAGGGATCCAGGTCTACTTCTGCGATCCCCCGAATCCTTGGCAACGCGGCACAAACGAGAACACCAATGACCTGCTAGGCCATTACTTTTCGAAGGGAACGGACCTCAGCGCGCATACCGCCGAAACGATCGCGGCCGTTGCAGCGACTCTGAACGCGAGGCCCCGCAAGTCTCTGGGCTGGAAGACGCCAGCCGGAGAGCTTGACCGATGGCTGGCGCAAGGGAATACCGCTGTTGCGACGACCGCTTGGATCCCCCCACTATGCCGCTGAGCTCTACCTGCAGCGTCTGGCCGACCACGGTTTGATCGGCCCGATGGGCCGCCGACGTAATCCCTACGACAATGCCAAGGCCGAAAGCGTCATGAAGACCCTCGAGGTCGAGGAGGTCTATCCGATGGATTTCGAAGCCTTCGAGGAAATCGCCGAACACCTTCCCCACTTCATCGACGAGGTCACAACAAACGCAGGCTCCATTCGGCGCTCGGCTATCTGAACCCGCAACAGTTCGAGGACCAACACATCCGGCAGACTGGCAAAACAGCAGCCTGATCAGTGTCCACCCGCAGGGGGCGCACTTCAGACGAGGGCTATTTCGTAGCGTGAGTTTCCCGGCTTGCTGAACTGAAATCGGCGAGCGCTTCCCGTGCACTCGCGACCCGCCATCCTGCGCGGTCGCCCACGAGATAGGTGACGAAGCGAAGTCTTGGGAAACCGACGATCGCTGCATTGGCGATATCGTCGGGGAAGATGATCTGCCGATCATACTGCGTGCGCCTCGGAAGGCGCAATCCCGGCATGGATTGGTCGATCAATTCCGTGCAGAACAGCCGCTCCGTTTCCTCCAATCGGAAATGGTGGTCGAAACGCGCGCCGATCCTGGCGAAGAAGCGGCGGCCCGCCGCGCGCCGCTCCCCGTCGCCGGAGATGTGCGGACGCACGATCATCAGCCTGTCGGTTTCGACTACATGGCCAAGAGGCGAAAGAGATACGCCATGGCGCTGTTCCGCTTCGATGATCGTCCTTCCCGCGCGGATGTCGGCTCGATGAGGCATTACAAGCGGATCGTCCCACATGCCGAGCGCCTTCAAATCCCGTTCCGATCCCAGATAGACTGCCGAATGGCCGAACAGGCCACCGCCCGTGTGCCCGGACAGGCGATTCTTGTTGCTGAACAAGATGATGTCGAACGGCCTCAGGTGTTTGCTGACGAAGCGCAGCGCCACAGCGTCGCCGCTTAGATAGCCGTCGCGCCATTTGATCCGTGAAACGACGAAACCGATCGCCGGCGCGACCGGCTCCGCCGCTTTGATGAGCCATGGTGGAAATTTCCCCGAATTCTCGTCACGGCCACTTGTGGTCGAGCATCCGGCCGCAAGGAAGACGACGAGCAGGAGCGCTGCGAATTTGGAGCGATAGGTCATGGGTTTGCCGCGTAGTGCCTGATGGAGAATCGCCAGTTGCCGCGCTCAAACCCGGCCGCCCGAAGCTAGCAAAAGGGGGGCAGGGCGGAGAATTAGTACGGATGTACTAGTGCCGCCCTGATGCGATGGGCCTATAGAAAGAGGTTGAGCCAATCTGGAGAGGCGGCGCACGGCATTTTGTCATGACGGAACGGATCATCATCGCCGACGACCATCCGATCTTTCGCGATGGCATGCGCCGCATCGTGCAAAGAGCGGTGCCCGAGGCCGCGATCCATGAAGTCGGCGACGCCTCCGGCCTGATGAAGCTTGTACGGGAAGGCGAGCCGGCGAGCATACTCGTTCTCGACCTGGTCTTTCCCGGCTTCGAGGGGCCGGAAACCATCCGCGGCCTGCGTCGCGATTATCCGACGACAACGCTGCTCGTCGTCTCGATGAGCGACGACGCCGATATCGTGGCGAAGGTGATGGAAGCGGGCGCCAACGGCTTCATCGCCAAGAGCGTGCCAGCAAGCGAGATGGCGTCCGGCATCGCTGCGGTCATCGCTGGCGACATCGTCGTCAAGACGCATGCCTCGTTCGGCGAGGCCGGGCTGATGCCGTCCGATCGGCTGGCCCGCCTGTCGCCCCGTCAGCGCGAGGTGCTGCACCTTTTGGCGCTGGGGAAATCGAACAAGGAGATCGCCCGCGATCTCGGCCTGTCGCCCTTCACCGTGCGCATTCACGTCTCGGCATTACTGCGCGCGCTCGACGTCACGTCCCGCTCGGCGGCTGCTGGGATCGCTGTGGAGTTCGGCCTAGCCTGAACGGAGTTCTGAACGGAGAGCGCCGCCAGCAGCACCGAGCGCAATTGCGCCGGGCGCACTGGCTTGGTCAGAAGCACGATCGATTCCTCGTGGCAGATTTCGGCGATCATGTCCGTTCGCCCACCGGCGACGATGGCGGCAGCGATCTGCCGTCCCGCCCGGACGCGCAGACGGCGGATCAGCGCGAGGCCAGTTTCACCGTCGCCCAGTTCCTGATCACACAGCAGAAAATCGTAGCGCTCGGTGGGGTCGGCGCCCACATCAGTCCCCACGCCTTCGGTCGCACGTATCTCGCATCCCCAGTGCGCCAGGAGCTGCACCGTGCCGTTGCGCACCGGGCCGTCGTCGTCGACGACCAGCACCCGCAGGCCATGAAGGCGGCGCGCATGCGCGACCGGCCGGCCATGCGCCCGTAATGCTGTTGCAGCAGTCTCGTGCAAGCCTTCGATCACGAAGCAGGCTCCCTTGCCGGGCCGGGAGGTCAGCGTGATCCCGAGACCCATGATCTCCGCCAGCCGCCTGACGATCGAAAGGCCGAGGCCGAGACCCTCCATGTCCTCGGCGCCCGGCGAGCGAAGCCGGACGAATTCCTGGAAGATGCGTTTCTGGTCGGCCTGCGCGATGCCCGGCCCGGTATCGGCGACGACGACGGCGAGACCGCCGCGCCTTCGACGCACCCCGACCAGCACCTGCGAGTTCGGCGCGTATTTGACGGCGTTGGAGACGAGGTTCTGCACCATGGTATGGAGCAGCGCGGCGTCGCCCAACGCCCACAGCCGTGACGGGCGATGGCGCAGCGTGACGCCGCGCGCCCGCGCGGCCTCGCTGGCCTGCCGCACCACCCCTCCCAGCACCTCGCCGAGCGGCACCGGGCCGATTTGCGGCTTGACCTGTCCGATGTCGAGCGCCGACAGGTCGAGCAACGACCGGCACAGCCGCGTCAATGAATCGAGCGAGCGGTCGATGTTGGTCAGCACCTCGCGGCCGCTGCCGCCGAGGCGCAGGCCGCCGAGATATTCGACGAACAGGCCGATGGCGTGGATGGGCTGGCGCAGATCGTGGCTGGCCTGGGCGAGAAAACGCGACTTCTCCTCATGCGCCTCGACGAGCTGCGCGCTCGTCCGGGTCAGGACGGCGTTCTTGGTGGCAAGCTCTTTGGTCAGCCGCACGTTCTGGCCGATGAATCCGTTCATGCGCTGGCCGAGCACAGTCAGCATCGCCGCAAAGAGCAGGATCATCCATGCCATCGATTCCGTCCCGACGCCCCGACCGTGCAGGAGCCACGCCGCCGCGAGCAGCGGCAGCGACGTCCACACCGCGATCAGGCTTGAGCGGATCATGACGTGCGCCGCGCTGACCGCGCCGAGCGCGATCCCGCCGAGGACGAGCGTGTAGAAATTCAGGAGATCGGCCGGCGACGACGTCGCGCACAGGAACGCCCCGACGCCCCAGACGAGGCCCGTCGCTCCGGTGAGAGTCAAATGAACGGCCGCGAACACCGGAGCCGGCAGCCATGCCGCGCCGCGCCGGTAGAGAAGGCCGAGCGCGATCATCGCCACCGAAACGAGGTCGAGGGTTGCCGTCCAAGCCGGAACCCACGCGCCCGCGCCGGCGCGAGAGATCTCGAACCCGGCCAGCATCGCGACGCTCATATGGATGAGCCAGCTCACCGTGCCGATGGAGGTGAGATAGTCGAGTCGCCAGTGCAGATCGAGGAACGTGGCTGCGCCAGCACCCATGCCTATTTGCGCGCCGTCCGGTTCCGGTCCGTGGCCGATCAGTCCGATCCATTGCGCCAGCTTCACTCCCGATGCCCCCATATCCAGCCATCCGCACCCTCGCCCGCTTCGCTAGTACACCTGTACTAATGCGCCGCAGCATTGGTGCTGATACCGTCCTCCCCATCCAAGATCGGCCGACCGATGGCGTCTGTTCAGCGCCGCAGTTCCAGCTTGATCGCCACATCGCCAGCAAACGCGAATGCGTCGTCATGACCTTGACCCAAATCAACGCCCGGCAATGCGATGGTCATGACCGGAAGGCGGCGACTGGTCGCAAGACGCGAGTCTTTCTCTGGAGAGCCGCCGCCGCGGTCACGGGCGCGACCCTGTTCGGCCTGATCGCCGCCCCGCTGCTGCCATTGCCATGGCTGCCTTCATCGCTCGTTCTGGCCTTTTCGTTCGGCTTCGCGTTCGTCGGCGGCACTGGCTATGGCATCGTGCGCGCCGTCGTCTTCCCCGCCGCAGCATCGAAGGTATCCGCCTCGTGGACCGGCGCATCGGTATCTGCGACCGCGAGCGCCCTTGCGGCCTCGGCCGTCCTTTTTCTGCTCGGCAGCGACATCAGCTTTCTGGTGGCCGCCTACGCGATTGCTCTCGGCGCCGCCTATGTGCTGGTCAAGGTCGGGTGCATCGAGGCCGGCTGCTGCATGGCCACCACGCGCGCCAGCCGTTTCGACCTCCGGCATATCGAGATCACGGCCTCGCTTGCAGCCGTCGCGGTCGCCGCGCTCTTGCTCGGCAACGGACAGGCGGGGCTTGCCGCGCTCGTCGCCGTCACTGGACATCTCGGAACCCGCATCGCTTCCCGCTCCATGCGGCAAAGGCTGCCGCGCATGGAGACTGGTTTCGATGCGCGGGCGGCCGAACTGACGCTTTTGGCGGCGCTGCTCGCGACGGCGGCCTTCGCGGCTGTCGGATAAACGGTGATGCCCTCGGCGGGAAATTCACGAACAACAAGGAGACAAGATATGACGGATAAAAAATCGCAGGAGAACGTCGACAGGTCTCGACTGCGGCTTCTCGCGGCCCTTTCCGCCGGCGCGGCAGGCGGCGGATGCACGCTTTCGGGTGATTCCAGAATACGAGATGATAAACCACGTGTTCCCCAACCCACACAACCGCCGCAGGATTTCGGCGGTGGTGGCGGAGGCGGCGGCGGTGGCCACTGACCGAAGCGGCCGCTCCTTCACCGCGTGAAAACGGGCTGGAAACAGTGAAACACCCTCTGACACGCCGCGCGTTGCTCGGGCGCGCGGCCGTCGCCACAGCCGCGACGGTCATGGCGGTGCCGACATTACCCGCATCGGCGCAGCATCGCGCTCCCCGCGATGCGGCGCTCTATGTGCCCGGCTATTATCCGAAAAACGGCTGGGTCAACGGCCGGCCTTTGCGCGAACACAGGCGTTTCTCGCGCCATATCCACGATTGGGACGGCCCTGCGCGCATGCTGACCCGTATCGGCCTCGACGGCTCCATCCGTCAGACGCTGCTGCCGGTCCACGCGCACGACGTCGACATCGCGCCCGACCGGTCGATCGGCGTGCTATGCGGCTTCGAGGACAAGACCCATGTCGCCTTCGACCCCGAAACGCTGGAGCTTGCGGCCGTCGCCGCATCTGTCGGCGACGGCTGGCGCGGCGGCGGCCATGCCGCCTATCTCGGCGGCGACAAGGTCTTGCTTTCCGAACGCGCGCCGCGCGCGCCCTTGAACGGCCCGCTGGAGCGCCATTTCGGCAAGGTCACGATCCGCGAAGCCGCGACGCTGAAAACGCTGGAGACCTATTCCACCCACGGCGTCGATCCGCATGAGATCCAGCTGATCGAGGGCGGCCGCTATCTGGTCGCGGCCAATTACGGCTCGCTGCCGGACCTGAAGTCGCGCGACCTGACCGTGCCGCGCCAGGTGATCGACGCCTCGATCACCGTGATCGACATGCACGACGGTAGCCTGGTCGACAAATACCGCACCGGCGCGAGCGACATCGAACTGCGGCATCTGGCGAGCGGTAGGCTCGACCGCATATTCGCCATCCAGGCGCGCCTTGGCGACGACGAAGCGGTGCGCGGGGTCGAGCGGGGTGTCGATGAGGTCTATCACTTCGATATCACCACCGAACCCGGATCGAACTATCTTCCGGCCGCGACCCTGCGATATGACGCGAAGAAAAAAAGCGCGACGAGGATGGGTGGCCGCGCTGAAACGGCGATGATGCGCCACGGCCTGTCGATCATCTATGACGAGCGCAGTGACCAGGCGATCGCGACCTACCCCACCGCGCATCGCGTCATGGCCTTCGACGGCGCCAGCGGCGCGGTGACGGCAATCATCGACACCAGCAGGATGGGACTGCGCTACCCCTGCGGTGTAGCGCTTCTGCCAGACGGCACCCACTACGCTGTCACCGGATACTGGGAGAATCTCTTCGTTTTCGAGCGCCGCTCTCATCAGCTGGTGCGGGAGCTGTGCCAGTATCCCGTGTTCTTCGGACATAGCCATATTTCGGTCGGTTGAAGGAACACCGGGTCGGCAATCCATAGAATATGGCAGGTTTCCGAATTTCCCCCTTTGCTAACGATAGCTATGCTCCCGCCCGGATCCGTTCAGGAGACAACGGGGACGCAGTTCCAGTTTCCGCCTTACGGGCAGAGACCACCGGCGCGTATGTAGCTGCGATGCGCCCAGCCTGAGGGCGTCGGCTGCCCCCAGAACGGCCGCTCGCAGCGCCCCGACATGCAGGTCACGGCGTACCAGTTGCCCCGCCTGTCATGGACGGAAACCTCGTCGCCGGCATAAAGCTCGCCAATCTGGCGGTAGGAGCCGCCCGGCCCGTTGCGCACGGCGAGATAGCCGCTGCCTGTAGCATGGTTGTACTGGCTGATCGGCCGCACGCCGACGACGCGGCCAGTGCAGTCTCCGGCCATGGCGGCTGGGGCAAGGAGCGAGGCACAGGCGGCAGCGATGACACCCGTGGCGGCAAGGCGAAACTTTCTCATGGTCAATTCCCATCGGTCGGATCGCTGCCGCACCCCAATATCCGAACAGCTGGTGGCAGCCCACTAGCACATGTGTACTATGGATATTTGAGGCCAACGCCGATCTGCGCAACCACCGCGTGTCACCGCTCCGTCACGAGATCGAAATTCCACATCCATAACGGAATCCCTGTTCTGCGGAGGGTTCGATTTCAGGCGCCTTTCCTCGGCATGTATGCACCACAAAAGCACGGATGGAACGAACGAAATTGTCAAGTATTAACAACAATTTACAGTTCCGTACCAAATCCGCGCAGTCAACAGCTTTGGAGAATATCGGCCCGGAGAGAGCAAAAACAGCGCTTCAGGCAGACCACGCAGTCAACAGCTTTGGCCGCAACCCCGCAGTTCCGCGCCATTCCGACCATTGAATACGAATCAGAGAATAATTCCAATAAATTAGGTGGCGGAGAGGGGGTCACCGAACAAGCCGCCTTTTGCCGGCTTAGTGCCGACGAGGATGGGAGGACAGACGGCGGAGATCATGCCGCCCAATTGACGCGATAGCGTGGTTCTATTCGCATAGCGAACATCTCGCCTCGGGGACAACAAAACACCGGCCGGGCGCTTCCAGATCCTTGCATCACCGGCCACCGGCAGCCACACGGCCCTTGCCGGCAGGGCCCGAAAGGCGGATGGTACAGCCGCCACGGCTGAATTGTCGAATGGCGACAGCGACGCGCCGGTGCCCACCTACGCCTAGCGCTCGTCCGTTCGGGTGGCAGCCGTTTTCCTCGACGGGGCAAGCGAGCGTCAAGCCGCGCTTCAGGCGGCATCGATGGGAAGACAGCGCGTCGTGGCCCAGCCTGCTGACGATCTCGCAGCCGCATTAGACTGGATCGGCGGAAGCCGACAGGCTGGTCATGCGGGTTTCCTTCGCTCGGTTCTGCGGGGCTCAGCCAGGCTGATGCCGGTCACCTCGGCCCGGTCCGCGATCTCCTCGACATAGGCGCGGCTGGCGCGCACCCAAGCGGCCTTCTCCTGCGCCTCGCGCAGATGCGGCAGCACCACGGCAAAAGGCAGGATCCCGCCTTCCGCCCGCGCATCCAACCGGATCAGGTGGAAGCCATAGCGGCTTTCCACCGGCGCGGCGGAAACGGTGCCTTCCTCCATGCGGGCAAGCGCCGCCTCGAATTCCGGCACCGTGTCGCCCGAGGCGAGTTGGCCCAGCATGCCGCCATTGGCGCGCGAGGGACAGGCGCTGTGCTCGGCGGCGAGCGCGGCGAAGCGGCACGGATCGCCATGCAGCTCTGCAAGCACCGCTTCGGCGTGCTGGCGCGCGGCCGCGCGGGCCTGCGCGTCGTCGGGAGCGGCTGGAAAGAGGATGTGCGCGGCCTCGAACAGGGACGGGCCCCGGAAGCGGCCCGGCGCATCGTCGTAGAGCGCCCGCAATTTTTCCTCGTCGACCGCGGCGGGGAGGATGACGCTTTCGAGAAGCTGGCGGATCAGCGCCTCCTCCTCGCTCTCCCACTGGCCTTCGGCGAGCTCGATCGGCGCCGGCGCTATGCCGCGCGCGCCCGCCTCCTGCAACAGCGCCTCGCGCAGCACCAGCGCCCGCGCCGCCGCCTGCCAAGCCCGGGTGGGCTTTCCCTTCGGGGCCGGATGGTTCTGCGCCTCGGCCGCGATCGTCTCGGCCGCGATGACGATGCCGTTGACGGTGACCGGCACCGGAGCGTTGGTGGTGTCGAGGATCCTCACTCGCCGGGCTCCATGCCGGTGCGCGCTAGCGGCGCAAGGCCGGTACACGCGGGCTTTGCCCCGCGCCGCGAGCGCACGATCTGGTAGCCCGGCCGCCACAGATAGCGCACCGGCGCCGAGAGCATGTGAACGAGCCGGGTGAAGGGGAACAGAAGGAAGATGGTGAGGCCCAGCAGGATATGCGTCTTGAACAGCGGGTTGACGTCCACGATGTAGTCCGCCGCCCCGGCGCGCAGATAGACGATGGATTGCGCCCAGTTCATGAACTTCACCATCTCATGCCCGTCGAGGTGGCCGAGCGAGACGACGATGGTCGCGAGCCCGAGCAGCAGCTGGACCATCAGCAGCACCATGATGCCGGTGTCGGCGAAGGTGGAATTGGCGCGGATGCGCGGATCGAACAGCCGCCGGTGCACGAGCAGCGCCCCGCCGGCCAGCGCCATCAGCCCGGCCACGCCGCCGAGGGCGACTGCCAGGATTTGCTTGGCGCCGTGGCTGACGCCCAGGAAGTCGAAGACCTGGATCGGCGTCAGGAGGCCGACCAGGTGCCCGGCGAAGATAATCAGCACGCCGACATGGAACAGCACCGAGCCGGCGATGAACTGGCGCTTGCGCAGCAGCTGGCTGGACTTCGATTTCCAGGTGAAGGGGTCTCGCTCGTAGCGGGCGATGCTGGCCATAACCATCACCGTGATGGCGATGTAGGGATAGATGCCGAAGAGGAAGTTGTGCATCGTCGGCTCCTGTTCAATGCATGCCGGCCGCGGCCGGCGGGTCCATCCGGGCGAGGATGTCGCGGCTGACCGGGCAACCCGCATTCGGATCGGGCCCGAAGGCGACCTGCGCCTCCTCCCAGACCGCGTCGAGCGCGGCAAGGTCGCAGGGGTCGTCGTCTTGCCGGGACAACAGCGCCTGCGCTTCCTGCGTCCCGGCATCGGCCGAGGCGAACGCCACCAGCCCGTCCAGCAGGGCCGCGTAGGCCGCCTCGCGCCGCGCCAGCCGTTCGGCCAGCGCCACCAGGATATGGCCGGCATCGGCCAGCATCTCGCGTGCTTCCGCGACCGGCCGGGTGGACAGGAACTCCAGCAGCACCGGCAGATGGTCGGGCAGTTCGGCTCCGGCGAGATCGAAGCCGCCGGCCCGATAGGTCTCGAGCAGGTCCACCATGGCGCCGCCGCGGTCGCGGCTCTCGCCATGGATGTGCTCGAACAGGTTCAGCGACAGGGTGCGCGAGCGATCGAACAGGAGCACGTAGCGCTCCTGGAGATCGTAGAGGTCGCCCGTCCCCAGCGAGACAAGCAGCGGCTCGAGCGCGGCAACCGCGGCGCGCGGCAGCAGGCCCTCGCCGAGCACCGCGCGGATCGCGGGCACCGCCTCCTGGAGATCGCGGCTCGGATAGCTGAGCAGGGCCGACAGCGCCTTGAACGTCTTCATGCGATGAACTCCTGCGGGCTGCGGAACTTCTTGCCGCCGAAGAGCGAGGCGCGCGAATGGCCAGTGGAGCAGCCATTGCCGTCGGTGAAGCCGCAGCCGCCCTTGAGGTCGTAGGCGTCCTCCACCAGCTCGCGGTGCGTGGTCGGAATGACGAAGCGGTCCTCGTAATTGGCGATGGCCAGCAGCTGGTACATCTCGTCGATCTGCTGCGGCACCATGCCGACGCGCTGGGCGACACCCAGGTTGACGACGCCGTCCACGGTCTTCGACCGCATGTAGGACCGCATCGCCAGCATCCGCTCCAGTGCCGAGACGATCAGCGCCTCGTCGCCGGCGGTCAGCATGTTGGCGAGGTAGCGCACCGGGATGCGCAAGCTGCGCACGTCGGGCATGTCGTCCTGCGCGGCGATGCGGCCGGCCTCCGCCGCGTTCTGGATCGGCGACAGCGGCGGCACGTACCAGACCATCGGCAGGGTGCGGTACTCGGGATGCAGCGGGAAGGCGATCTTCCACTCCATCGCCATCTTCCAGATCGGCGAGCGGCGCGCGCCCTTGATCCAGCCCTCGGGAATGCCCTCGGCGCGGGCAGCGGCGATCACTTCGGGGTCGTTCGGGTCGAGGAAGACGCCGAGCTGCGCGTCGTAGAGGTCCTTCTCGTTTTCCACGCTCGCGGCTTCCGCGATGCGGTCGGCGTCGTAGAGCATGACGCCGAGATAGCGGATGCGGCCGACGCAGGTTTCCGAGCACACCGTCGGCTGGCCGCTCTCAAGGCGCGGATAGCACAGCGTGCATTTCTCGGATTTGCCGGTCGACCAGTTATAGTAGATCTTCTTGTAGGGGCAGCCCGACACGCACATGCGCCAGCCCCGGCATTTCTCCTGGTCGATCAGCACGACGCCGTCGTCCTCGCGCTTGTAGATCGCCCCGGACGGGCAGGAGGCGACGCAGGCCGGGTTGAGGCAGTGCTCGCACAGCCTCGGCAGGTACATCATGAAGGTGTTCTCGTACTGGCCGTAGATCTCCTTCTGGATGCCCTCGAAATTGTAGTCCTTGGAGCGCTTGGCGAACTCGCCGCCGAGGATTTCCTCCCAGTTCGGCCCCCACTCGATCTTTTCCATGCGCTCGCCCGAGATCTTCGAGCGCGGCCGCGCGGTCGGGAACGCCTTCATCTCAGGCGCGGATTTCAGGTGGTCGTAGTCGAAGTCGAACGGCTCGTAGAAATCGTCGATCTCGGGCAGGTCCGGATTGGCGAATATGTTCGCCAGGATGCGCCACTTGCCGCCCTGCCTCGGCTGCAAGGCGCCCGACTTCGTCCGGGTCCAGCCGCCGTTCCAGCGCCTCTGGTTCTCCCAGTCCTTGGGATAGCCGATGCCGGGCTTGGTCTCGACATTGTTGAACCAGGCGTATTCGACGCCTTCGCGGCTGGTCCACACGTTCTTGCAGGTGACGGAGCAGGTGTGGCAGCCGATGCACTTGTCGAGGTTCAGCACCATTCCGATCTGGGCACGTACCTTCATTCCGCTGCCTCCGTCATCCGGGTTGCGGGCTGGTCGAGCCAATCGACCTTCGCCAGCTTGCGCACGATCACGAACTCGTCGCGGTTGGAGCCGACCGTGCCGTAATAATTGAAGCCGTAGGCAAGCTGGGCGTAGCCGCCGATCATGTGGGTCGGCTTCAGCACGATGCGGGTGACGGAGTTGTGAATGCCGCCGCGCTTGCCGGTGATCTGGCTGCCGGGCGTGTTCACGATCTTCTCCTGCGCATGGTACATGAACATCGAGCCTTCCTTCATGCGCTGGCTGACCACCACGCGGGCGGTGATGACGCCGTTGGTGTTGAAGACCTCGACCCAGTCGTTGTCGACCAGCTCCGCCTTCCCGGCATCCACCTCCGATATCCACACCACCGGCCCGCCGCGGTTGAGCGTCAGCATCAGCAGGTTGTCGGAATAGGTGGAGTGGATGCCCCATTTCTGGTGCGGGGTGAGGAAGTTCAGCACCACATGCGGCTCGCCGGGGGCGAGCGCGCGCGTCGCGGCAACCCCCACCGTCTTCAGGTCCACCGGCGGGCGCCAGGTGACGAAGCCCTCGCCGAAGGCGCGCATCCATTCGTGGTCCTGGTAGAGCTGCTGGCGCCCCGTGACGGTGCGCCACGGGATCATCTCGTGGACGTTGGTCCAGCCGGCATTGTAGCAGACATGCTCGCTCTCGATCCCCGACCAGGTGGGCGAGGAGATGATCTTCCTCGGCTGGGCGGCGATGTCGCGGAAGCGGATCTTCTCGTCCTCCTTCACCTCGGCGAGGTGACGGTGGCTGCGGCCGGTCGCCTTGCTCAAGGCGTCCCACGCCTTCACGGCCACCTCGCCGTTTGTCTCGGGCGCCAGCATCAGGATCATCTCGGCGGCGTCGATGGCCGTGTCGATGCGGGCCATGCCCTTGGTCGCGCCCTCCTCGGTGACGGTGCCGTTGAGGTCTTTCAGGTGATGCACCTCGTCCCTGGTGTCCCAGGCGATGCCCTTACCGCCGTTGCCGACCTTCTCCATCAGCGGTCCGAGCGCCGTGAAGCGCTTGTAGAGATTGGGATAGTCGCGCTCGACGGCGATGTAGGCGGGCGCGGTGCGGCCGGGAAGCAGGTCGCACTCGCCGCGCTTCCAGTCGCGCACGACGCCCTGCGCGATCTCCCCGGGGCTGTCGTGCTGGAGCGGCAGTTGCACCACGTCGGTCTCGACGCCGAGCGCGCCGGGGACGATCGCGGAGAACTTCTTCGCGATCGCCTTGAAGATTTCCCAGTCGGTCTTCGATTCGTAGGCCGGGTCCACTGCCGCCTGCAGCGGGTGGATGAAGGGGTGCATGTCGGACGTGTTGAGGTCGTCCTTCTCGTACCAGCTTGCCGTCGGCAGCACGATGTCGGCATAGACGGCGGTGGTCGACATGCGGAAGTCGATGGTGACCAGCAGGTCGAGCTTCCCTTCCGGCGCGTGATCGTGCCAGACGGCCTCGACCGGCTTTACGTTTCCTTCGTCGCCGAGGTCCTTGCCCTGCACGCCGTGGTCGGTGCCGAGCAGGTGCTTGAGGAAATATTCGTGCCCCTTGCCGGAGGAGCCGAGCAGGTTCGAGCGCCAGACGAACAGGTTGCGCGGCCAGTTCTCGGGCGCGTCCGGGTCCTCGCAGGACATCTGCAATTCGCCCGACTTCAGGCGCTCGGCCACGTAGGCCGCCGCCTCGACGCCGGCGGCCTTCGCCGCGCGGCCGACCTCCAGCGGATTGGTGTTCAGCTGCGGGGCCGAAGGCAGCCAGCCCATGCGCTCGGCGCGGATGTTGTAGTCGATCAGGCTGAGCCGGCTCCAGTCTCCGGCCGGCGCGGTCGGCGACAGGATTTCGGCCGCGCTCACCGTCTCGTAGCGCCACTGGTCGGTGTGGGCGTACCAGGCAGAGGTCGAGTTCATGTGGCGCGGCGGCCGCGCCCAGTCGAGCGCGAAGGCCAGCGCCGTCCAGCCGGTCTGCGGCCTCAGCTTCTCCTGCCCGACATAATGCGCCCAGCCGCCGCCCGACTGGCCGACGCAGCCGCACATCACCAGCATGTTGATGACGGCGCGGTAGTTCATGTCCATGTGGAACCAGTGGTTCATCGCCGCGCCGATGATGACCATGGAGCGTCCGTTGGTCTTTTCGGCGTTGGCGGCGAATTCGCGCGCCACCTGGACGATCTTGTCGCGGCGCACGCCGGTGATGCGCTCTGCCCAGGCGGGCGTGAACGGAACGTCGGCATCGTAGCCGGAGGCGACGTGGTCGCCGCCGAGGCCGCGGTCGAGGCTGTAGTTCGCGCACAGCAGGTCGAACACCGTGGCGGCCAGAACCTCCTCGCCGCCGGCGAGCTTGAGCCGCCTGACCGGCACGTTGCGGGTCAGGACCCCGCCGCGGTCGTCGACGGCGAAGCCGTTGCTCGCGGCGCCGCCGAAATAGGGGAAGTCGACGCCGGCCACCTCGTCGTGGTCGGCCTCCCCGATCAGGCTGAGTTTGAGGCGGATGCTGTCCTTGCCGGCCTTCTCCTCCAGGTTCCACCTGCCGGTCTCGCCCCAGCGGAAGCCGATCGAGCCGTTGGGCACGACGACCTTGCCGGAGATCTCGTCGATTCCGACCGTCTTCCAGTCGGGGTTGTTCTTCTCGCCGAGCGCACGGGAAAAGTCGGCCGCCCGCAATTGCCGGCCCGCGACCAGCCGCCCGCCCTGGCGGTCGAGGCGCACCAGCATCGGCATGTCGGAATATCTGCGGCAGTAATCCTCGAAATAGGGCACCTGCCGGTCGAGGTGGAACTCGCGCAGGATGACGTGGCCGAAGGCCATGCCGAGCGCGGCGTCGGTGCCCTGCTTGGCGTTCAGCCAGATGTCGGAGAACTTGGCGGCCTCGGAATAGTCGGGACAGATGACGGCGCTCTTGGTGCCCTTGTAGCGCACCTCGGTGTAGAAATGGGCGTCGGGCGTGCGCGTCTGCGGCACGTTCGAGCCCCAAAGGAGAAGGTAGCCGGCATTGTACCAGTCGGCCGATTCCGGCACGTCGGTCTGCTCGCCCCAGGTCTGCGGGCTGGCCGGCGGCAGGTCGCAATACCAGTCGTAGAACGACATGCAGGTGCCGCCGAGCAGCGACAGGTATCGGCTGCCGGCCGCATAGGAGACCATCGACATGGCCGGGATCGGCGAGAAGCCGAACACCCGGTCGGGGCCGTATTTCCTTGCGGTGTAGGCATTGGCGGCCGCCGTGATCTCTGTCGCTTCGTCCCAGCTCGCCCGCACGAAGCCGCCCTTGCCGCGGATGCGGGTATAGCTCGCCCGCGCCGCCGGATCGTCCTGGATCGCCGTCCACGCCTCGATCGGGCTCATCGTGGCCCGCTTCTCGCGCCACAGCCGCATCAGTCGGCCGCGGACGAGCGGCGTCTTCACCCGGTTGGCGCTGTAGAGATACCAGCTGTAGGAGGCGCCGCGCGCGCAGCCGCGCGGCTCGTGGTTGGGCAGGTCCGGCCGCGTGCGCGGATAGTCGGTCTGCTGCGTCTCCCAGGTGACGATGCCGGACTTGACGTAGATCTTCCACGAGCACGAGCCGGTGCAGTTCACGCCGTGTGTCGAGCGCACGATCTTGTCGTGCTGCCAGCGGCGGCGATAGGCGTCTTCCCAGTCGCGGCTCTCGATGGTGATCTGGCCGTGGCCGCCGGCGAACCTGTCCTTGCGCAGCGTCGTCAGGAAGTTCAGGCGGTCGAGAAGATGGCTCATGGCTGTTCCTTGCTCGCTCTGCGAATTACTGCGCCGGGACGGCGGCCGGCGCCACGTGGCCGCGCTCGATATCGTACAGCAGGCCGCCGCGGCGGGCGTAGAACACCCAGGTGACGGCGAGGCACACGATGTAGAAGGCCAGGAAAGCCCACAGCGCAGCCACCGGCGAGCCGGTCAGGCCGATCGAGGTTCCGTACGCCTTGGGGATGAAGAACCCGCCATAGCCGCCGATCGCGCTGGTGAAGGCGATGATGGCGGCCGCCTCGCGGTCGGAGCGGCGGCGCTGCTCCAGCGCGTCCTCCTGCGGCACCAGCCGCGCGATCTCCCTGCGCATGATCACCGGGATCATCTGGAACGTCGATGCGTTGCCGACGCCGGTGAAGAAGAACAGCGCCATGAAGCAGGTGAAGAAGCCGGCAAACGATCCTGCCTCGAGGAACCAGATCACCCCCAGCACCGCCACGATCATGCCGGCGAAGACCCAGAAGGTGACGCGACCGCCGCCGACCCTGTCGGACAACCATCCGGTGCCGGCGCGGCTGAGCGCGCCGACCAGCGGGCCGAGGAACACGAATTTCAGCGCGTCCACCTCGGGGAAGGCGATCTTGGCCAGCAGCGGAAAGCCTGCCGAGTAGCCAAGGAAGCTGCCGAAGGTGCCGACATAGAGCAGGCACATCACCCAGTTGTGCAGGCGGGTGAAGATCACGGCCTGCTCGCGGAAGCTGGCCCTGGCGTCGGCGATGTCGTTCATGCCGAGCCACGCGGCTGCCGTCGAGGCAAGGATGAACGGCACCCACACGAAGCCGGCATTCTGCATCCAGATGCGGCCGCCGTCCGACAGCTCCTGCGGCGCGCCGCCCATCGCCCCGAAGACGCCGGTGGTGATGGCGAGCGGCACCAGGAACTGCATGACCGAGACGCCGAGGTTGCCGAGCCCGGCGTTCAGCGCCAGCGCATTGCCCTTCTCGGCCCGCGGGAAGAAGAAGCTGATATTGGCCATCGAGGAGGCGAAGTTGCCGCCGCCGAGGCCGCACAGCAGCGCCAGCACCACGAAGATCAGATAGGGCGTGGAGGGATCCTGCACCGCATGGCCGATGCCGACCGCCGGGATCAGCAGCGAGGCCGTGGAAAGCGTCGTCCACAGCCTGCCGCCGAAGATCGGCACCATGAAGCTGTAGAAGATGCGCAGGGTCGCCCCCGACAGCGCCGGCAACGCCGCCAGCCAGAAGAGCTGGTCCTGGGTGAAGGCGAAGCCGATCGACGGCAGCTTCGCCACGACGACCGACCACACCATCCACACCGCGAAGGCCAGCAGCAGCGCCGGGATCGAGATCCACAGGTTGCGGCGTGCGACGCCGCGCCCCTTCCCGGCCCAGAAGCGCGGCTCCTCCGGCCGCCAGTCCTCGATAACGCGCGGCATCACCGTCCGCTCGGGGTCGTGGATGTCCTTCAGCTCGGGGAACGCCGGCAGCCGGTCGAGCATCGCGCCGTGCGCCTGCTGCTCCATCATGCGGATGGACAGGTGCATCCATGTCAGCGAGACCAGCACGATCAGGAACAGCATCGCGAAGGCCGAGGTCCATACCCCGGTCACGTCGAGGAGCGCGCCGAAGATGATCGGCAGGATGAAGCCGCCGAGCCCGCCGATCATGCCGACGAGGCCGCCGACGGCGCCGACATGCTTCGGGTAGTAGACGGGGATGTGCTTGAAGACCGCCGCCTTGCCGAGGCTCATGAAGAAGCCGAGCGCGAACAGCGTGCCGACGAAGGGCCACAGGTCCATCTCGCTCGAGAAGGCGATCGGGCCGTCCTTGCCGCGGATCACGTATTCCGTCGGCGGATAGGACAGCATCAGCAGGAAAAGGAGCGAGAAGCCGAAGGTCCAGTACATGACCGTCCGCGCCCCGAAGCGGTCGGACAGCACCCCGCCATAGGCGCGGAAGACGCTCGCCGACAGGCTGAAGGTGGCCGCCGCCATGCCGGCCGTGCGCACGTCGACGCCATAGACCTGCACGAGATAGTGCGGCAGCCAGAGCGCCAGCGCCACGAAGCCGCCGAACACGAAGAAGTAGTAGAGCGAGAACCGCCAGACCTGGAGGTTCTTCAGCGGCGCGAGCTGTTCGGACACGCTCGGCGCGGCAATCCCCTTGGCGCGCCGCGCGGCGAAGTCCGGATCGTCCTTGGCGAGCACGTAGAAGACCACGCCCATCAGCGCGATGGCACCCGCCCAGACCTCGGCCACTCCCTGCCAACCCCAGACGAGCAGCACGAAGGGTGCGAGGAACTTGGTCACCGCCGCGCCGACATTGCCCATGCCGAAGATGCCGAGGGCCGTTCCCTGCTGCTCCTGCGGGAACCATTTCGACACATAGGTGACGCCGATGATGAAGGAGCCGCCGGCCATCCCCACCCCCAGCGCAGCCAGCAGGAAGGTCGGGTAGCTGTCAGCCCAGGTGAGCGCGAAGGTCGCCAGCCCGGTCAGGACCATCTGCGCCGAGAACACCAGCCTGCCGCCGTAGCGCTCGGTCCAGATGCCGAGGATCAGCCGGATCAGGGAGCCGCTCAGCACCGGCGTCGCGATCAGCACGCCGTATTCGAATTCGGAGAGCCCGAGGTTGCTCTTTATCGAAATCCCGATGATGGAGAAGATCGTCCATACGGCGAAGCACAGCGTGAACGCGATGGTGCTCAGCCAAAGGGCTTTTTGCTGGTCTGCACTGCTTGGCGTGGATATGCCCTGCATAGCGTGGCTCCGGGTTCGGCCCGTGGCTCGATCGCCATCAACGAGCACGCCCGGCGTTTTCCGTCTTTGACACAGGTCAACCCAAAATGCGGGCGGGCGGCACGATCTTGCGCGCCGCACGCGGGCTTCAGGACGAGGCGGGATCGTCCTTCCGGCACTGCCGGAGGAAGGCGGCGTTGGGGCAGATCGCCATGATGGCGGCCGGGTCGCCGCCCGCCAGCAGGAACGCGCAGCGCCGCTCCACGAGGCAGGCAAGGCAGCGATCGCGCGCCTCGGCGAGCGCCTTCCCCCTGTCCTCGCGCGCGGCGCGGAGACGGTCGACCCCGGTGCGTTCCATCACGAGGTCCAGCCGCTCGAACTGATGCCAGACCCTTTCCGTCTGCGGCCAGCGCTGCACGTCGGAGCACATGGCAGCCTCCTGCGCCCTAGAGAGCCTTCGCGGACAGAATAGTCCCGGCCGACCGGCCTGTGGATGTGCTGCTTCGCCGCGCGGCATCGCGGCACGCGTCCTTGTCGAAGCGCAAAGTGAGGCCCGGCCCGAAGGGATAGATTTCGTCGGACAGTTCGCCGGGAGACGGGTGGCAGGGCATGGAAGGCTATGGCAGCGACGGCCGCGCGGCCGGGCCGTTCTGGGTCATGGCCAAGCCCATGGGTCCGCGGTGCAACCTCGACTGCACCTATTGCTACTATCTCGACAAGGTGAAGCTCTATCCGGACCAGAGCAGGTTCCGGATGGCGCTCCGCAGTTCGAAAAGTCGCGCGCTATCATAGGCTTCTTCTTTCCATGAACTCTTTGGGGCGCCCCCAAAGTCCAGGCTAAGCTATTGATTGGCTAAAAGGCTTGGCGAAAATCAGCTCAATTTAGCTGAGGGGCAGTTCCAAGACCGTGATTAGCCGGCCTGCTGACTCGCACCCGCCGCCGCCTGCGGCCTTCCTGATGTTTGCATACGCGAAGAGCCACAGTATCCGAAGGCAGCGGCACTTATGAACGACTACGCAGCGCAGCTTCGAGCACACCTGTGATCCAGCGGAGATCGGTGGGAGACAACCCCGCAAGCTGTGTTGTTAGATCGACCAGCGGGCCTCGACTGAGTGCACCATTCGGGATCTCGGTTGTGAAGAGCTCGGCGGGATCTACCCCGAGCGCCGCTGCCAGCCGTTCGATGACGGGAAAGCGTGCGCCGGTCGCACCAGTTTCGATCTTGGAGATCATGTCCACGCTAACGCCTGCCTTTTCGGCCAGCACTTCTTGTGTAATGCCAATTCGCCGGCGATGGGCGGCAACCAGACTCCCGAACCTCTTTCGCAGATTGACCATGCCGCCTCCGGGATCAGGAGTAGGCGCGCGATGGAGCGGCAGTCAGTGATAGCAATTAGAATTGCGATATGATCCGTAATCTATTTACTATTCCCTGCAACTATGATGCGAGGCAGCGGGCAATCAATAACTTACTGGCATGCGGCGAGGGCGAACGATGCGCTGAAGAGACCGAATGCGTGTAGCGGCTGAGCGAAGTAGGGCCTGTCCTAGTGCGGCGATGAATAGGAAATGCCATGCAGCACACCATCCCATA
>JAFKJY010000172.1 GCA_017305835.1 Hyphomicrobiales bacterium
TTCGTGCCCGCTTCGGCCTTGCTCCGAAGGCCGTGGAACTCTCCGATCACCTGCTGATCGCCCGGGCCGGGCCGCGCACCGTCGCCATCCGCGTCGATTGCGCTCGCGCCCTGGTCGAGGTCGATCCGCGGGACATCGACCGTCCGGTCACGTCGGGCAATGCGCTGGCCGGGGTGGCCAAGCTCGCCGACGGTCTCGCCTTGATCCACGATCTTGCAACCTTCCTGTCGGCGAGCGAGGCGCAGGCCCTCGACACCGCGCTCGTGGCCGCCGATCGTGGGCGCTGACCGGCTGCCCGGACCTGCGGTCGACGCCGTGCTCGCCCTGGTGCGGCGGCGAGCCGGGCTGGTTCCAGTCCTCCGACGTGGTCCGCCGCGGCTTCTGCCGGGACTGCGGCACGCCGCTGTTCTTCGATCCGGTCGACGACGACCGCATGCTGGTCGTGCTCGGCAGCCTCGACGACCCGTCGCGCTACAGTCCGGCGTCGGAGGATTCGACCGAATCCCGCCTGCCGTTCGTCGCCGCGTGGGCGGGCCTGCGCCAGAAGGTGACGGAAGACGACTTTTCGCCGGACGAGCTGGTGCGGATCGCCCGATCGAACCATCAGCATCCCGATCATGACACCGAGACCTGGCCGCCGGAGGGCCGGACATGACCGCGCTGCGCACGCTCTACCCCGAGATCGAGCCGTTCGACAGCGGCATGCTCGACGTCGGCGACGGCCACAAGATCTACTGGGAGCGCGTCGGCACCAGGGGCGCCAGGCCGGCCGTCTTCCTGCATGGCGGGCCGGGCGGCGGCATGTCGCCGAAGCATCGCCGGCTGTTCGACCCGGCGTGCTACGACGTGATCCTGTTCGACCAGCGCGGCTGCGGCAGGTCGACCCCCAACGCCTCGCTGGAGGCCAACACCACCTGGCACCTCGTCGCCGACATCGAGCGGCTGCGCGAGAAGTTCGGCTTCGAGAAATGGCTCGTCTTCGGCGGCTCGTGGGGCTCGACGCTGGCGCTGGCCTATGCGCAGACGCATCCGCAGCGTGTCGGCGCGCTCGTCCTGCGCGGCATCTACACGCTCTCTCGCGCCGAGCTCGACTGGTACTACCAGTTCGGCGTCTCCGAGGTGTTCCCCGACAAGTGGGAGCGCTTCCTGGCGCCGATCCCGCCGGCCGAGCGCGGCAACATGATGACGGCCTACCGCAAGCTGCTCACCGGTACGGACCGCGCCAGGCAGATCGAGGCGGCGAAGGCGTGGAGCAAGTGGGAAGGCGAGACGATCACGCTGCTGCCCGAGCCGGAGACCAGCGATCCCTTCGCGCAGGAGGACTACGCCGTCGCCTTCGCCCGCATCGAGAACCACTATTTCGTCCATGGCGGCTGGCTGCGCGAGCGCCAGCTCCTCGACGACGCGCACAGGCTCAACGGCATTCCCGGCGTCATCATCCACGGCCGCTACGACATGCCGTGCCCGGCGCGCTATGCTTGGGAGCTGCACAAGGGCTGGCCGGAGGCCGAATTCTTCCTGATCGAGGGCGCCGGCCACGCCTATTCCGAACCCGGCATCCTCGACCGGCTGATCTACGCCACGGACAAGTTTGCAGGCGCAAAGCCATGATGAAAGAACGCATCTACCTCTTCGACACCACGCTGCGCGACGGCCAGCAGACGCCGGGCGTCGACTTCTCCGTCGAGGACAAGTCGGCGATCGCGGCCATGCTGGACGAGTTCGGCATCGACTATGTCGAGGGCGGCTATCCGGGCGCCAACCCAACCGACAGCGCCTTCTTCGAGAAGAAGCGCACACGCCGCGCGACCTTCGTCGCCTTCGGCATGACCAAGCGCGCCGGCGTGTCGGCCTCCAACGATCCGGGCATCGCCGCGCTGCTGCAGGCGAAGTCCGACGCGATCTGCTACGTCGCCAAGAGCTCGCAATACCAGGTGCGCGTCGCGCTCGGCTGCACCGACGAGGAGAACCTCGAATCCATCTCGGCCTCTGTCGCGGCCGCGCGCGACGCCGGCCGCGAGGCGATGGTCGACTGCGAGCACTTCTTCGACGGCTTCAAGGAGAACCCGGCCTATACGCTCGCCTGCGCCAGGGCCGCCTACGAGGCCGGCGCGCGCTGGGTTGTGCTGTGCGACACCAATGGCGGCACCCAGCCGTCGGAGGTCCGCGACATCGTCGCCAGGGTCGTCGCCGCCGGCATCCCCGGGAGCAATCTCGGCATCCACGCCCATGACGACACCGGCCAGGCGGTGGCCAATTCGCTCGCTGCGGTCGAGGCGGGTGTGCGCCAGGTGCAGGGCACGCTCAACGGCATCGGCGAGCGCTGCGGCAACGCCAACCTCGTCACCATCATCCCGACGCTGATGCTCAAGCCGGCCTATGCCGACCGCTTCGAGACGGGCGTCACGGCGGAGGCGCTGGCCGGCATCTCGCGCCTGTCGCGCGCCTTCGACGAGCTGCTCAACCGCGCGCCCGAGCCGCAGGCGCCCTATGTCGGCGCGTCGGCCTTCGCCACCAAGGCCGGCATCCATGCCTCGGCCATCCTCAAGGAGCCGCAGACCTACGAGCACGTGCCGCCCGAGAGCGTCGGCAACAGCCGCCGCGTCATGGTCTCCGACCAGGGCGGCAAGGCGAATTTCGTCTCCGAGCTGAAGCGCCGCGGCATATCCGTCGCGAAGAACGACCCGCGCCTCGACAGCCTGATCGCGCTGGTCAAGGACCGCGAGGCGCAGGGCTATGCCTATGAGGGCGCCGACGCCAGCTTCGACCTGCTCGCCCGCCGCATCCTCGGCACCGTGCCGGAATTCTTCAAGGTCGAGTCCTTCCGCGTCATGGTCGAGCGCCGCCACAACGCGCTCGGCGACCTCGTCACGGTGACGGAGGCCGTGGTCAAGGTCACCGTCGACGGCGAGACGCGCATGTCGGTCGCCGAGAGCCAGCACGGCCCGGTCAACGCGCTCGACATCGCGCTGCGCAAGGACCTCGGCAGCTACCAGGCCGAGATCGCCGACATGGAGCTGGTCGACTTCAAGGTCCGCATCCTCAACGGCGGCACGGCGGCCGTCACCCGCGTGCTGATCGAATCGCGCGACGCCACCGGCGCCCGCTGGTGGACGGTCGGCGTCTCCGACAACATCATCGACGCCTCCTTCCAGGCGCTGATGGATTCGATCGTCTTCAAGCTCGTCAAGAACCGCGGCGACGTGCAGGTGGCGGCGGAGTAGGGCGGGGGCACTACCGCAAGATCATCGCGTATGAGTACCCCCACCCCTGCCCCCTTGTGGGGAGGGGTCAGGGGTGGGGGTAAACGGCCGCACGATTCGGGAGATGGGTGAGACCCCATCATCAACCGTTTGCGATGGTTGGATAAGAAATATGCGTTGGTCGGCGCTCTTGGCCTGGCCTAACAGGCAAGTCCAACGCGGGAGACCGTCATGCAGGAACGCAACGTGCAGGCCGCCGAGGCCGGCGCCGGTGACGCGGGGGCGCCCGCCGACACGGCCGCGCGCGGCTTCGCCCTCGCGCTGACAGCCTATCTGCTGTGGGGTGTCCTGCCGATCTACATGAAGGCGGTTGCCTACATCCCGGCGATCGAGGTGCTGGCCCACCGCATCGTCTGGTCCGTGCCGATCGCCGGCGCGGTGCTGCTCGCCCTCGGCAGGACGGACGACGTGCGGGCCGCCTTCCGCTCCCCGCGCACGCTGGCGATGGTGGCGCTGACGGCCTCCCTCATCACCGTCAACTGGGGCACCTATGTGTGGGCGATCGGGGTCGGCCGCACGGTCGAGACCGCGCTCGGCTACTACATCAACCCGCTGGTCACGGTGCTGCTCGGCGCCGTGTTCCTCGGCGAGCGGCTGACGCGCATGCAGATGGCCGCCGTCGGGCTGGCCGTGCTCGCGGTGGTGCTGCTGACCGTCGAGCAGGGCGGCCTGCCCTGGGTCTCGCTGGTGCTGGCCTTTTCCTTCGCCGCTTACGGCTTCTTCCGCAAGACGCTGCCGATCGGCCCGAGCCAGGGCTTCTTCCTCGAGGTCGTGCTGCTGACGCCGGTCGCGGCGGGTTACATCTTCTGGCTCGCCCTGCACGACACTGGCCATTTCCTCAACGGCAGCGCAGGGCTGCTGCTGCTCGCCGGCCCGGTGACCGCGGTGCCGCTCATCATCTACGCCTTCAGCGTGCGGCTGCTGCGCATCTCCAGCATCGGGCTGATGCAGTACATCACGCCGACCATGATCGCGATCATCGCCGTCTTCGTCTTCGGCGAGCCGTTCGGCGCCGCACGGCTGGCCGCCTTCGGGCTGATCTGGACGGCGCTCGTTCTCTACACCTGGTCGACGTTGCGTGCACGGCGGGAGGCTTGAATGTACGAACTCATCATCGGCAACAAGAACTATTCCTCTTGGTCGCTGCGGCCGTGGATCCTGATGAAGGCGCGCGGCATCCCGTTCGCGGAGAAGCTGATCAACTTCCCGCCCGGCGACAGCTACGACTATTTCCGCGCCTACACGCCGTCCGGCCGCGTCCCGGGCCTGCGCGACGGCGGCACCGTCGTGTGGGATTCGCTCGCCATCGTGGAATACCTGGCCGAGCGCCATCCGGGCGTCTGGCCGGCGGACGCTGCGGCGCGCGCGTGGTCGCGCTCGGTCGCGGCCGAGATGCACTCGTCCTTCCCGGCGCTGCGCTCGGTCTGCAGCATGAACTGCGGCATCCGCGTCAAGCTGCACGAGCGCTCGCCGGCGCTGCAGCGCGACGTCGCCCGCATCGGCGAGATCTGGAACGAGGGGCTGTCGCGCTTCGGCGGCCCGTTCCTGGCAGGGCCGGAGTTCACCGGCGCCGACGCCTTCTACGCGCCGGTCGTCTTCCGCGCCCAGACCTACGGGCTGACCTTCGGCGGTGCGGCCGACGGCTACGTCCGCCGCATGCTCGATCTTCCGGCAATGCGCGAATGGTATGCGGCAGCCCTTGCCGAGCCGTGGCGGGAAGAGGGGCACGAGGGCAACCTCGCCACCGTCGGCGAGGTGACGGCCGACCTGCGCACCGGCTGAGCATTTCCAGCAAAAGTGCGAAGCTGTTTTGCGTCCGGAAATGGGGCTCTGAAAGGGAGGAAGCGGCGCCTACATCCTCTCGATGACGGCGGGGTCGCCCTGCGCGGCGCGCACCTGGGCGGCTGCCTGGATCGTCGGCACAACGTCCCCGATGGCGTCGATCACCAGCGGCCGGACGAGGTGCTGCGAGTGGATGAAGCCCTCGGCCTTCATGTGGTCGAGCAGCGCCAGCATCGGCGACCAGAAACCGTCGACATTGGCGAAGGCGATCGGCTTGTGGTGCCGCCCGAGCTGGCCCCAGGTCATGATCTCGACGATCTCCTCGAGCGTGCCGATGCCGCCCGGCAATGCCACGAATGCGTCCGAATTCGCGAACATGCTGTGCTTGCGGGTGTGCATGTCCTCGGTCACGATCAGGTCGTCGGTCAGGTTCGGCGCGTCCCCGTCCGTCTCCTTGCGGATGAGGAAGCGCGGGATGATGCCGGTGATGCGGCCGCCGGAGGCCGCCGCGCCGCGCGCGACGGCGCCCATGATGCCCTTGGTGCCGCCGCCGTAGACGAGCCGCAGGCCGGCCTCGGCGCACGAACAGCCGAGCGCTTCGCCGGCGCG
>JAFKJY010000173.1 GCA_017305835.1 Hyphomicrobiales bacterium
TCATCGCTCGCATACAAACCGCCAGCACCGGAGGCCATCATCTTGCCTGCACCGTCGCACGGATCGACACCGCCATCTGCACAAGCAATGGTCGACAAACCAGTCATGCACTAAGACTGAAACCGGACCACCTCATAGGGGCAGGCCAGTCAGGAATGGCTGACGACCGACTTCCTGCTCGATCAAGAGGAAGTCGAGGAACGTTCCGAGCGGAAAGTCAGGCCGCCGTGGTCCGGCTATTTCTTCGCCAATGCGGGGCTCAACGACAATCGTTCATGGGACGACTACCGCAAGTACGGTTTCATCGCAGCCGGAAACGGCGAGTTCTATTCCAAGCGCCTCGACCAGCTCAGCGTCGGCGACGAGGTCTTCGTCTTTGACAAAGGCAATGGTTATATCGGCTATGGAGTGGTTACAGTAGAGAAGACTCCTGCCGCAGAGTTCCAGACGCCGGACGGCCCGCTCCTCGAACAGCCGCTGTTGGGCCAAAACCTCGGACATGACGCCGAAAATGCCGAGTTGGCGGAGTACGTCGTCGGCATCGATTGGAAGAAGACGCTCGATCGGAACCAAGGGAAGTGGTTCAAGGGGGCATTCGCCAATCAGAACATCGTCTGCAAACTTCGCGATCAAGCGACGGTGGATTTCTTGAAGACCGAATTCGGGTTGGACGAATAGGGTATTCCAGCGGGAGCAAGCCGACTCATCCCGTCGCATTCTAGCGCACGCTCGTGTTACCCAAAATGGCACCCAGCACCATTTGGGAGCAGTCGCTAGGCGCCGAGATTAGGCGTATCTATCTGAAATCATTGAATGTTTTTGGTAGCGGAGGAGGGACTCGAACCCCCGACACAAGGATTATGATTCCTCTGCTCTAACCGACTGAGCTACTCCGCCCCTGGCCCGGGGCGCGGCGGCGCCGAAGCGCTGCTTGCCGTCCGCCGAGGACGCGCGGATATAAGGTTCGCCGAGTTAACCTGTCAAGCACTGCCCCGGTTGCCAAGCTTCGCGTTCCGGCAGTATGGAGTGCGCCGGGCGAGGGCAGTCGAATCCGAGCGTGCCGCGGGCAGCGATCCCGCCGCCGCCACCTGGCGAAAAGGGCGAATGAAGCCGCGCATTGCAGTCTTGGGTTGCGGGTACTGGGGCAGCAACCACATCAGAACGCTCAAGTCGCTCGGCGCCCTCCACGCGGTCTCGGACGTCAACGCCGCGCGCGCCGAAGGCTTTTCGGCCGAGCACGAGGTGCCTGCCGTGGCGCCCGGCGAGCTGTTTTTGCGCGACGACGTCGACGCCATCGTCATGGCGCTGCCGCCGCAGTTCCACGCCGAGAACGCCATCCGCGCCGTCGAGGCCGGCAAGGACGTGCTGGTGGAAAAGCCGATCGCGCTCACCGTCGCCGACGCCGAGCGCTCGGTGGAGGCGGCGCGCCGCAACGGCCGCGTCTTCATGGTCGGCCACGTGCTGCGCTTCCACCCGGCCTTCGAGCAGTTGAAGCAGCTCATCGACGCGGGCGAGCTCGGCGAGGTGAAGTACATCCACTCCCACCGCCTCGGCCTCGGCAAGTTCCACACCGAGAACGACGCGCTGTGGGACCTGGCGCCGCACGATCTGTCGATGATCCTCGCCATCACCGGATCGCCGCCGGTCGAGGTGCGCGGCGAGGGGGCGGCGCTGCTGGACCACCTCTCCGACTTCGCGCACCTGCACATGCGCTTCCCCGGCGGCCTGCACAGCCATCTGTTCGCCTCGCGCCTCAATCCCTATCGCGAGCGGCGGCTGACCGTGGTCGGCACCCGCGCCATGGCCGTGTTCGACGACGTCGAGCCGTGGCCGCGCAAGCTCGCCGTCTACCGCCACGCGGTATGGCAGGACAGCGGCCAGTGGGCCTTCACCGCCAACGAGCCGTCCTACGTGCCGGTGACGGAGGGCATGCCGCTGACGCGCGAGCTCGAGCATTTCATCGACTGCATCCGCACCCGCGCCGAGCCGCGCACCGACGGCAAGGAGGCGATCGAGGTGCTGCGCATCCTGACGGCGGGCACCGTCGGCCACGACTGACAGCATCTCCAGAAGGCCATCAGGGAGCGGCTTGCGCCGCGCGGCCGCCGCCGCGACAATCGGCCACGCGAAAGGCCGGCAGTGAGGAGGAAGACGTGCCCCGGACGATCATCGACATCTCGGTCCCGCTCGCCAACGACATCCCGGCCGACCCGCCGATCCAGAAGCCATCGATCACCTATGTCGACCACCGGCAGAGCATGGGCCAGATCCTGCCGTTCTTTCCGGGGCTGAAGGCCGAGGACCTGCCCGACGGCGAGGGCTGGGCGGTGGAGCAGGTGACGATCTCCACCCACAACGGCACCCATCTCGACGCGCCCTGGCACTACCACTCGACGATGAACCGCGGCGAGCGGGCGATCACCATCGACGAGGTGCCGCTCGACTGGTGCTTCCAGCCGGGCGTGAAGCTCGACTTCCGCCATTTCGCGGACGGATACGTGGCCACCGCCGCCGACGTCGAGGCGGAGCTGAAGCGCATCGGCCACGAGCTGAAGCCGCTGGAGATCGTCGTGGTCAACACGTCGGCGGGCGCGAAGTTCGGCCGGCCCGACTATGTCGCGAGCGGCTGCGGCATGGGCCACGAGGCGACCATGTACCTGCTCGAGCGCGGCGTGCGGGTGACCGGCACCGACGGCTGGAGCTGGGACGCGCCCTTCGTCCACACGGCGAAGAAATATGCCGAGACAGGCGACGCCTCGCTGATCTGGGAAGGCCACAAGGCCGGCCGCCACATCGGCTACTGCCACATCGAGAAGCTGCACAATCTGGAGCAGCTTCCGCCCGACGGCTTCATGGTCTCCTGCTTCCCGGTCAAGATCGAGCGCGCCTCCGCCGGCTGGACCCGCGCCGTCGCGATCATCGGGTGAGGGAGCTGCCCTGCTCATGAGGCCGTAATCCCTCCGCCGCCATCCCAGGCGAGCCGGGTTTCATCAGGGGATTGTATGGAAGCATTGAGGGGTGGGGACAGGGCGCGGCGGTTTTTTCGTCGCGTTGCCGTCCGGGCGGTTTCGGAATGGGTCCCGGTTCTCCGCCCTGCGGGCTGCGGCCGGGATGACGGCCGCGAGGATGGGTCGGTGTCTCGCGGGTCGATTTCTATCCCGCCGCCACCCGCTCCCTGCCGGCGGCGAGCTTCTTCAGCATGGCTTCGGCCTCGGCGCCGCGTTCGGAGCGTTCGATGAAGCCGCCGCCGAGAACGCGGGCGTCGGTGCCGTCGCGGTCGTAGAAGACGCAGGCCTGGCCGGGCGCGACGCCCGCCTCGCCGGCGACAAGCTCGACGCTCACTTCGCCGTCGCGGTGGCGCAGCACGGCCGGCCGGGGCGGGCGGGTCGAGCGCACCTTGGCGAAGATCTCCATGCCGGCGGCGGGGAGGGCGGCGAGCGGGCCGTCGCCCAGCCAGTTGACGTCGCGCAGCACGATGCGGTGCGTCTCCAGCGCCTCCTTCGGGCCGACGACGACGCGGGCGCCCGCGGCGTCGAGATGGACGACGTAGAGCGGCTCGCCGGCGGCGATGCCGATGCCGCGGCGCTGGCCGACGGTGAAGTTGACGATGCCGTCGTGGCGGCCGAGCACGCGGCCGTCGAGATGGACGATCTCGCCGGCCGTCGCGGCCTGCGGGTTGAGCTTCGCGATCAGGTCGGAATAGCGGCCCTGCGGCACGAAGCAGATGTCCTGGCTGTCGGCCTTGGCGGCGACCGCCAGGCCCATGCGCTCGGCCGCGGCGCGCACTTCGGGCTTCGACAGGCCGCCCAGCGGGAAGCGCAGGTAGTCGACCTGCTCCTGCGTGGTGGCGAACAGGAACCAGCTCTGGTCGCGGTCGGCGTCGACCGGACGGTAGAGGGCGCGGTGGGCGCCGTTGGGCCGCGAGCGGATGTAGTGGCCGGTCGCCAGCGCGTCGGCGCCGAGCTCGCGCGCGGTGGCGAGCAGGTCGGCGAACTTGACGGTCTGGTTGCAGGCCACGCAGGGGATCGGCGTCTCGCCGGCGAGGTAGCTCGCGGCGAAGGGGTTGATCACGGCCTCGCGGAAACGGCGCTCGTAGTTCAGCACGTAATGCGGGATGCCCAGCGTCTCGGCGACGCGGCGGGCGTCGTCGATGTCCTGGCCGGCGCAGCAGGAACCGGGCCGGTGGGTCGCCGCGCCGTGATCGTAGAGCTGCAGCGTGATGCCCACCACGTCGTAGCCCTCCTGCGCCAGCAGGCCGGCCACGACCGAGGAATCGACGCCGCCGGACATGGCGACCACGACGCGCGTGTCGGCGGGCCGTCCGGGCAGGTCGAGGCTGTTCATGTCGTCGGGCATTTCGCGTGTCTCGCAAGGTCCGGCCGGTGGCTGCCGTGGCTGTCGCCGGGTCGCTGCCTGCCGTCGGTTCCTCTGTTCCCTCAATATAGGTCAAGCGTCGGGCGGCCGCCATCGCGGCGGGTCGCCGCGCGATGCGTCGAATTGCAGCTCGCGGGCTAACGGGGCGTTTACCGCGGTTACGGGTCGCTTACCCTTCATTTAGGCAATTTTTAAAGCTGTGGCGCTACCGTGGCTTCGATTAGGTCTGTGGGTTTTGTAGAGAGTACGATGACCGATCTGGTTAGACCGCGCGTCAAATACGTCATTGGGCCTGACGGCAGCCCGCTTACGATCGCCGATCTCCCGCCGACCAACACGCGGCGCTGGGTGATCCGGCGCAAGGCGGAAGTGGTGGCCGCGGTGCGCGGCGGCCTGCTCAGCCTCGACGAGGCCTGCACGCGCTATCGGCTCACCGTCGAGGAATTCCTGTCGTGGCAGGCCTCGATCGACGATCACGGCCTGGCGGGGCTGCGCACCACGAGAATCCAGCAGTATCGGCATTAGGCTCGCTCACGGGCCGCACCGCCGCTTCGCGGCTGGCCCTCCGCGGGGGCGCCGGACGACCGGCGGCCGGCGGTCGCCGCCTCGGCCTTCGGCCGGTCGATCATCTTCGTCGCCACGCCCGGCTCTCACCGTCTGGCCATTGTCAAAGAACGCCCACCGAAAGGTGGGAAGACGGGCGGCCGTTGGGTCGCTCGCTAGCAGATAGTGTGCGGCCTCGCGGCCGCCCGTCCGGCGATTTTGCGCCGCGCCCGTTCCGCTTCCCCCTGCGGAGCCCTTGAGAGGCTCCGCAGGGTTCTAGTGAACCGTCCGTCACGCCCGGCCCATAGTGGCCGAGGGGGAACCCCTGGGCGCGGCGTCCCCGGACCGGCCTTACGGGGGCAGGGCGGAGGCGCCGTCTCCTTCCCGCACGTCCACCGTCATGACCGGCGTTCCCGCGAAAGGAGCGGGCCAAGGATAGGGGAGAGGCGGAAGGCGGGGACAGACGCGGCAGTCGGCAGTCGGCAATCGGCAGTCGGGGCAAGGGGTTGGGCGGTGCAGGGCAGCGCGGTTTGTCCACGCCCGGCGTGCCGGCGCCAACCTCTCCACCGCGTCATCCCGGCCAAGGAAGCGAAGCGACCGCGAGCCGGGACCCATTCCATGACCTTGGCGGGTTCACGGAATGGGTCCCGGATACGACCCGCTCGCTGC
>JAFKJY010000073.1 GCA_017305835.1 Hyphomicrobiales bacterium
GCCGCTTCGGCTACGACACCAAGCCCGAGCCGCACTCCCGCAACCTGTCGCTCGGCCGCTGGTGGGCGGAGATGATCGAGATCCCCTGCATCGTGCTCGGCGGCAGCGACGTCGCCTCGGTGCGCGACGTCGCCGCGACCGGCGCCGAATTCGTCGCGCTGTCGCAGGCCGTGTTCGGCGAGGGCGCCAACCCCGCCGCCGCGGTCGCGCAGACCAACGCGCTGCTCGACGCGCAGGCGCCGCGCTTCGAGGCGGCCGGATGAGCCGCTTGCCGAGACTCGCGCCGCTCGCGGCGGCCCTCGTGCTGGCCGCCTGGCCGATGGCCGGCATGGCGGCCGAGACGGCGACGCCGACAACCGTCGACGGCGGCCGCGTGGTGCCGCCCGAGCCTTCCGCGCCGGAGCCGGAAGTCGACCCGCAACGCTTCGCCAGCCCGCCGGACGACGCCTTCGGCGCCTACCAGCGCGGCCTCTACATCACCGCCCTCAACCTCGCCCTGCCGCGCGCCGACGGCGGCGACGCCGCCGCCCAGACGCTGGTCGCCGAGATCTATTCGCGCGGCCTCGGCGTCCGGCGCGACGAGGAGAAGGCGGCCAAATGGTATCAGGCCGCCGCCGAGCAGAACGTGCCGGAGGCGCAGTTCCAGTACGCCCTGATGCTGCTCGACGGCCGCTTCGTGCCGAAGGACGAGGAGCAGGCCTTCGCGCTGATGGAGGACGCCGCCAACGCCGGCAACGCGATGGCGCAGTTCAACCTGGCGCAGATGATCGTCGGCCGCAATACGAGCGCCGACGCGCTTGCCCGCGCCGTCACCTACTACGAGAAGGCGGCCCGCGCCGGCGTGCCCGACGCGCAATATGCGATGGCGCAGGTCTATGCCAACGGCGCCGGCGGCCGGAAGGCCGACAAGGCCGAGGCGCGCAAATGGCTGGAGCGCGCCGCGCGGCACAATTTCGACACCGCCCAGCTCGACCTCGGCACCTGGATGGTCGAGGGCATCGGCGGTGCGCGCGACGAGCGCGGCGGCTTCGCCTGGCTGAAGATCGCCGCCGAGGGCGGCAACGTCGCCGCCCAGAACCGGCTGGCCAAGCTCTACCGGGCCGGCGTCGGCACCGAGGCCGACCCCATCGCGGCCGCCGCCTGGTACATCCTCGCCCGCCGCGCCGGGCTGACCGATTTCGAGATGGACGGCTTCCTCGAGGGGCTGACCGACGAGGAGCACAAACAGGCGATCCAGCAGGCCAACCGCCTGCGCTGAGAGCCCGCCTCCCTTGCTTCCGCGCCGGTTTTATGGTCTTGGAAGCGCCGAAACGCCCATCCGGCGCGAAAATTCCCATTCCGGAACACGACAATGGCCAAGATCAACGGCAACGAAATCCGTCCCGGCAACGTCATCGAGCATGACGGCGGCCTGTGGGTGGCGGTGAAGACCAATGCGGTGAAGCCCGGCAAGGGCGGCGCCTACAACCAGGTCGAGCTGAAGAACCTCATCAACGGCACCAAGCTCAACGAGCGCTTCCGCGCCGCCGAGACGGTCGAGAAGGTCCGGCTCGAGCAGAAGGATTTCAACTTCCTCTACGAGCAGGGCGACGCCCTGATCTTCATGGACACCGAGACCTACGAGCAGCTCGAGCTGCAGAAGGATTTCGTCGGCGACCGCGCCGCCTTCCTGCAGGACGGCATGACCGTCACCGTCGAGCTCTACGAGGAAAAGCCCATCGGCATCTCGCTGCCGCAGCAGGTGACGCTGACCATCACCGAGGCCGACCCGGTGGTGAAGGGCCAGACGGCCGCCTCGTCCTACAAGCCGGCGGTGCTGGAGAACGGCGTGCGCGTCCTCGTCCCGCCCTTCATCTCGGCCGGCGAGCGGATCGTCATCGACACCGACGAGATCACCTATCTGCGCCGGGCGGACTGATGCGCGGCAGTCGGCAGTAGGCAGTCGGGGATACGGACGGTCCGACCAGCGGTGATCCAGGCCGCTCCTTCGCTCTTTTTCCGACTGCCGACTGCCGAAGCCCGACTGCCGCACACCGCCTGATCGAAGGGAACCAGATGGCCCGCTCCGCTCTCCTCAACGTCATGGTGCAGGCAGCCCGCAAGGCCGGCAGCTCGCTGGCGCGCGACTTCGGCGAGGTGCAGAACCTGCAGGTCTCCCTCAAGGGGCCGGGAGATTATGTCAGCCAGGCCGACCGCAAGGCCGAGGAGATCATCCACGCCGAGCTGTCGCGCGCGCGCCCGGGCTATTCCTTCCTGATGGAGGAGCGCGGCGAGGTGCCCGGCGACGACGGCCAGCACCGCTGGCTGGTCGACCCGCTCGACGGCACCACCAACTTCCTGCACGGCATCCCGATCTTCTCGGTCTCGATCGCGCTGGAGCGGCAGGGCCAGCTCGTCGCCGGCGTCATCTTCAACCCGGCGATGGACGAGCTCTACACCGCCGAGCGCGGCGGCGGCGCCTTCCTCAACGACCGCCGCATGCGCGTCGCCGCGCGCAACCGCCTCTCCGACGCGGTGATCGGCACCGGCATCCCGCATCTCGGCCGCGGCCACCACGGCCAGGCCCTGATCGACCTGAAGAACGTCATGGGCGAGGCCGCCGGCATCCGCCGTCTCGGCTCCGCCGCGCTCGACCTCGCCTATGTCGCGGCCGGCCGCATGGACGGCTTCTGGGAGGACTACCTGTCGCCCTGGGACATCGCCGCCGGCATCCTGATGGTGCGCGAGGCGGGCGGCTTCGCCTCCGACCGAGCCGGCGGGCAGGCCATGTTCGACAACGGCACGATCGTCGCCGGCAACGAGGCGATCCACCGCGCCTTGCTCAAGCAGCTCGGGCCGGGGCTGGCCAAACGGCCGCAGAAGGCGCCGGCCGTGCCGCCGGACGCCGGCGCATGACCCGGCAGGCCGCGAATCTCGACTGGCAGGCGCTCGGCGCCCTCGGTTGGGACGCGGCCGCCGACGCCTTCAACCGCTGCTACCAGCACTACGTCGTTCCCGTCCACGCCACCGGCGCCGAGCTCGCCGCTCGCTGCCGTGCCGAGGCCGTCGACCCGGCGCTGAGCTATGTGCTGCGCGACGACGGCGGGCCGGTCGGCGTCGCGCTCGTCGCGCGGCGCGGGGTCCGCGCCCGCCTCGCCGCCTTCGCCATCGCCCCGCGGGCGCGCGGCAAGGGCATGGCCCGCCCCATCCTCGCCCGCCTGCTTTCCGAATGCGACGCGCGCGGCGACGACGCGATCGAGCTCGAAGTGTTCGAGCACAACGTGCCGGCCGTCCGCCTCTATGCCGGCCAGGGCTTCCGGCGGGTCGACCGCCTGTTCGGCTTCCGCATCGTGACGCCGGGCGCGACCGCCGCCGAGCCGGTCGAGCGGCCGCTCGGCGAGTTCGCGGAGCGCCTCGCCCGCGATCCGGTCGAGAGCCTGCCCTGGCAGCTCCAGCCCGAGACGCTGGCCGGCCTCGCCGCGCCCTGGCGGGTGTTGGCCACCAGCGAGGCGAGCTACGCGCTCGCCGACCTGTCGCAGGCCGACGCCGTCGCCGTCAGGCTCGTCTACACCGCGCCGGACCAGCGCCGGCGCGGCCATGCGCGCGCCCTGCTCGCGGCCATCGGCCGGCTCGCCGGCGGCCGGCCGGTCGTGGCCCCGCAGCTCGTGCCGGAGGCGCTGGCGCCGGCCGCGCTCGCGCTGGGCTGCATGCCGGCCGAGCATGCGCAACTCCGCATGCTGCGGCGGCGGCCGTAGGGAAGCGCGGGCGGCGGTGGAACGCTCGCGCCCGCGCACCGTTTCGACCTGCCCGCCGCCTTTCAATTTGGACACAATTCCGTTTAGAGTCGGCGCCGGCTCTGGGGTTGAATACATCGAGGCGCGCCGATGGCATTGCTGAAATCGCTGGGAATGGACACGGTCGCCGAAGGCCGCACGGAATACGATCTGCGCGACCTCTCCAGCCCGCAGGTCTTCCTGCTGACGATGCTGATCTTCCTGGCGCTGTCGGGCTTCGTCGCCGCGGCGCTCTACCGCCAGATCTCGACCGCCTTCAGCACCAATCCGGGCCTCAACGGCCTGATCTTCGGCGTGCTGATCGTCGGCATCCTGCTCGCCTTCACCCAGGTCGTGCGGCTGTTCCGCGAGGTGCGCTGGGTTAACTCCTTCCGCGCCGGCTCGGAGGCGACCGATCCGGTGCTGCTCGCCCCGATGAAGGCGCTGCTCGGCCGCGCCTCCTCCTCGGTCATCTCGACGACCTCGATGCGCTCGATCCTCGATTCGATCGCCACCCGCCTCGACGAGAGCCGCGACATCTCGCGCTACTTGATTGGCCTGCTCGTCTTCCTCGGCCTGCTCGGCACCTTCTGGGGCCTGCTCCAGACGATCGGCTCGATCGGCGACACGATCCGCTCGCTCGATCCCGGCTCGGGCGACGCCAACGACGTGCTCAACTCGCTGAAGTCCGGCCTGAGCGCGCCGCTGTCGGGCATGGGCACGGCGTTCTCGTCCTCGCTGTTCGGCCTGTCCGGCTCGCTCATCCTCGGCTTCCTCGACCTGCAGGCCGGCCGCGCCCAGAACCGCTTCTACACCGAGCTGGAGAACTGGCTGTCGACGGTCACCGACCCCAACACCGACTTCCAGGTGGCCGACGTCAAGTCCGGCACCACCGACGAGCTGAAGCTGCTGTCGGAGCGCCTGCGCACCATGCAGGAGAGCGGCGGGGCCACCAACCCGCGCGTCGCCGCCTCGATGGCCAGCCTCGCCGACGGCATCGCCGGGCTGGTCAAGAACATGCGCTCCGAGCAGCAGATGATGCGCGACTGGGTGGAGGCGCAGTCGAAGGACCAGAAGACGCTGCAGGCGACGCTGGAGCGCATCGCCGACGCGCTCGACCGCGAGGGGGTGCGCTGAGATGGCGCTCGCCCGGGCCCGCCGCTCGCGGGGTGCCGTCGACTACTGGCCCGGCTTCGTCGACGCGCTGTCGACGCTGCTGCTCGCCATCATGTTCCTGCTCTCGGTCTTCGTGCTGGCGCAGTTCCTGCTGTCGCGCGAGATCAGCGGCAAGGACGAGGTGCTGAGCCGGCTGAATTCGCAGATCAACGAGCTGACACAGTTGCTCGCGCTGGAGCGCGCCAACACGCAGGACGCGCAGGACCAGCTCTCCAACCTCCAGGCCTCGCTGTCGACCGCCGAGGCCGAGCGCAGCCGGCTGCAACAGCTTCTCGACCGCGGCGCCGGCGCCGGCGCGGAGGCCGATGCCCGCATCGGCAGCCTGACAGGCCAGCTCGACGACGAGAGGCAGATCAGCCAGCGCGCGCTTTCCCAGGTCGAGCTGCTCAACCAGCAGATCGCCGCGCTGCGCAAGCAGATCGGCGCGCTGGAGGCCGCGCTGGAGGTCTCCGAGACGCGCGACAAGGAATCCAACGCCAAGATCGCCGATCTCGGCCGCCGCCTGAACGTCGCGCTCGCCCAGCGCGTGCAGGAGCTGAACCGCTACCGCTCCGACTTCTTCGGCCGCCTGCGCGAGATCCTGTCCGACCGCGAGAACATCCGCATCGTCGGCGACCGCTTCGTCTTCCAGTCCGAGGTGCTGTTCCCGACCGGCTCCGACCAGATCAACGTCGCCGGGCAGGAGGAGATGGCCAAGCTCGCCCAGGCCATCATCGAGCTGCAGCGCGAGATCCCGCCGGAGATCAACTGGGTGCTGCGCGTCGACGGCCACACCGACAACATCCCGCTGTCGGGCGCCGGCCGCTACCGCGACAACTGGGAGCTGTCGAGCGCGCGCGCGACCTCGGTCGTCAAGTTCCTGATCGCCAACGGCGTGCCGGCCGACCGGCTCGTCGCCGCCGGCTTCGGCGAGTTCCAGCCGCTCGACCCGGCCGACACGCCCGAAGCCCGTGGCAAGAATCGCCGCATCGAGCTGAAGCTGACGGAGAAGTAGGCGTTCGATCCGGCCGCCGATATTGCCGAGTTCCGGCGCTACCGCGCCAGGATCACTTCCAGCCCCGGCACCTCGATCCGCGCCCAGGCGCGGTCGGTCGTGATCGCCGGCACGCCGAGCTTGATCGCCAGCGCCATGCAGGACCGGTCGCCGAGGCCACGGCCGAACTGGCGCGTGGCCGTGGCGAGGGAAGCGGCCTGATACGCATCGCCGATGTCATGCGGGCGGATATCGAGTTGCAACCCCGCGATGGTGGTGCGGATGTCCGTCTCTGCGGTTCCCGCCTCGATGAGCTTTTTGGCGATTTCCTGCACATTGACCGCGGAGATGATCGCTTCGGGAAGCCGACTGGCGACGAAGGCGGCTCCTGGTTCGCGTTGCAGGAGAGCGATGACTGCCGAGCTGTCGAATACGACCAAAGCTAGTCGCGCTCGCGGGTCGCAAGGAAATCGTCCGACGTGAAGGGACGCTTGACCGTCTTGCGGTACAGTTCCTGTGCCTCGCGCACCGTCGCGGCGAGCGTGGCGATATGGATCTGACCATCTTTCACGGTCAGGAACAGCGTGGTTTCGCCCTCGATCCCGACGGCGTCACGCATCGCCTTAGGCAACACCATACGGCCGTTGGCCGCTATCTTCACCTTGGCCCTCAACTCCTCGTTGCCGAATTTTTCGGGAGCGTTCATGCGGCATCTCCACGCAAAGTGTCACTTCAAATGATAGTGCCACTTCGCCCTTTCGTCCACCGTCACACGCCCGCCCACACCGCTATGAGCGCCAGCGCCGCCGGCAGCGCCTGCACGTAGAGGATGCGGCGGCTGGCTGTGGCGGCACCGTAGAGGCCGGCCACCAGCACGCACAGCAGGAAGAACACCTTCACCGAAAAACCCGCTTCGCCGAGCCACAGCCCCCAGATCAGGCCGGCCGCGAGGAAGCCGTTGTAGAGGCCCTGGTTCGCCGCCAGCACCTTGGTTGCGGCGGAGAATTCCGCCGTCATGCCGAACGCTTTCCGTCCGCGCTCGGTGTCCCACAGGAACATCTCGAGCACGACGATGTAGACGTGGATCAGCGCGACCACGCCGGTCAGGACGTTGGCGATCATGGCGGCCCCCTCTGCTGGCCGGCGCAGTTGAGCACCGCCGCGTGCATGCCGCAAGATGGCGCCCCTTGCGCGCCGCGCCGGCTTCGTGTTCCGTCGCCGGGCTTGCCAAGACGAGGTGCCCGCATGTCCTTCCAGAAACTCGACGAGCTGTGCCGCCGGCTCGACGCGCTCGACCACGCCATCGCCATCCTTGGCGCCGACGAGGCGACCCACATGGCCGTCGGCGGCGGCGAGGCGCGGGCGGAAGCCATGTCGGTTCTGGCCGGCATGTACCATCGCCAGGCGACGGACCCGCAGGTTGAGGAATGGATCGGCGCCGCCGAGGCGGAGGAGCTTTCCGGGGATCAGGCCGCCGCGCTGCGCGAGTTCCGCCGCCGCTACGTCAACCTCACCTGCCTGCCGGCCGAGTTCGTCGAGCGCCAGACCCGCAGCCGCATGCGCTGCGAGCAGCTCTGGCGCGAGCTGCGCGCCCGCAACGACTGGGCCGGCTTCGCGCCGGCGCTGGACGGCGTCGTCGCGATGGCCCGCGAGGAGGCGCAGCTCCGCGCCGAGGCGTTGAAGCTCGCACCCTACGACGCGATGATGGAGCAGTACGACCCCGGCAACCGCGTCGCCGACATCGCGCCCGTCTTCGCGGAGCTGAAGGCCTTCCTCGTCGACTTCGTGCCGCGCGCGCTCGCCGTGCAGGCCGAGCGGCTGGCGAAGCGCCCGCTGAAGGCCCTGTCGGGAGCCTATCCGGTCGAGAGGCAGCGCGAGCTGGGGCTGGCCATGATGGCGGCCGTCGGCTTCGACATGACGCATGGCTCGCTGTCAATCTCGCACCACCCCTTCTGCGGCGGCGTGCCGACCGACGTGCGCATCACCACCCGCTACCGCACCGGCGAGTTCCTGTCCTCGCTGATGGGCGTGCTGCACGAAACCGGCCACGCGCTCTACGAGCAGGGCCTGCCGCGCGAATGGGCGCACTGGCCGCTCGGCAAGGCGCGCGGCATGGCGATCCACGAGAGCCAGAGCCTGTTCGTGGAGAAGCAGATCGGCCGCAACCCCGCCTTCTGGCGCTGGGCGCTGCCGGTGGTCGAGCAACATCTCGGCGAGGCCTGGACGCTTCCCGACATCCTGCCGCACGTCCATCACGTCGAGCGCGGCCTGATCCGCGTCGATGCCGACGAGGTCACCTATCCGCTCCACATCATCCTGCGCTTCGAGCTGGAGCAGGAGCTGATCTCCGGCCGGCTCGCCACCGCCGACCTGCCCGAGGCGTGGGACGCCAAGATGACCGAATATCTCGGCCTCTCGACCGCCGACGACCCGGCCAACGGGCCGATGCAGGACGTGCACTGGCCATCCGGCGCTTTCGGCTATTTCCCGTCCTACACGCTGGGCGCCATGATCGCCTCGCAGCAATGGGCCGCGATCGGGCGCGACATCCCGGACGCCGACGCCGAGATCGCCGCCGGCCGCTTCGACGCGATCAACGACTGGCGCCGCGAGCGCATCTGGTCGCAGGGCTCTCGCTGGTCGACGCCCGAGCTGATCACCCGCGCCACCGGCGAGCCGCTGAACGCCGAGCATTTCCGGCGGCATCTGGAGAAGCGGTACGGCTAGAGCATTTCCAGCAAAAGTGCGAAGCGGTTTTGCGTCCGGAAATGCGGCTCAACAAAGAGATAGAGCGGTTCTGCCGATTCCGTGAAAACCAGAACCGCTCTAGCCATACCTGCCGCAGCGTCAGCGCCGCTCACCAAACTGTGTTCGCACCGCGCCGGCGCGCGGATTTCCGCCATTCCGCGGGGCGGTGCGCGACGGATCGTCCCATGTCCGCCGCGCTCCCGCGCCTTGACCGTCCCGGCCCCGCACATAGGTCAATCCGCGACCGGGGTGCGTCGGCGGCGTTTTGGTGAGGACGCCGTGCCCGCCGCATCTGGACGGCCGGATATGGCCGGCGGCTCCCAACGCCGACCCGCAATGCTGGAATACGATCATGAAAGCGTTTGCACTCAAGATTGCCCTGTCCACCTTCCTCGTCGCGGCCCCGTTCGGCGCCGCGATCGCCGCGGGAATCCCCGCCAACATCGTCGACGGGGTGGCTACCCCGATCGCGCCGGAGGCCTACCAGCCGATGACGCGGATCCAGACGCTCAACGCCCGCATCACCGCGGCGGAGGCCAACCTGCAGCCGACGGAGCGGGGCGGCTATGCCAACCCGGATGCCGCCGCGCAGGCGCAGGCCGATCTCATCTCGATCCGCCAGGCGGCGGCCGACAGCGAGCGTGCCGGCAGCCGGATGAGCGAGAAGGCCTACCAGTCGCTGACCGGCCAACTCGAAGGCGTGGAGCGGCTGATCCAACAGGCGCAGAACGGCTGACGACGACGATGCGGGAAGGCTGCCCCGGCGGTCTTCCCGCTTCCCGCATGCCCGCATCCCGCCTCTTGCCCGCTCCCTCTTTCCGTTCGACATTGCCGCGAGACGCATGCGGAGGAGGAGCCACATGGCGCAGCAGGCGGACGCGATCGTCATCGGCGGCGGGCTGGCGGGGCTCGTCGCGGCCAACGAGCTCGCCGATGCCGGCAGGCGCGTGATCGTGCTGGAGCAGGAAGGCGGCGATTATCTCGGCGGCCAGGCCTTCTGGTCGCTCGGCGGCCTGTTCTTCGTCGACAGCCCCGAGCAGCGCCGCATGCGCATCAGGGACAGCCGCGAGTTGGCGCTGCAGGACTGGCTGGGCTCGGCGCAGTTCGACCGCCCCGAGGATCTCTGGCCGCGCAGGACCGCCGAGGCCTATGTCGATTTCGCCGCCGGCGAGATGCGCCCTTGGCTGCATTCGCTCGGCATGCGCTGGTTCCCGGTCGTCGGTTGGGCCGAGCGCGGCGGCGCGCTGGCCCACGGCCACGGCAACTCGGTCCCGCGCTTCCACATCACCTGGGGCACAGGCCCCGGCGTGGTCGAGCCCTTCGAGAAACGCGTGCGCGAACACGTCAAGGCGGGCCGCATCGAGCTGAAGTTCCGCCATCGCGTCAGCCGCCTCGTCAGGACGAAGGGCGCCGTCACCGGCGTCGCCGGCGAGGTCCTGGAGCCCTCCGCCGTCGAGCGCGGCCAGCAGTCGGGCCGTGAAGTCGCGGGCGAGTTCGAGCTGTCCGCCGGCGCCGTGATCATCGCCTCGGGCGGCATCGGCGGCAATCTCGATCTCGTGCGGAAGAGCTGGCCGGTCGACCGCCTCGGCCCGCCGCCGAAGCACATGGTCTGCGGCGTGCCGCACCATGTCGACGGTCGCATGGTGGGGATCGCGAAGAAGGCGGGCGCGGCGACCATCAACACCGACCGGATGTGGCACTACACGGAGGGCGTGAAGAACTGGGCGCCGATCTGGCCGCTGCACGGCATCCGTATCCTGCCCGGCCCCTCCTCGCTGTGGTTCGACGCGACGGGCAACCGGCTGCCGGCACCCTGCCTGCCCGGCTTCGACACGCTGTCGACGCTGAAGCACATCCTGTCGACCGGCCACGAATATTCCTGGTTCGTGCTGACCCAGAAGATCATCAGGAAGGAGTTCGCGCTGTCGGGCTCCGAGCAGAACCCGGACTTCACATCCAAGAGCTGGGGCGCCGTACTGAAGAGCCGCCGCGGCGCCGGCGCGCCGCCGCCTGTCGAGGCCTTCAAACGGCATGGCGAGGACTTCGTCGTCCGCGACAATCTGCGCGACCTCGTGGCCGGCATGAACGCGCTCGCCGGCAGCAACCTGCTCGACCACGACCATGTCGAGCGCCAGATCGCCGCGCGCGACCGCGAGCTCGACAATCCCTATTCCAAGGACGCGCAGGTCACCGCCATCCGCGGCGCCCGCAACTATCTCGGCGACAGGCTGGTGCGCACGGCCAAGCCCCACCGCATCCTCGACCCCGCCAACGGGCCGCTGATCGCGGTGAGGCTCCACATCCTCACCCGCAAGACGCTGGGCGGCATCCACACCGACCTCGACGGCCGCGTCCTCGACGCATCGGGCGAGCCGGTGCCCGGCCTCTATGCGGCGGGCGAGGTGGCAGGCTTCGGCGGCGGCGGCTATCACGGCTACAACGCGCTCGAGGGCACCTTCCTCGGCGGCTGTATCTTCTCGGGCCGCAACGCCGGTCGCGCCGCGGCCCGGCAATAGAAAGACAGGCATGCAGCTTTCAAATCAGGACATCGCCGACCTCGTCGCCTTCCGCCGCGAGCTGCACCGGCATCCCGAGATCTCCAACGAGGAAGAGGAGACGGCGCGCCGCGTCGTCGCCTTCCTCGCCGGCCCGAAACCGGACGAGGTGCTGACCGGCCTCGGCGGCCATGGCGTCGCGGTCGTCTACGACAGCGGCAGGCCCGGCCCGACCGTGCTCTTCCGTTCCGAGCTCGACGCGCTGCCGATCGAGGAGCTGTCAGGCGTCCAGCACGCCTCGACCGTGCCGGGCAAGTCGCATATGTGCGGCCATGACGGCCATACCACGATCCTCGCCGCGCTCGGCCGCCAGTTCGGCCGCGCGCGGCCCGCGACGGGCCGCGTCGTACTGATGTTCCAGCCGGCGGAGGAGACCGGCAACGGCGCGGCCGGCGTCGTCTCCGACCCGCGCTATGCCGCGATCAGGCCCGACTTCGCCTTCTCCCTGCACAATCTGCCCGGCACGCCGCTCGGCCATGTCCGGCTGAAGCCGGGCGTGGTCAACTGCGCCTCGCGCGGCATGCGCGTCGTGCTCACCGGCAAGACCGCGCATTCCTCGATGCCGGAGACGGGCACCTCACCGATGACGGCCGTCAGCCGGCTGATGCCGGCCCTCACCGCGCTGTCGCGCGGCGCCTTCGACAGCGACGATTTCACCCTCGTCACGGTCACTCACGCGGAGATGGGCGAGGCCGTCTTCGGCATCGCGCCCGGCCGTGCCGAGATCTGGGCGACGCTGCGCACCCGCCTCGACGAGCGCATGGCCGACCTCGTCGCGGCAGCCGAGAAGCTGGTGCTGGAGGAAGCCGCCGCGCAGAACCTCGCCTACACGGTCGACTACCACGAGATCTTCGTCGCCAGCATGAACGACGAGGACGCGACCGCGCTGCTGCGCGCCGCGCTCGACGCGGAAGGCGTCGCCCATGACGGAGAGACCCTGCCGATGCGCGCCTCGGAGGATTTCGGCCATTTCGGCCGCGCCTCGAAGTCGGCGATGTTCTTCCTCGGCGCGGGCGAAAGGCACCCGCAGCTCCACAATCCCGACTACGACTTCCCCGACGACCTGATCCCCATCGGCGCGAAGATCTTCATGCGCGCCGCGCGGGACCTGCTGGGGTAACCGGATCAGCCGGCGAAGGGGTTACGGATCGTCATCGCGCCCTCGATCCGCCGGCCGTCCTGAAGGTCCTCGCTCCAGAAGGTCTCGCAGCCGGCCTTCAGTGCCGTCGCGATCATCACGGCGTCGAACATCGCGAAGCCGTGCCGGCTCGCCAGCGACACCGCGTTCTCATGCATATCGAGCGTCGAGGGTTCGATCCCCGCGCAAAGCTCCCGGATCGCGGCCAGCGCCTCGCCGATTTCGCTCCAGGACATACCGAGCTTGCGCCGCGCGATGTTGGTGAACTCGTTGAGGCCCTGCACGCCGATCGTGCAGCCGCCGGCGAGCAGCGCCGCGGCCGCCTCCGAGCGTGCATCGGTGGTGAAGGCATAGACAAGGACGTTGGTGTCCAGGAAATCCCGCGCGCTCAACGGGCGTTCGCCTCGTCCCGGTCGAATTTCCAGCCCGGCGGCAACGGCTTGCGCAAGGCCCGTATCCTCGCCAGCGCCTTCTCGCGGCTCCTATCGAGCTCGATGTCGAACGCACGCTCGCCGGCGACGCAAATGTCGATCTCGTCGCCTTCCTTGAGGTTCAGCGCCTCCGCCACGCGTGCGGGGATGCGTATGGCGAGGCTGTTCCCCCATCTGGCGATCTGCATCAAAGCCTCCTCGGATACACTTTTAAAAATGTATATCCGACAAGGCGAGGCGTCAACGCTACTCCGCCGCGCCCCTGAACGCGTTGGCGCCGGTCTCGAACTGCAGCCGCGCCAGCCGCGCGTAGACGCCGCCCTTGGCGACGAGGCTCTTGTGCGTGCCTTCCTCGACGATCTCGCCGCCGTCCATGACGAGGATGCGGTCGGCCTTGAGCACGGTCGCCAGCCGGTGGGCGATGACGATCGTCGTGCGCCCCTCCATCAGCCGCTCAAGCGCGGTCTGCACCAGCGTCTCGCTCTCGGCGTCGAGCGCCGAGGTCGCCTCGTCGAGCAGCAGGATCGGTGCGTCGCGCAGGATGGCGCGCGCGATCGCGATGCGCTGGCGCTGGCCGCCCGACAGCGTCACGCCGCGCTCGCCGAGCAGCGTGTCGTAGCCCTCCGGCAGCGCCGCGATGAAATCGTGCGCCAGCGCGTCGCGCGCCGCGGCCTCGACTTCCCTCCCGCTCGCGCCGGGCTTGCCGAAGGCGATGTTGTCGCGCGCCGAGGCCGCGAACACGGTGACGTCCTGCGGCACGATGGCGATGCGCCGGCGCGCATCCGAGGGGTCCGCCCGCGCGATGTCGACGCCGTCGATCAGCACCTCGCCCGAGACCGGGTCGTAGTAGCGCAGCAGAAGCGAGAAGATCGTGCTCTTGCCGGCGCCCGACGGCCCGACGATCGCCACCGTCTCGCCCGGCTTCACCGTGAACGAGACGCGCTCCAGGATCGGCCGCTCCTTGCGCACCGGATAGACGAAGGAGACGTCGCGGAACTCGATCCCGCCCTGCGCCGGCTCCGGCAGCGCAAGCGGCTCGGCCGGCGCCCGGATCGCCGGCACCTCCTCCAGCAGCTCGGTCATGCGCTCGGCCGCGCCCGCCGCCTGGGAAAGCTCGCCCCAGACCTCCGACAGCGCGCCGAGCGCGCCGGCGGCGAGCACCGAATAGATGAGGAACTGCGTCAGCGTGCCGGCCGACATCGTACCGGCGAGCACGTCGCGCGAGCCGATCCACAGCACAGCCACCACCGAGGCCGAAGACAGGAGGATGACGAAGAAGGTGAGGAAGGAGCGCGCGAAAACCGAGGCCCGCGCCGCCTGGAAGGCAGTCTCCACGGCGGCGGCGAAGCGGCCGGTCACGTAGGGCTCGTTGGTGAAGGCCTGCATGGTGCGCACCGCGCCGAGCTGCTCGCTGGCATAGGCCGAGGCCTCGGCGAGGGTGTCCTGCGCGCCGCGCGACTTCTTGCGCACCGAGCGGCCGAAGGCGACCAGCGGCAGCACGATCAGCGGGATCGCGCCGAGCACGATCGCCGACAGCTTCGGGCTGGTGATCACCATCATCGCCGCCGAGCCCAGCCCCATGATGGCGTTGCGCAGCGCGACCGAGGCCGTGGCGCCGACGGCCGACTTGATCTGGGTCGCGTCGGCCGTCAGCCGCGACACGATCTCGCCCGTCTGCTCGCGGTCGAAGAAGGAGGGGGACAGCCCCGCCACATGGGCGAACACGTCGCGCCTTATGTCGGCCACCACGCGCTCGCCCAGCGTGATGACGAAGTAGTAGCGGGCGGCCGACGCCAGCGCGAGCAGCGCCGCGATGACGAGCAGCATGCCGAAATACTGCGCGATGAAGCCGGAATCGGAATTGCCGAAGCCGTGGTCGATCATGCGCCGCACGGCGGTCGGCAGCGCCAGCGTCATCGCCGCCGCCATGACCAGGAAGACCAGCGCGCCGGCGACCAGCCCCCTGTAGCGGCCGAGATAGGGGAAGATGCGCCGCAGCGGTTGCAGGGAACGGCGCTGCCCGGCCTGTCCATTCGCATCCGCCATCGCCCGTCCCCTGTCTGCGCCGGGATCGGTCGCGAAAGCGCCGCCCGGCCTTGTCTGCCGCGTCAGGCTGATGTATAGGCTCGCCCGACCGTTTTCGAGGCCGTAGCCTTCATTGGCCGCGGCTTCAAGTTTTTGAGACTGGGTGAGATCGCCGCAGCATCGTCCGTGGCAACGCCCCACCAGCAGGACAAGACGCCATGAAAGCCGACATCCATCCCGAATACCACACCATCAAGGTCGTCATGACCGACGGCACCGAGTACCTGACCCGCTCGACCTGGGGCAAGGAAGGCGACACGCTGAACCTCGACATCGACCCGAACTCGCACCCGGCCTGGACCGGCGGCCAGCAGAACCTGGTCGACCGCGGCGGCCGCCTGTCGAAGTTCAAGAACAAGTTCGCCAATCTCGGCATCTGAGCCGACCGGCAAGCGAATGCAAAAAAGCCCCGCTTCGGCGGGGCTTTTTTCGTTTGGGCGCATCGGCCGGTCCGGCCTCGACGCGTTCACATGTCACAGGTCGCCGGGTTCGAGACCCGTTCGTCGGCTGATCCGCGCCAGCATCTTTGGGCCTATCTCCTCGCCATCATGGAACGCGAAGACGAAATCGGACCATCCCTCCCGGGAAAGCACCCTGTGCGAACCGCTTTGCCGCTTCAACGTCCAGCCGATCTTTTCGAGAGCGGCGAGAACGCGCCTCGCCCTCGCCGACCGCCACTGACTCATGCGGCAGCGACGAACAGGCTGCCGACTTCCGGCACCGCCTCGCCATGCTCGATCCTGTCGGCCAGCGTCCGGAGCGCCAGGGCTTCGACCTTGCCGCGCGCCTCCTCGCGGCTGGTGCCATAAGCCATGACACCGGGCAGCTCTGGAATCTCGGCGATCCAGCGGCCATCTTCTTCACGGTCGAATTCGATCCGCAGCATCCGGTGTCTCTCCGCCTGACGGCCTCCGCAACGGCGCAGTCCGCCGCCGCATCAAGCATGCAGCAACGGCGAAAAGAAGCAACTCCCGAAGCCGGCCGGTCGCCGCTGCTCGCTTGCCTCAGATATGGATCGCCTTGTCGAAGGCGGCCAGCGCGGCTTCCTTCACCGCTTCCGACAGCGTCGGGTGGGCGTGGCAGGTGCGGGCCAGATCCTCGGCCGCGCCGCCGAACTCCATCAGCACCGCGCCTTCGTGGATCATCTCGCCGGCGCCGAAGCCGACGATGTGGACGCCGAGCACGCGGTCGTCCGCCTTGTCGGCCAGCACCTTCACGAAGCCGTCGGTCTGCAGCATGGCGCGCGCCCGGCCGTTGGCCGTGAACGGGAACTTGCCGACCTTGTAGGCGATCCCGGCCTTCTTCAGCTCCTCCTCGGTCCTGCCGACCGAGGCGACCTCGGGGCTGGTGTAGACCACGGCGGGGATGACGCCGTAGTTCACGTGGCCGGCCTGGCCGGCAATCGTCTCGGCCACCGCCACGCCCTCGTCCTCGCCCCTGTGGGCGAGCATCGGCCCGGCCACCACGTCGCCGATCGCGTAGATGCCCTCGACATTGGTCCGCAGGTGCGCGTCGGTCTTCACGCGGCCGCGCTCGTCGAGTTCGACGCCGGCCTCCTTCAGGCCCAGCCCGTCCGTGTAGGGCCGCCGGCCGGTCGCGACCAGCACGGCATCGGCCTGGATCGTCTCGGCCGCCCCGCCCTTCACCGGCTCGAACGTCACCGTCGCGCCCTTGCCGGCCTTGGCGACGCCGGTCACCTTGGCGCCCAGCCTGAACTCCAGCCCCTGCTTTGCCAGCAGGCGCTGCATCTGCTTGGCCACCTCGCCGTCCATGCCGCCGAGGATCGTGTCGAGATACTCGACCACCGTCACCTTGGCACCGAGCCGCGCCCACACCGAGCCGAGTTCCAGCCCGATCACGCCGCCGCCGACCACGACCAGATGGCCGGGCACTTTGGCGAACTCCAGCGCGCCGGTGGACGACACGATCACCTTCTCGTCGAACTTCACCTCGACGCCGGGGATGCCGGCCACGTCCGAGCCGGTGGCGATGACGATGTTCTTCGCCTCCAGCGTCTCGTCCTTGCCGTCCTCCAGCGCCACCACGACCTTACGCTTGCCGGCGATGCGGCCAGTGCCGTGGAACGTGTCGATCTTGTTCTTCTTCATCAGGAACACCAGGCCCTTGGTGTTCTGGTCGACCGTCTGGGTCTTGTGCGCCATCATCTGCTTGAGGTTGAGCTTCGGCTTGCCCACCTCGACGCCGAACGCCTCGAGCCCGTGCTGCGCCTCGGCCAGCTTCTCGGAGGCCTGCAGCAGCGCCTTGGAGGGGATGCAGCCTACATTCACGCAGGTGCCGCCGAAGGTCGTGCGCTTCTCGACAAGCGCCACCTTCATGCCGAGCTGCGCCGCCTTGATCGCGCAGACATAGCCGCCCGGGCCGGCCCCGATCACGACGACGTCATATTGAGCCATGGAAATTCTCCCCTAGAGGCATGATGCCGAAAAGTTGCAGACTTTTGGGAAAACATCATGCGACAAAACAAACTGACAGGGCCGGCGCGCTACCAGACGAGGCGCCACAGGATGATTGCGATGCCGGCGCTGCCCAGGGTCCACACGAGCGAGCGGAAATAGGGAATGCCGCCGAGATAGAGCGGCAGGTAGACGACCCGCGCCCAGAAATAAAGGGCCGCGCCGAACCCGCTCCACCAGTCCGCCTTGCCGGTGACGGTGACGGCCAGCGCCAGCGCCGCGAAGGCGGCGAACGTCTCGAGGAAGTTGCGCAGCGCGCGCTCCGCACGTCCGCCGATCAGGCCCGGATGGCGGGCCTCGTCGCGCGGGCCGGCATTGTATTGCGAGCCGAGGTCGCGGGTGAGCAGCACCGCCTGGCAGATGATGTGGACGGCGAGCAGCACGCAGGCGAGCGCCAGATAGGCGATCTCGGTCGTCAGCCCGGGCAGCGGCGAAGCGGCGAGGAAGTCCAATTCAGCGGCCTCCGGAAACGTCGAGGATCGCCCCGGTCGTGTAGGACGCCTCGTCCGACAGCAGGTGCACCACCGCCGCGGCGACTTCCTCCGACCGGCCGGGCCGCAGCATCGGGATCAGTGGCGCGACGAGGGCGGCGCGGTCGGGCTGGCCGCCCGAGGCATGGATGTCGGTGTCGATCGTGCCCGGCCGCACGCAGTTGACGCGGATGCCCTCGGCCGCCACCTCGCGCGCCAGGCCGCGCGAAAAACTGTCGATCGCGCCCTTCGAGGCGGCGTAGTCGACATATTCGCCGGCGCTGCCCAGCACGGCGGCCACCGAGGAGATGTTGACGATCGCACCGCCCCTGCCGCCGTGGCGGGTCGACATGCGCTTCACCGCCTCGCGGGAGCACAGCATCGGGCCGATCACGTTGATGCGCATCATCCGCTCGAAGCGGCCGGCGTCCATCTCGTCGAGGCGCGCCTTGCGGTCGACCACGCCGGCATTGTTGACCAGCGCGTCGATGCCGCCGAAATGGCGCTCGATCTCGGCGAACATGAAGACGATGTCGGTCTCGCTCGCGGCATCGCCCTGGACGGCGAAGGCCTCGCCGCCGGCCGCCTCGATGCGGCGCACGACGTCGTCGGCCGCGTCCTTGCTCGAATGGTAGTTGACCGCCACGCGCCAGCCGCGCCGGGCAGCAATCAGGCAGATGGCCGCGCCGATGCCGCGCGAGCCGCCGGTGACGAGCAGCGCCTTTCCCCCGCTCATTCCTGGCACCCGCTGAGCGAGAACACGTCCCACGGCAGCTTGGCGGTCCAGCCGCCCGGGAAGGCCGGCGAGGCGGCGATGCCGCGCGCGAGGTCGGAGAGGATGAGCGTCGCCGGCGCCGGCTCGCCTTCCTGCGGCAGCAGCGCGATCGTGCCGGAGGCATCGGCGCTGTAGACGACGCCTTCCCACACGGTGCAGGCGGCGATCTCGTCGCCGGTCAGGTCTCCCTCGGGACATTTGTGCGTGACCATGCCCAGCGGCCGCGACGGTGCCTGCGTCCACATGACGATGCCGTCGAGCACCGTGTCGCCGGAGGCCAGCAGGCGGAAGGCATTGCTGACGATGCCGGTCGCGCCGGGGCGGAAATCGATCTGCGCCCCCGTCATCGCCTCGCGGTAGACGGCGAGCTCGATCGGGCAGGCGGCGAGGGCCGGCAGCGCGGCGAGCATGGAGGCAAGCGCGACAAACGCCCTCAAGGCGCCCTCTCCACACAGGGCAGACTTTTGCAGGGCGCGGCGCCGGTCGTCGGAGATTTCAACTTGCACGAGCGATCAGCTCGGCCTGCTGCTCCACCATTTCACGCAGTCGGTCGCAGCCAAAGTCGACGTCCTCGTCGCCGTCCCTACCCCAGTAGACGGAGTGCCCGAATGCAGCGACGCGGACACCGCTGAAATAGCCGGGATCGCGCAACGGCTTGAAGATGCCCCCTTTGGAGATGATCCCGCGCAGATCGGCCACGCCTTCGTAACCGTCGCTCCAAGTGAGCTTGAGAACGCCCGGGACAACTGCCTCGGCACTTGTGATGCTCAACGTGTCGATCATGCGATCTTCTCCGGCTTCCTGCCCGACGCGATCGTTTCCCATGCCGTCAGCAGGGCCTGCCGGCGCGGTGACGCCCATGATAGCACAGCCTCCAGTTTCGTGTGCGGAAGCTGGCCGTTCAACACCCGAAGCGACGAGATATCGATCTGCGCGCGATACTCGGCAAAGACCACGTGAAAGTGAGGCGGTGGGTGCTCCAGTGCATAGATCTGAACCTTGATGCCCTCCACCGTTGCAAGGGTGGGCATCGGCTACAAGTCCAGCACCAGCCGTTCCGGGTCCTCCAGGCTCTCCTTGACGCGCACGAGGAAGGTCACGGCTTCCTTGCCGTCGACGATCCGGTGGTCGTAGCTGAGCGCCAGGTACATCATCGGCCGGATCACGATCTGGCCGCCGACGACCACCGGTCGGTCCTGGATCTTGTGCATGCCGAGGATGCCCGACTGCGGCGCATTCAGGATCGGCGTCGACATCAGCGAGCCGTAGACGCCGCCATTTGAAATCGTGAAGGTGCCGCCCTGCATGTCGGCCATCGACAGCTTGCCGTCGCGCGCCGCCAGCCCCAGCCGGCCGATCTCCTTCTCGATCTCGGCGATGGACATGCGGTCGGCGTCGCGCACCACCGGCACGACGAGGCCCTTGTCGGTGCCGACCGCCACGCCGATATGGGCGTAGTTCTTGTAGATGACGTCGGTGCCGTCGATCTCGGCATTGACCGCCGGAATCTCCTTCAGCGCGTGCGTGACGGCCTTGGTGAAGAAGCCCATGAAGCCGAGCTTCACGCCGTGCTTCTTCTCGAACACGTCCTTGTAGCGGTTGCGCAGGTCCATTACCGCCTTCATGTCCACCTCGTTGAAGGTGGTCAGCATGGCGGCGGTCGCCTGGGCGTCCTTCAGCCGGCGCGCGATCGTCTGGCGCAGGCGGGTCATCTTCACCCGCTCCTCGCGCGCCTCGTCCTCGGCGCCCGAGGGCGCGCGCGCCACGACCGGCGTCTCGGCCGGCTGCGACGGCGCGCCCGCGACGCCCTTGGCGATCGCGTCCAGCACGTCGCCCTTGAGCACCTGGCCGCGCTTGCCCGAGCCGGCGATCTGGTCGGCCGACAAATTGTTCTCGGCCAGCAGCTTGGCGGCCGACGGCGCCGGCGGCGCCTTGCGCGCCTCGATCGGGCCCTCGCCGGCGATGGTGGCGGCCTTGGCGGCAGCCTCCTTCGTGGTCGAGGCGGCGGCGCTGCCCGCGGCCTGCGCGACGGCGTCCCGCTTCTCCGGCTTGGCCGGCTCGGCCTTCTTCGGCGCGGCGGCCGCGCCCTTGCCCTCGCCGATCGTACCGAGCAGCGCGCCCACCTCGACGGTGTCGCCTTCCTTGACGGCGATCTCGGCGAGCGTGCCGGCGGCCGGCGCCGGCACTTCGAGCGTCACCTTGTCGGTCTCCAGCTCGACCAGCACCTCGTCGGCCGCGACGGCGTCGCCGGCCTTCTTGTACCACTTGCCGACCGTCGCCTCGGTGACCGATTCGCCGAGCGTGGGTACGCGGATTTCGGTGGCCATCAGAACTTGCTCCCGGGGTCTCTAATTGTGCACCGCGGCGTCGACGCGGACGGCCGCCATCATCGGTAGGATTTCATAGCGGAAGCCCGCGCCGGATCCGATCGTCGGATCGGCGTCGAGCAGCCGCCTCAGTTCGGCCTCGTCCTCGACCTCGAACACGCCGAGCCCCCAAGGGCCAGCGGGGTCGAGCACGGGGCCGAAGACGACCGCCTTCGGGCCGAGGCTGCGCAGGTAGTCCGCATGCCGGCCCATCAGCGCCCGCTCCGCCTCGCTCATGGTGCGGGCGAAGTCGGGGCGCGGGGCGATCAGCCGACAGTGGAAAAAGGCCACGGCCTATCCTCCCAGCGCGTCCTCGAGCAGCGCCTGAAGCTGCGACACGTGCTTCGACATCAGGCCCGTCGCCGGCGAGGCGGCGGCCGGACGGCCGGTGTAGCGCACCCGCTGATGCTTGGCCTCGATGTGCTGCAGCACCCATTCCAGATAGGGGTCGATGAACGACCAGGCGCCCATGTTCTTGGGCTCCTCCTGGCACCATGCCATCTCCGCGTTGCGGAAGCGCGACAGCTCGGTGATCAGCGCCTTGGCCGGGAACGGGTAGAGCTGCTCGACGCGCAGCAGGTAGATGTCGTTGATGCCGCGCTTCTCGCGCTCCTCGTAGAGGTCGTAATAGACCTTGCCCGAGCACATCACGACGCGCCGGATCTTGGAATCCTTCACCAGCTTGACCGGCTCGTTGCCGAGATACTGCGCATCGTCCCACAGCAGCCGGTGGAACGTGCTCTCGCCCGAGAACTCGGCCAGCGTCGACACCGCGCGCTTGTGGCGCAGCAGCGACTTCGGCGTCATCAGGATCAGCGGCTTGCGGAAGTCGCGCTTCAACTGCCGGCGCAGGATGTGGAAGTAGTTGGCCGGCGTGGTGACGTTCGCCACCTGCATGTTGTCTTCCGCGCACATCTGCAGCCAGCGCTCCAGCCGCGCCGACGAATGCTCCGGCCCCTGTCCCTCGTAGCCGTGCGGCAGCAGGCAGACGAGGCCCGACATGCGCAGCCACTTGCGCTCGCCCGACGAGATGAACTGGTCGAAGACGACCTGCGCGCCGTTGGCGAAGTCGCCGAACTGCGCCTCCCACAGCGTCAGCGCCTTCGGCTCGGCCAGGCTGTAGCCGTACTCGAAGCCGAGCACCGCCTCCTCCGAGAGCATCGAGTTGATGACCTCGTAGAAAGCCTGCTGCGGGCCGAGATGGTTGAGCGGGATGTAGCGGTTCTCGTCGCGCTGGTCGTAGAGCACCGAATGGCGCTGAGAGAAGGTGCCGCGCTCCGAATCCTGCCCCGACAGCCGCACCGGGTTGCCGTCCATCAGGATCGAGCCGAAGGCGAGCGCCTCCGCCGTCGACCAGTCGATGCCCTCGCCGGTGTCGATCATCTTGCGCCGGTTCTCGAGGAAGCGGCCGATCGTCTTGTGCACCTCGAAGTCGGCCGGCACGTCGGTCAGCTTCCTGCCGATCTCCTTGAGCTGCTTGGCCGGCACGGCGGTCTTGCCGCGCCGCTGCTCGTCCTGGTTGTCGGCGCTCCTGAGCCCCGACCAGGCGCCGTCCAGCCAGTCGGCCTTGTTCGGCTTGTAGCTCTGGCCGGACTCGAACTCGATCTCGAGATGGCCGCGCCACTCGGCCCGCATCTTCTCGAGGTCGTCCGTCGTCAGCAGGCCCTCGCTGACCAGCTTGTCGGCATAGATCTGCACCACCGTCGGATGGTTGCGGATCTCGCGATACATGATCGGCTGGGTGAAGGCCGGCTCGTCGCCTTCGTTGTGGCCGAAGCGGCGGTAGCAGAACATGTCGATGACCACCGGCTTCTGGAAGGTCATGCGGTATTCGATCGCCACCTTGGCCGCGTAGACCACCGCCTCCGGATCGTCGCCGTTGACGTGGAAGATCGGCGCCTCGACCATCTTGGCGACGTCCGACGGATAGGGCGACGAGCGCGAGAAGCGCGGATTGGTGGTGAAGCCGATCTGGTTGTTGACGATGAAGTGCAGCGTGCCGGCGACCCGGTGGCCGCGCAGGCCCGAGAGCCCGAAGCACTCGGCCACCACGCCCTGACCGGCGAAGGCGGCGTCGCCGTGGATCAGCAGCGGCAGCACCTTGGCGCGCTCCTCCAGCGGCACGATCTCCTCGCGGCCGCGGCCGGCGAGCTGGTCCTGCTTGGCGCGCGCCTTGCCCATCACCACGGGATTTACGATCTCGAGATGTGACGGGTTGGCCGTCAGCGACAGGTGCACCTTGTTGCCGTCGAACTCGCGGTCGGACGAAGCGCCGAGATGGTACTTCACGTCGCCCGAGCCTTCCACGTCGTCCGGCGCGTAGGAGCCGCCCTTGAACTCGTGGAAGATCGCCCGGTGCGGCTTCTGCATCACCTGCGAGAGCACGTTGAGGCGGCCGCGATGCGGCATGCCGAGCACGATCTCCTTCATGCCCAGCGCGCCGCCGCGCTTGACGATCTGCTCCAGCGCCGGGATCAGCGACTCGCCGCCGTCCAGCCCGAAGCGCTTGGTGCCCTTGAACCTGAGGTCGGCGAACTGCTCGAAGCCCTCGGCCTCGATCAGCTTCGACAGGATCGCCAGCTTGCCGTTGGTGGTGAAGGCGATGCCCTTGTCCGGCCCCTCGATGCGCTCCTGGATCCACGCCTTCTCGTCGGGGTTGGAAATGTGCATGAACTCGACGCCGAGCGTCGAGCAGTAGGTGCGCTGCAGGATGTCGAGCATCTCGCGCACGGTCGCGAATTCCAGCCCGAGCACGTTGTCGATGTAGATCTTGCGGTCGAGGTCGGCCTCGCCGAAGCCGTAGGCCGCCGGCGACAGCTCGTTGTAGTCCTCCAGCGGCTTGGCGATGCCGAGCGGGTCGAGATTGGCGTGCAGGTGGCCGCGCATGCGGTAGGCGCGGATCATCATGATGGCGTGCACGGAATCCTGCGTGGCGCGCATCACCTCGGCGTCGGACATAGAGACGCCGCCGGAGGCCGCCTTGGCCTTCAGCCGGGTGTCGATGTGCTTCTCGACCTCGCCCCAGTTGCCGTCGAGCGCCGAGACCAGCTCGCCATTGGCGACGAGCGGCCAGCCCTTCGCCTTCCACGACGCGCCCTGCGCATTCTTGCGCACGTCGGCGGCGTCGTCCTTGAGGCCGGCGAAGAAATCCCGCCATTCGGCGTCCACCGAGGCGGGGTTCTGTTCGTACTGGGCGTAGAGCTCGTCGATGTAGCCCGCATTGCCGCCGTAGAGGAAGGAGGTCAGCGAGAACCTGTCGTTCGCCTGGTCTTGTCGTGCCATCTCGTGCCGGAGCGCCGCGCTCCGTCTCCTGTGCTGCCGCGGGACCTGCCCGCCTCTGGACGGCGAGCCGTCCGCGTTCCCCTCGCGGGGGCGTTCGCCGCCCCCTTATGTGCCGAAATGCGCCGGCCGCATGGCGGACCGCCGCATTTCGTCTTCCCTCGTCGCGGTCTCAGCCCTTGATGGCTTCGACCAGTGTCTTGCCGAGCCGCGCCGGCGACGGCGAGACGCGGATGCCGGCCGCCTCCATCGCGGCGATCTTGTCTTCCGCGCCGCCCTTGCCGCCGGAGATCACCGCGCCGGCGTGCCCCATCGTGCGGCCGGCCGGCGCCGTGCGTCCCGCGATGAAGCCGGCCATCGGCTTGCTGCGGCCGCGCTTCGCCTCGTCGCGCAGGAACTGCGCCGCGTCCTCCTCGGCCGAGCCGCCGATCTCGCCGATCATGATGATCGACTTCGTCTCGTCGTCGGCCAGGAACATCTCCAGCACGTCGATGAACTCCGTGCCCTTCACCGGGTCGCCGCCGATGCCGACGGCCGTGGACTGGCCCAGCCCCTCGTTCGTGGTCTGGAACACCGCCTCATAGGTAAGCGTGCCGGAGCGCGATACAACGCCGACCGAGCCCTTGCGGAAGATGTTGCCGGGCATGATGCCGATCTTGCACTCGTCCGGCGTCAGCACGCCCGGGCAGTTCGGCCCGATCAGCCGCGACTTGGACTTCTCCAGCCGCGCCTTGACCTTCACCATGTCGAGCACGGGGATGCCTTCGGTGATGCACACGATCAGCGGCATCCCGGCCTCGATCGCCTCGATGATCGCCGCGGCCGCGCCTGCCGGCGGCACGTAGATCACCGAGGCGTCGGCACCGGTCTTCTCCATGCCCTCGGCCACGCTGGCGAAGATCGGAAGCTGCACCTCGGCGCCGTTGACCCTGCCGGTCCACTTCTCGCCGCCCTTCTTCGGATGCGTGCCGCCCACCATCCTGGTGCCGTGATAGGCAAGCGCCTGCTCGGTATGGAACGTTCCGGTATTGCCGGTCAGGCCCTGGACGAGAACCCTGGTATTCTTGTCGACGAGAATGGACATTCGGTTCAGTTCCCCTTCACCGCGTTCACGATCTTCTGCGCGGCGTCGTCGAGGTCGTCGGCGGGGATGACGTTGAGGCCGCTCTCGCGCAGGATCTTCTTGCCGAGCTCGACATTGGTGCCTTCCAGCCGCACCACCAGCGGCACCTTGAGCCCGACCTCCTTCACCGCCGCCACCACGCCTTCCGCGATCACGTCGCAGCGCATGATGCCGCCGAAGATGTTGACGAGGATGCCCTTCACGTTCGGGTCGGCGGTGATGATCTTGAAGGCCGCCGTCACCTTCTCCTTGTTGGCGCCGCCGCCGACGTCGAGGAAGTTGGCCGGCTCCGCCCCGTAGAGCTTGATGATGTCCATCGTCGCCATGGCCAGGCCCGCGCCGTTGACCATGCAGCCGATATTGCCGTCGAGCGCCACATAGGCGAGATCGTACTTGGACGCCTCGATCTCCTTGGCGTCCTCCTCGGTCTCGTCGCGCAGCGCCATCACGTCGGCATGGCGGAACAGCGCGTTGTTGTCGAACGACACCTTGGCGTCGAGTACCCGCAGCCGGCCGTCCTTCATGACGATCAGCGGGTTGACCTCGAGCAGGCTCATGTCCTTCTCGACGAACGCCTTGTAGAGCGCCGGGAACAGGCTTTCGCCGTCCTTCGCCGCCGCGCCGGAGAGCTTCAGCGCCGCGTTCAGCCTGCCCGCGTCGGCCGCCGTCACGCCCTTTTCGGGGTCGATGTCGACGGTCAGGATCTTCTCCGGCGTGTCGTGCGCCACCTGCTCGATGTCCATGCCGCCCTCGGTCGACACGACGAAGGCGACGCGGCCGACCTTGCGGTCGACGAGGATCGACAGATAGAGCTCGCGCTCGATGTCGGCGCCGTCCTCGATGTAGAGGCGGTTGACCTGCTTGCCGGCCGGGCCGGTCTGCTTGGTCACCAGCGTGTGGCCGAGCATGGCCTTGGCGTTGGTGACCACCTGGTCGACGGTGCGCGCCAGCCGCACGCCGCCCGGCGCGTCGGCGGCGAGCTCCTTGAACTTGCCCTTGCCGCGCCCGCCGGCATGGATCTGGCTCTTCACCACGTAGAGCGGTCCCGGCAGGCTTGCGGCCGCGGCCTGCGCCTCGCCGGGCGACAGGATGGCGACGCCGGCCGCGACCGGGGCGCCGTATTCCTTGAGGATCTGCTTGGCCTGGTACTCGTGGATGTTCATGCGCCCGGCGCCCTTACTTCTTGAGGTTCGGGGCGATCTGGGTGCAGGCCTCGCACAGCGTCTGGACCGCCGCCACCGACTTGTCGAACATCTTCTGCTCGGTCTTGGAGAAGTCCAGCTCGATGACGCGCTCGACGCCGCCGGCGCCGATCACCACCGGCACGCCGACATAGGTGTTCTTGACGCCGTACTGGCCCGACAGGTGCGCCGCGCAGGGCAGCACGCGCTTCTTGTCCTTCAAGTAGGCCTCGGCCATGGCGATCGCCGACGAGGCCGGCGCGTAATAGGCAGAGCCGCTCTTCAACAGCGCCACGATCTCGCCGCCGCCCTTGCGGGTGCGCTCCACCACCGCGTCGAGCTTCTCCTTGGTGGTCCAGCCCATCTTGATCAAGTCCGGCAGCGGGATGCCGGCCACCGTCGAGTAGCGCACCATCGGCACCATGTCGTCGCCGTGACCGCCGAGCGTCATCGCCGACACGTCCTCGACCGACACCTTGAACTCCTCGGCGAGGAAGTAGCGGAAGCGCGCCGAGTCGAGCACGCCGGCCATGCCGACCACATGCGTCTTGGGCAGGCCGGAGAACTTCTGCAGCGCCCAAACCATCGCGTCGAGCGGGTTGGTGATGCAGATCACGAAGGCCTTCGGCGCATACTTCTTGATGCCGGCGCCCACCTGCTCCATCACCTTAAGGTTGATGCCGAGCAGGTCGTCGCGGCTCATGCCCGGCTTGCGCGGCACGCCGGCCGTCACGATGCAGACGTCCGCGCCCTCGATCGCCGAATATTCGTTGACGCCGGTGAGCCGCGCGTCGAAACCTTCCACCGGCGAGGATTCGGCGATGTCGAGCGACTTGCCCTGCGGCAGCCCCTCCGCGATGTCGAACATCACGACGTCGCCGAGTTCCTTGAGGCCGATCAGGTGGGCCAGAGTGCCGCCGATCATGCCGGAGCCGATGAGAGCGATCTTGCTGCGTGCCATGGCGAGAGATTTCCCTTGAGTGTCAGCCGGATTTCGGCTGGAGGCAGGTGGAAGGAACGACCCGATTTCGCCGCTGCAATAGACGCGCCGTGGTGAATTTTCAATTGATTCTTTGGAGCCCAATATTTTCAATCGTTTGTATTCATTCTGACTTACGTAAACGTAAGAAAATCCGGACTATGCCGGTCGAGATTTGGTAATTTTCGCGGGGCCGGCCGGGCTTTGCGGAGCCGGTCTGCCGCCGATCCCGTCGCGCGCTGGCGTGGGCTGTTTCCGGCCCGCGTTTTGCGGCAATCTCACCCCGCCACCGTTCGGGATCCGCATGGCCACGCTGCTTTCCTTCCTCCACATCCTCGCCTTCGCGGCGGTCACGCTCAGGGTGCTGGCGCGCTCAGACATGCTGCCGACGACCCGCGTCGCCTGGATCCTCGTGCTGCTGGCCGTGCCGGTCTTCGGCCTCGTGCTCTACTTCTTCTTCGGCGAGGTGCATTTCCGCGGCCCCGTGCAGGCGGCCCATGCCGCCGCGCTGCGCGAGACCCGGCCGCTGGTCCTGGCGAGCGGCGCGGCGCCCGATGTCCCGCGCTACGGCGGCGCCAGCGCCTTCGCCACCTCCGTCAACGGCTTCGGCCCGACCTCCGGCAACCACGGCGAGCTGCTCGAAAGCCCCGAGGGCGCGCGGGCGCGGCTGATCGCCGACTTCGAAGCCGCGCAGCGCAGCATCGACGTGCTCTACTACATCTGGCTCGACGACGAGACCGGCCGCGCCGTCGCCGAGGCGCTGATGCGGGCCGCCCGCCGCGGCGTCCGCTGCCGGGCTATGGTCGACGCCATCGGCTCGCACGCCTTCCGCCGCAGCGAGACCTGGGCGAGGTTGCGCGAGGCGGGCGTCGAGACCTCGGCCTGCCTGCCGATCGGCAATCCCTTCGTGACGCTGTTCCAGCGCCGGCTCGACCTGCGCAACCACCGCAAGATCACCGTCATCGACGACGCCGTCCTGCATTGCGGCAGCCAGAACTGCGCCGACGCGGCCTTCCGCGTGAAGCCGAGATACGCGCCCTGGGTCGACGTCATGGTGCGCTTCGAGGGGCCGGTCGTGCGCCAGATGCAGCTCCTCTTCCTGCAGGACTGGCTCACCTGCCGCCCCGGCGCCGCCGCCATATGCGCGGATGAAGCGCCCGGCGATCCGGCGCCGGGCTTCGTGGCGCAGGCGGTCGGCACCGGGCCGAACGTCAACCACGACGTCACGGCGCAGCTCTTCGCGCGGCTCGTCTGCGAGGCCGAGCGCGAGCTGGTGATCTCGACGCCCTATTTCGTGCCGGGCGAAACGCTCTGCCAGGCGCTGATGGGGGTGGCGCGCTCGGGCGTCGCGGTGACGATGATCCTGCCGGCGCGCAACGATTCCGGCTTCGTCTCGCGCGCCAGCCGGTCCTACTATCCGAGGCTGATGGCCGCCGGCGTCAGGATCGCCGAATACAATGGCGGGCTGCTTCATTCCAAGACGCTGACGATCGACGGGCGGACCGTCTTCATGGGCTCGTCCAACCTCGACATCCGCAGCTTCGACCTGAATTTCGAGAACGACATCCTGTTCACCGACGCCGCGCTCGCGGGCGCGATCCGCGACCGCCAGATGCAGTATCTGGCGGCCTCCACACCGGTCGATCCGGCCGTCGTCGCCGGCTGGTCGCTGACGCGCCGGATCTGGCTCAACGCCTTCGCCGTGGTCGGGCCGCTACTCTAGGCCGGCTTTCCAGCCTTCCAGCCATTCCTTCGACTGCATCTCGACCAGCCGCGAGGCGGCGCGGGCGAACTCGAAGGCCTCGGTGCCGGTGGTCCCCGCATAGAGCGCGTCGGGCGCGGCCGCCGCGCTGGCGATCAGCCGGCGGTGACGGTCGTAGAGCGTGTCGACGAGCAGGATGAAGCGCTTGGCCTCGTTGCGCTGCGAGGCCTGCATGACCGGGATGTCGTCGACGAGGATCGTGTCGTAGTCGTCGGCGATCGCCAGGTAGTCGCGCGCCGCCAGCGGCTTCTGTCACTGGTCCGCGAAGGCGAAGCGCGCCGCGCGGCCGGCCGCCAGCGGCACCTCCACCTTGCGCCCCTTGACGGCGATCGCCGCCGGGCCGGCCTGCTTGCCGTCGGCGACCATCGCCCAGGTCTCGTCCATCGTGCGCCGCGCGCCGGGGCCGAGCGGCGTCACGTAGACCGGCATGCGCGCCAGCCGGCGCATCCTGTAGTCTGTGTCGCTGTCGAGGTTGATGATCTCGGCATGCTGCTTGAGGATGGCGATGAAGGGCACGAACAGGCCGCGGTTCAGCCCGTCGCGGTAGAGGTCGTCCGGCGCGACGTTGGAGGTGGCGACCAGCACGACGCCCTCCTCGAACAATGCCGTGAACAGCCGCGACAGGATCATCGCGTCGGCGATGTCGGTCACCGCGAACTCGTCGAAGCACAGCACCCACGCCTCGGCCGCGAGCGCGCGCGCCACCGGCGGCACCGGATCGCTCTCCTTCGTCTCGCCCTTGCGGAACGCCTCGCGGTGCTTCTGCACGCGGTCGTGCACGTCGGCCATGAAGGCGTTGAAATGGGTGCGCCGCTTGCGCGCGGCCGGCACGAGCTCGAAGAACATGTCCATGAGCATCGTCTTGCCGCGGCCGACGCCGCCGTGGATGTAGAGCCCCTTGACCGGCTCGGGCCGGCCGCGCCGGGCGAACAGCCAGCCGAGCGAGCTCTTCTTGGCGGCCATCCGCTTGTCGCGGATGTCGGCGAGCAGCCGGTCCAGCGCCCGCGCCACGACGATCTGGCCGGGGTCGCGCGCCAGCCGGCCGCTCTCGACCAGATCGGCATAGCGCCGCTCCAGCGAAGCGTGCGGGGTCAGGCCATCGCGCAGGGACATGCGTGGAATCCGCTGGAAATACGGCAGGAGCCGGATAGAGCATTTCCAGCAAAAGTGCGAAGCGGTTTTGCGTTCGGAAATGCGGCTGAAACAAGGAGACAGAGCGGTTCTACTGGTTTCGTGAAACCGGAACCGCTCTGGACGCCGGCTCCGCGGCCTGCGCCCGTCCGCGGGACGGGCGCGAGGAAAGCTCCGGTCGGGATCGCCGGGCTCAGCGGCTGAGCGAGATCGGCAGGCCGCTGACGGTCTGGCCGTCGAAGCGCTGGCCGCCGGTCGAGTAGAGCTTGGCCAGCACCGCGCCGCCCTGGTCGTAGAGGGCGAGCTCCTTGCCGGCGACGTTCCACGACTTCACCCCGTCGAGCGGCGACGGACAGTGCAGCGGGCCGGCGCGGTAGCCCTGGCCGAACTTGGTCTGCGGCGTCGCCACCTTGCAGCCCTGGCCGGCGACCGAGGCGTTCCACACGCCGGCGATGCTGGTCGGCGTCAGGTCGACGGCGTTGGCCGCCACCTGCATCGGCGCCGGCGCGGCGGGGCCGGTCGGCGGCGGCGGGAATGCGCCGGGCTGGGCGGCGCCGGGAGCGCCGGGCGGCGGAAGCTGCCCGGCCGTCACCGTGCCGGCGGGCGCCGGCTCGAGCGGCTGCGCGACCGTGCTCGGAGGCGGCGTGTTGATCGAGGAGAAGCGCTGGCTGGTGCAGCCCGACAGCGCCAGCAGGGCGATCGATGCGCCCGCAATTGCGACTTTGAAAGTGGTCATCCCGTCCTCCGTGGGCACCAACGCGTGCGGCGCCCGCGCGTTCCGTTCGATCGCCCGCAAATGGGGCGACTTCCCGTCCAATATCAGTCCCCCATGGTTAATGACCCGTTTCATTGCCGCCGAATGCGGCAAAAGTGCAACAGAGCGAGTAGCGAATAGGGAATAGCGAGTAGGAAGGAGCTGCCTCCCTATTCGCTACTCGCTACTCGCTACTCGCTATTCGCTCATCTTCCCGACTGCCGTGGCCATCCGCGCCATTGACAATCCCCCCGCTCTTCGCCACGTCAGGACCGCAATTCCCGTTCAGGAGCGCCGGCATGACCGGATATCTCTCCCAGCCGCTCGCCCGCCGCGCCTCGGTGGGCGTCAATGTCGGCGGCGTGATGGTGGGCGGCGGCGCGCCGGTCGTGGTCCAGTCGATGACCAACACCGACACGGCCGACGTCGACGCCACCGTTGCGCAGGTCGCGGCGCTCTACCGGGCCGGCTCCGAGATCGTCCGCGTCACCGTCGACCGCGACGAGAGCGCGGCCGCCGTGCCGAAGATCCGCGACCGGCTGGCCCGGCTCGGCATGAACGTGCCGCTGATCGGCGACTTCCACTATATCGGCCACAAGCTGCTCGCCGACCATCCGGCCTGCGCCGAGGCGCTGGCGAAATACCGCATCAACCCCGGCAATGTCGGCTTCCGCGACAAGCGCGACCGCCAGTTCGCAGAGATCGTCGAGATCGCCATCCGCCACGACAAGCCGGTGCGCATCGGCGTCAACTGGGGCTCGCTCGACCAGGAGCTGCTGACGCGGCTGATGGACGAGAACCAGAAGGCGGGCTTCCCGCTGACGGCCGACGACGTCACCCGCGAGGCGATCGTCCAGTCGGCGATCCTGTCGGCGCAGATGGCCGAGGAGATCGGCCTGCCGCGCAAGCGTATCATCCTGTCGGCCAAGGTCAGCCGCGTGCAGGACCTGATCGCGGTCTACGCCGAGCTCGCGAAGCGCTCCGACCATGCACTGCATCTCGGCCTCACCGAGGCCGGCATGGGCTCCAAGGGCATCGTCGCCTCGTCGGCCGCGATGGGCATCCTGCTGCAGCAGGGCATCGGCGACACCATCCGCGTCTCGCTCACGCCGGAGCCCGGCGGCGACCGCACCCGCGAGGTGGTCGTCGCGCAGGAGCTGCTGCAGACGATGGGCTTCCGCCAGTTCCTGCCTGTGGTCGCCGCCTGTCCCGGCTGCGGCCGCACCACCTCCACCGTCTTCCAGGAGCTCGCCCAGACCATCGAGGGCGATCTCAGGCGCAACATGCCGGTGTGGCGCGAGCAGTATCCCGGCGTCGAGGATCTCAAGGTCGCCGTCATGGGCTGCATCGTCAACGGCCCGGGCGAATCGAAGCATGCCGACATCGGCATCTCGCTGCCCGGCACCGGCGAGATGCCGGCCGCCCCCGTCTTCATCGACGGCCGCAAGGCCGCGACCCTGCGCGGCCCCGGCATCGCCGCCGACTTCCAGAAGATGGTCGCCGAATACATCGAGACCCGCTACGGTCGGCGCAAGGCCGCCGAGTAGGCCGGAATGCGGGTTTCGCCGCGTCGCGCTTCAACGTGACGTGGCGGCCGACAGTGCCGCCTGCACCGCCGCCTCGATGTCCTCGACCGGCATTTCCCGCCGGCTTTCGGCCGCACGCCTTATGGCATCGATCGTGGCGAGGTTCTTGGCCCCGTCCCGCCCCGTCACCAGAGGTGCCGCTTCGCCGGCGATCACCTCGCCGAAATGCCGGATCTGCGCGACGTAGCAGTCCTCGGGCAGTATCGGCAGGGTCGTCCTGTCGAGCTCGAGCTGCCAGTCCCTGACGCCCCGATGGGACCAGTAGGTGAGGTCGGGCAGGCTCAACCCTCCCTCCGTTCCGGTCAACAGGTGCGACTGAACCGGATGTGCCGGAAACCGGGCGAGGTTCTCCCCGGCGGAAATATCCCATGCCCAGGGGCCGACGGCCGTGTCGGATATGGCAAGGGTCGCCATCCCGCCATCCGCGAAGCGCAATATCACCGCGGCCGTATCCTCGACCGCGAGGCCCCGTATGGCGTTGGTGCCGATCGCGCTCACCGACGCGACATCCCCGAAGAAATGCCGCATCAAATCGATCTCGTGGATGAGATTGATGAGCAGCGGCCCGCCGGATCCCGGGCGGGTGCGCCATGCGCTGTCGAAATAGGCGTCGTCCTTGTAGAGCGAGCAACAGACGGAGGCCATGACGAAGCGGCCGAGCACACCGTCTGCTATAGCGGCCTTGGCCGCCCGGATGATCGGGTTGTGGCGGCGGTGATGGCCGATCAGCAGCGGCACGCGCGTGCGGTCGGCGACCGCGAGCAGCATCGCCGCGTCGTCCGTCGTATTGGCGATCGGCTTTTCCAGGAGGACCGGCAATCCGGCGCCGAGAAGCTGGGTGGCAATGGGTACATGGAGTTCGTTGGGGGTCGCCACGATCACGCCATCCGCCGCCCCGGCAGCGATGAGTTCCGGCACGCCGGCGAAAAGCGGCACCTCGTTCGAGGCGGCGATCTCCGGCGCGCGAGGTCCCGGATCCACGATGCCGGCCAGGCGAAAGCCGTCCATGCGCTCGAGCGTGTCGATGTGGGTCAGGCCGATGACGCCGGCACCGACCAGCGCAATGCGAAGCTCGGCCACTGTCTCCTCCCGTGTGTCCCGTCGGGGCGGCCAACGTTAATCGGGGCGCGGCAGGAGTGAAATGGTTCTGTTTCGCCTGGCTGGGCGAGGGACAGAGGTCGGATCGGGAACCGGCCGGCTTTCGCCCCGCCGGGCCAAGCCCTATCCATCGGAACGGATGGCTCGACGCCGCTCAGGCCGTCTGCGCGAAGGTCGCGGCCTCGGCGCCCATCCAGTTCTCCAGCTTCTGCTGGAGCTTGTTGGGCGAGACGGGCTTGGACAGGTAGTCGTCCATGCCGGCTTCCAGGCAGCGCTCCTTGTCGCCCTTGAGCGCGTGGGCGGTCACGCCGATGATCGGCGTGCGCACGCCCGAATCCTTCTCGCGCTCGCGGATCGCCCGCGTCGCGTCGAGCCCGCTCATCTCCGGCATCGACACGTCCATCAGGATGACGCGCGGCTTCACCGTCCGGTGCAGCTCGACCGCCGTGCGGCCGTTGGAGGCGATGCGGTAGGAGACGCCGAGCCCGTCGAGGATCTGGCTGAAGACGAGCTGGTTGACCTCGTTGTCCTCGGCCACCAGCACGTCGACCATGCCCGGCCCGCGCTGCGCGGCGGCGGCAGGGATCCGCTGCTCCGGCTGCGGCGCCGCCGGCTTGCGGATCGGCGTGACGCTGGCGATCGACGGCTCGTCGCCCGAGCGCCTGCGCCGCTGCGCATGCGACATCTGCAGCACCGACACCACCGTCTCCAGCAGCGCCGACGACCGCGCCGGCTTGTTCAACTGGGCGCTGATGCCGCACTCGACCGCCATGCGCGAGGTCTCGATCTGGTCGACCGAGGTGAGCAGCACGATCGGCACGTCGGCCGTGCCCGGGTTGAGGCGGATGCGGCGCGCCACCTCCTCGCCGTTCAGGTCCGGCATCTGGTAGTCGAGGATGATGCAGTCCACCGTGGCGCCCAGCTCGGCCGCGCGTTCGAGGAAGGCCAGCCCCAGCAGGCCGCTCTCGGTGGCGGCGCAGTCGAAGCCCCAGTTGCGGAGCTGCTCGGTCAGGATCTGGCGGTTGATCGGGTTGTCGTCGATGGCGAGGATGCGCGCGCCGGTGACGTCGACCGGCACGGGCCGCACCCGCTCTGCCCCCTCGTCGACCGGCAGCCGGGCGCTGAACCAGAAGGTCGAGCCGCGGCCGAACTCGCTCTCGACGCCCATCTCGCCGCCCATCATCTCGACCAGCCGCGAGGCGATCGCGAGCCCCAGCCCGGTGCCCTCGTGGCGGCGCGTCGAGGATGAATCGACCTGCGCGAACTTCTCGAACACCGCCCTCAGCTTCTCGGCCGGGATGCCGATGCCGGTGTCCTCCACCCGCACAACCACCTCCAGCACCTCGTCGCGCACCGCGCCGCTGACGTCGATCAGGACGTGGCCGCGCTCGGTGAACTTCACCGCGTTGCCGACCAGGTTGGTCGCCACCTGCCGGAAACGGCCGACGTCGCCCACCACCGACAGCGGCAGGGTCGGGTCGACGCGCACGATCAGCTCCAGGTCCTTCTCCGCCACCCGCGTCGAGACCAGCGTCGCGACGTCCTCGATCGCCTCGGCGAACTGGAACGGCGCGTTGTCGAGCACGAGCTGGCCAGCGTCGATCTTGGAGAAGTCGAGGATGTCGTTGATGATGGTCAGCAGCGCGTTGCCCGACTTCACGATCACGTCGACGAACATCGACTGCCGGTGGTCGAGCTCGGTGCGCGCCAGCAGCTCGGCCATGCCGAGCACGCCGTTCATCGGCGTGCGGATCTCGTGGCTCATGTTGGCGAGGAACTCGGACTTGGCGCGGTCGGCGGCCTCCGCCCGCACCTTCTGCGCCTCGACCGAGTCGCGCGCCTCGCGCAGGCTCTCATGCGCGTCGTGGATCTTGCGCATCATCGGCTCGAACACGCGGAAGCCGACGAGCGCGCCGGCCACCATGATGGTCAGCGCCACCAGCCCGAGCGCATATTGCAGCCGGCCGTAGTCGTGCAGCGCGGTGTCGTCCATCTGGTCGAGGATGCGCGACAGGTTGGGCAGCACGCGGTCGTTGGAAAGCGTGCGGATCTGCGCGAACACGCGCTGCGCCGCCGGCTGCGAGAAGTCGCTGAAGATGTCGAGCCGGTTGGCGTGGGTCAGCACCTGCTTGATGTCCTCGCGCAGGCCGCCGTTGCCGTCGCCTTCCCACGCGCCGCGCACCGAGGCCGGCATCTTGAGCCCGGCGAGGCTGGCCAGCATGTCGTTGCCGGCGCCCTCCACCAGCTCGCCATGGCTGACCGAGATGGCCTTGCTCTCGCCCATGCCGGTCGTGTCGTCGCCGGCCGAGACGCGCAGCGCCTCGTAGCCCTTCTCCAGCCGCGCGATCGCCTCGTGCAGCTCCTTGCGCACGCCCTCGGACGACGCCGTGCCGGCCGCCTGGTCCACGCCGGCTCCGCTGAGCGAGCTCTCCAGTGCCAGCACGCGGGTATTGTCGACGCGCAGCGTGTCGTAGATGACGTCGGCCGTCGCGTCCGCGACGTAGCGGATCAGCGAGGCGTAGCGCACGCTGGTCTTGGAGAGCTGGGCCTGCCAGAGGATGAAGCCGCTGCCCGCGCTCACCGCCACGATGAAGCCGGCGAGGATGAACAGCAGCCTGCTGCGCAGATACGCGCGCGTGATGACGGACGACATGAACGCGTTACCCTGAACCCTAAGCGTCGTTCAAGATCGACCATTCCGATTAAGGCGCACTTAACGCTGCGGGAGGCGCCAAACGCCTTCAGGAGCGGCGGTTCGCCACGAAGCGCGCGGCCTCGCGCAGCAGCGCGGCGCGTTCGCCCCACGGCTCCAGCAGTTCCTCGGCCTGTGCCACCAGGCCAGCGAGCTGCCGGCGCGTCCAGTCGATGCCGTTGAGGGCGACGAGCGTCGCCTTGCCGGCGGCCGCGTCCTTGCCGGTCGCCTTGCCGACGGCTTCCGCGCTTCCCGTCAGGTCGAGCAGGTCGTCGGCGAGCTGGAAGGCGAGCCCGATCGCCGAGCCGAACTCGGCGAGCCGCGCCCGCTCGTCGGCCGGCGCGCCGGCCACGATCGCGCCCGCCTCGCAGGCATGGCGGATCAGCGCGCCGGTCTTCATCGCCTGCAGCGCGATGATGCCGGCCTCGTCCGGCCGCGCCCGCTCGGCCTCCAGGTCGAGCGCCTGACCGCCCGCCATGCCGCCGACGCCGGCCGCCCGCGCCAGCCCCGCCACCAGCTCGATCCTGCGGTTCGCGTCGAGCTCGCAGCCGGCGAGCACGTCGAAGGCCATCGTCAGCAGGCTGTCGCCGGCCAGGATCGCGGTCGCCTCGTCGAAGGCGCGGTGCACGGTCGGCTGGCCGCGGCGCAGGTCGTCGTCGTCCATCGCCGGCAGGTCGTCGTGGATGAGCGAGTAGCAGTGCACGCATTCGAGTGCGGCCGCCGCGTCGAGTGCGGCCGCCGCGTCGCCGCCGGCGAGTGCGGCGCTCTCCATCACCAGGAACGGCCGCAGCCTTTTCCCCCCGTTGAGCGCGCCGGGCCGCAGCGCCGCGGCCAGCCGCGCCGGCCGGGCGATCTCGCCGGCCAGCGGCCGCGCGTCGAGCAGCGCCGCGAGCCGCCGCTCCACCTGCTGCGCCCGCGCCGCGAGCGCCGCCTCGAAACCTTCCTGATCCGCCCCGAACATGCGCGCAGCGATGCCCCGGATCGGCACTCGCGGTCAAGCCGCGCCGAGACGCCGCCCCCGACATGCCGCATTGCGCCGCGGCGGCCGCCTCTGTATTGCGGTCGGCGGAACGAGGAAGGCATGGTTCGCGAAGAGATCGTCCCGTCGGACAGCCGGCCCGCCCGGTCGCGCGGCGGCCGCGCGCCGCGCGGCAGGGCCGCCGTCTGGCTGCGCCGGCTGGCGATCGCCGCCGTGGTGGTCGCGGCCCTGCCCTTCGCGCTGACGCTGCTCTACGCCGTTCCCGGCGTGCGGCCGGTCTCCGTGCCGATGGCCGTCGACCTCGTCACGCTTCAGGGCTACGACCGCCGCTGGACGCCGCTCGGCGAGATCAGCCCCAACGTCACCCGCGCCGTCACCATGTCGGAGGACGGCCAGTTCTGCTTCCACAGCGGCATCGACTGGGGCGAGATGAGCGGCGTCATCGACGACGCGCTCTCCGGCGTCAGCCCGCGCGGCGCCTCCACCATCACCATGCAGACGGTCAAGAACCTCTATCTCTGGCTCGGCCGCTCCTACATCCGCAAGGCGCTGGAGCTGCCGCTGGCCGTCTATTTCGACCTCGTCCTGTCCAAGCGGCGCATCATGGAGATCTACCTGAACATCGCCGAATGGGGGCCGGGCATCTACGGCATCGAGGCCGCCGCCCGCCACTATTTCGGCCGCCGCGCGCGCGACCTCACGCCCCGCCAGGCCGCGCTTCTTGCCGTCACCCTGCCCGACCCGACCGGCCGCAACCCCGCGCGCCCCTCCCCCGGCCTCTCCCGCCTCGCCGTCACCGTCCAGGCCCGGGCGGAGAAGGCGGGGGGATATGTGGATTGTCTGGAATAAGCGGCAGTCGGCAGTCGGCAGTCGGCAGTCGGCAGTCGGCAGTCGGCAGTCGGCAGTCGGCAGTCGGCAGTCGGCAGTCGGCAGTCGGCAGTCGGCAGTCGGCAGTCGGAAAGGCACTCCACAGACGCCGGACATGCAAGCCCTGCGCTCGCGTTCTGCGCCCGGACATCCCCGCGGTTTTCCGACTGCCGACTGCCGACTGCCGACTGCCTCACTTTTTTCCCCTCCCGCCGCTGGCCAAACGCCCACCTTGCGTGTATAGGCACGCGACTTTCAGGGATTCCGGCTCGTCATGCCCCCTCCGGGGACGCGGGCCTTTTGACAGTGGAGCAGAACCCGTGGCTGTACCGAAACGAAAGACCTCGCCGTCGAAGCGCGGCATGCGCCGTTCCGCCGATGCGCTGAAGGCGCCGACCTATGTCGAGGACAAGAACTCCGGCGAGATGCGCCGTCCGCATCACATCGACCTGAAGACCGGCATGTATCGCGGCCGTCAGGTGCTGGAGCCGAAGGAAGGCTGAGCCTTCCGCTGTCCGGCATGAACGTTCGGGACCGGCCTCGCGCCGGTCCTTTCTTTTTGCGCCCCGCCGGCGCGCCTTGACGGCTTTTTCCGGCGGGGTCTAGATCGGCGCCGACCAACCCCGGAGAGGCCGATGCTCAGCCGCATCCCGCTGACGATCATTTCCTTCCTGCTCTACAATGCCGGCATCGCCGGCCTGTTCGGCGGCGCCGATCCCTGGCCGAAGCAGCTCTTCGACGTCTCCATGATCTCCGGCGGCGTCTGGTCGATGACGCTGGCCGACCTGATGGTGGTGATCGCGCTCGTCTTCCTGTTCGCCGAAATCCTCAAGTCGACCTCCACCTCGACCGCCTCGATCGTCGACCACATGCTGTCGCTGGTCGTCTTCGTGCTGTTCCTGGTGGAGTTCCTGCTGGTGCGCGGCGCGGCCACCTCGCTGTTCTTCGTGCTGATGGTGATCGCGCTGGTCGACGTGATGGCGGGCTTCACGGTGTCGCTGCGCACCGCCTCCCGAGACGTCAATTTCGGCTAGCTTGGGGAAGCGCCGGCCTGGCCGACAGCGCTTCAGCCGCGTCCCATGGAATCGATGCGCCGCTGCATGGCGGCGATCTGGTCGCGCATTTCCTTGAGCTCGTCCTGGCCTTCCTTCGCCTCCGGCTCCTTCGCCCGCGGCTCGGTCGCGGCGCCGGCCTGGCCGGCCTGCGGGAAGGGCGTGAACATGCGCATCGCGTTCTGGAACATCTCCATGTTGCGGCGCGTCTGCTCCTCCAGCGCCTTCATCGGCGCCGACATCGACATCATGTCCATCGGGCTCTTGCCGAAGGCCGACTTCATCTGCTCGCGGAAGCGTTCTTGTTCCTTGGCGAAGGCCATCATCGACTGCTCGAGGAAGCTCGGCACGATCATCTGCATCTGGTCGCCGTAGAAGGAGATGAGCTGGCGCAGGAAGGAGATCGGCAGCATGTTCTGCCCCTCCTTGTTCTCCAGCTCGAAGATGATCTGCGTCAGCACCGGATGGGTGATGTCCTCGCCCGACTTGGCGTCCTGGACGGTGAACTCCTCGCCCTTCTTGACCATCTCGGCCAAGTCTTCGAGCGTCACATAGGTCGAGGTGCCGGTGTTGTAGAGGCGCCGGTTGGCGTACTTCTTGATCACCACCGGATCGTCCTTTGCGGGCATTCCTACCTCCCGGAACTGCGCAGCGGCCGTCTGGCGCGGCGGGCCGCTCCCCAACGGCCGAGCGAAGGATATGCCCATTGGCCGGCGAAAAGAAAGCCCTTTGTGCAGCGCGGCAGCGGCAGCGCAGCATCGCCGGACGCGCCGGGCCTCGCGGGGCGGCCGATTTTGCCGCAGTGCCGCAATTCTAGTTTGACTCGGGTCCCGGAACGGGCAAGAACGGACCTATTCCACGCACATACGCCCATTCCGGGAGACATTCATGGCCCAGTCCATCGTCATCGCCGCCGCGGCCCGCACGCCCGTCGGCTCCTTCAACGGCGCCTTCGCCGACACCCCCGCCCACGTGCTGGGCGCGACCGCCATCCGCGAGGCGCTCGCCCGCGCCGGCGTCGACCCGAAGGAGGTTGACGAGGTCATCATGGGCCAGATCCTGACCGCCGCCCAGGGCCAGAACCCCGCCCGCCAGGCCGCGATGGCCGCCGGCATCCCGCAGGAGACCACCGCCTGGGGCCTGAACCAGCTCTGCGGCTCCGGCCTGCGCGCCGTCGCCGTCGGCATGCAGCAGATCCAGACCGGAGACGCCTCGATCATCGTCGCCGGCGGCCAGGAATCCATGTCCATGGCCCCGCACGCGCAGCACCTGCGCGCCGGCGTCAAGATGGGCGACCTCAAGCTCATCGACACGATGATCAAGGACGGCCTGACCGACGCCTTCTACGGCTACCACATGGGCAACACCGCCGAGAACGTCGCCCGCCAGTGGCAGTTGACCCGCGACGAGCAGGACCGCTTCGCCGTCGCCTCGCAGAACAAGGCCGAGGCCGCCCAGAAGGCCGGCCGCTTCAAGGACGAGATCGTCCCGGTCACGATCAAGACCCGCAAGGGCGACGTGGTCGTCGATGCCGACGAATACATCCGCCACGGCGCCACGCTGGAGGCGATGCAGAAGCTCAGGCCCGCCTTCGACAAGGAAGGCACGGTGACCGCCGCCAACGCGTCCGGCATCAATGACGGCGCCGCCGCCGTGGTGCTGATGACGGAGGCGGAAGCCGCCAAGCGCGGCATCGCCCCGCTCGCCCGCATCGTCTCCTGGGCCACCGCCGGCGTCGACCCGCAGGTCATGGGCACGGGCCCGATCCCGTCCTCGCGCAAGGCGCTCAAGAAGGCCGGCTGGAAGGTCGAGGACCTCGACCTCGTCGAGGCCAACGAGGCCTTCGCCGCGCAGGCCTGCGCGGTCAACAAGGACATGGGCTGGAACCCCGAGATCGTCAACGTCAACGGCGGCGCCATCGCCATCGGCCATCCGATCGGCGCCTCGGGCGCGCGCGTCTTCAACACGCTGCTGTTCGAGATGAAGCGCCGCGGCGCCAAGAAGGGTCTGGCCACGCTGTGCATCGGCGGCGGCATGGGCGTCGCCATGTGCGTCGAGGCGATGAACTAGGGCAATATGGGAATAGGGCAGTAGGGCAATAGGTCGATAAATAAGCAGACATACTGCCCTATTGCCCTACTGCCCTATTGCCCCCGAAATGGGAGGAGATTTCACATGACCAGAACGGCACTCGTCACCGGCGGCACCCGCGGCATCGGCGCCGCCATATCGGTGGCGCTGAGGGACGCTGGGTACAAGGTCGCGGCCAACTACGCCGGCAACGACGAGGCGGCGCAGAAGTTCAAGGCCGAGACCGGCGTCGCCGTCTACAAATGGTCGGTCGCCGACTACGACGCCTGCGTCGAAGGCATCAGGAAGGTCGAGGCCGACCTCGGCCCGATCGGCGTGCTGGTCAACAATGCCGGCATCACCCGCGACGCCATGTTCCACCGCATGACGCGCGAACAGTGGCGCGAGGTGATCGACACCAACCTCTCCGGCCTGTTCAACATGACGCATCCGGTCTGGTCGGGCATGCGCGACCGCAAGTTCGGCCGCATCGTCAACATCTCATCGATCAACGGCCAGAAGGGCCAGGCCGGCCAGGCCAACTATTCGGCCGCCAAGGCCGGCGACCTCGGCTTCACCAAGGCGCTCGCCCAGGAAGGGGCGCGAGCCGGCATCACCGTCAACGCCATCTGCCCGGGCTACATCGCCACCGACATGGTGATGGCCGTCGCCGAGGACGTGCGCGCCAAGATCGTCGCGCAGATCCCCGTCGGCCGGCTCGGCGAGGCGGCAGAGATCGCGCGCTGCGTCGTCTTCCTCGCCTCCGACGAGGCCGGTTTTATTACCGGCTCGACGCTGACGGCCAATGGCGGCCAGTACCTCGCCTGATCCGTTCGCACCCGGCCGGCGATAGCCGCCGGCTCAACGGAAAAGGCCCGGAACGCCGTGACGGCGCTCCGGGCCTTTTTCTTTTTCAGCCTCGACGGCGACAGGCGCCGACCGATGGCGGCCAATCTGGCTTACATGGCGCCGATCCAGCCGCAAAGCTCGGTCATCGTGGCGGGATTCGCATTCGCGGTTGCCGAGCTCTCGCCGGATTTCGTCGCGGCGGCCTGCGCCGTGGCCGAGCAGTCCTTCTTCACCTGAGCCTGCTGGTCGGCGTTGAGCTTCGCCCAGTTGGTCTTCACCTCGTCCTGGGTGCGCAGCGTGTGCTGGTCGGCATAGAGCGCCGAGGCGATGTCGCCCTTCCACGCCTCCGGATATGCCGGCGACTCACCGCCCTGCGTGCTGGTCTGGGCAAGCGCGGCGGTGGCCATGCCGAGCGTGATGACGGTGGCGGCGATGATCTTGCGGGTCATTTCGATACCTCGTGTCTGGCGTCCTGGGGTCCTGCCTCGGGGCAGGTCGAAAGCCCAACCGCACCTGGCGCGGAATGTTCCCCCTCGCTGCATGTTTTTGCCGCCGCGCCGCGCGGCCTTCCCGGTCGCGAAACAGTGATGGAACTTTCCGTCCCTTCGTGTGTTCGTGACTTGCCGGGCATTGCCGCTCGAGCGCGCCGGCCGGCCCCGAAACCGGGCTCGCCGGCCGGAATAAGGGACAACAGATGCGACCCGACGAACGCAATCCCGGCGTGCCCAAGCATGGCGTGCCCAAGCCCGGCGGCGTGGAGATCGTGCGGCGTTCCCGCGCCGTGCAGGTCATGCTGTCCATACCCGCCGCGCGGCCGGTCGACCGCCGCGAGGTGATCGGCAAGGCCCGCAACATGCTCGCCCGCGAGCAGGCGCGGCTGGCCCGCGAGAGCGCCGTGGCGGCGGCGAGCCAGGCCTCCCCGCGCAAGGCCCAGCCTGCTCCCGGCTGCGGCGCGTGGTGGGCGTTCTGAACGGCCGTTCCGGCTGGGCGCGGGGCCTTTGTCCCCGCGCTACGCTTGACCTACACTTCCGCCGAGTTCGCGGCGGCTGATTCTCGCCGACGCCGAAGACGCGGAAGCTGCGCATGACCCACCTGCCGCGCGCGCCGGGCGCGCCCGATGCCGGCCCGGCCCCCCTCTCCGCCGGCGCCTGGCAGCGGATCGCGCGGCGCGTCTGGACAGAGATAGGCCGCGACCGCGTCCTCCTCGTCGCCGCAGGCACCACCTTCTATCTCCTGCTCGCCCTTTTCCCCACCATCAGCGCCTTCGTCTCGCTCTACGGCCTGGTCGCCGACCCCGCCGCGATCGCCGACGACATAGAGGGCCTGTCGGCCGTCGTGCCGCAGGTCGGCCTCGACCTGATCCGCGAGCGGCTGGAGATCCTGCTCGCGCAGGACCAGCAGGCGCTCGGCCTGCGTTTCCTGCTCGCCTCCGCGGTCGCGCTGTGGAGCGCCAACAGCGGCGTCAAGGCGCTGTTCGAGGCGATGAACGTCGCCTTCGGCGAACAGGAGAAACGCTCCTTCGTCGGGCTCAACCTGCTCGCCTTCGGCTTCACGCTCGCCGCCATGCTGGCCGCCGCGGTCTTGGTCGCGGCCGTCGCGGTCGTGCCGCTCGCCTTCCACCTGCTGCGGCTCGACGCGCATTCGCAGCTTCTCGTGACGCTGCTGCGCTGGCCGGTCCTGCTGGCGCTGCTCGCCTGCGGCATCTCGCTGCTCTATCGCTACGGCCCCTCCCGCGAGCGGGCGCGCTGGCGCTGGGTGAGCTTCGGCGGCGTCTTCGCGACGGTCGCCTGGCTCGCCGTGTCGATCGGCTTCTCGGTCTACCTGACGCGCTTCGCCCACTACGAGGCGACCTACGGCTCGCTCGGCGCCGTCATCGGCTTCATGGTCTGGACCTGGCTGTCGGTGGTCACCCTGATTGTCGGCGCCGAGATCGACGCCGAGGTCGAGCGGGACGCCGCGCAAGCCATGCTGGAGCCGGTACCCGCAGCCTGAGTCCTAGCGCATCGCCGCGACGCGGCCGCCGCCGTTCGACGGCAGCGGCGCCACGGCCGGTCGCTCCAGCTCGGCGAGGAAGGAGCGCATCCACGCCTGCGCGTCCTGACGCGAGATCGAGGCGAGCAGCGCCCGGTGGCGCTCCTGCCGCTCGGCCAGCGGCATCTCCAGCGCCTGCGCGAGGCTGCGCGCCATCTCGTCGGTGTCGTAGGGGTTGACGATCAGCGCCTCGCGCATCTCCTCGGCCGCGCCGGCGAACTGCGACAGCACCAGCACGCCGGGGTCTTCGGGATCCTGCGCGGCGACATATTCCTTGGCGACGAGGTTCATGCCGTCGCGCAGCGGCGTGACGAAGCCGACCTGGCTGGCGCGGAACAGCGCGGCAAGCGTCTCGCGCGGCACGCTGCGGTGGATGTAGCGGATCGGCGTCCAGTTGAAGTCGGCCAGCCGGCCGTTGATCGAGCCGGTCAGGTGCTCCAGCTCCTCGCGGATCTGCGCATAGGCGGTGACGTCCTCGCGCGTCGGCGGCGCGATCTGCAGGAAGCTCACCTTGCCTTCCAGCTCCGGCTTCAGCGCCAGGAGCCGCGCGAACGCCTTCATCCGCTCCGGCAGGCCCTTGGAATAGTCGAGCCGGTCGACGCCGATGATCTGCCGGCGGCCGAGGATATGGCGCCGCATCGTGTCGATGCGCACGTCCTCCTGCGGGGTTTCGGCCATCTTGCGGAACGCCTCGACGTCGATGCCGATCGGGAAGCGGTCGGCCCGCACGCTGCGGCCGTCGACCACGAAGCTGCCGTCCGGCGCTGGCGCCGCGTCGGTGTGCTGCTCGACATAGCGGCGGAAATTGTTGGCGTCGGTCTGCGTCTGGAAGCCGATCAGGTCGTATTGCAGCAGCGCGTCGACCAGCTCGGCATGGTTGGGCGAGGCCGCCAGCAGCTCCGGCGGCGGGAACGGGATGTGCAGGAAGAAGCCGATCCGCTGGCGGCAGCCATGCTTGCGCAACTGCGCGGCGAGCGGGATCAGATGGTAGTCGTGCGCCCAGATGACGTCTCCCGGCTCGAGGAAGCGCGACAGCACCTTCGCGAACAGCCGGTTCACCCGCAGATAGCCCTTGAAATAGGCCGGGCGGTAGTCGACGAGGTCGAGCCGGTAGTGGAACAGCGGCCACAGCACGCTGTTGGCATAGCCGACATAGTAGTCTGAGAAGTCGCGCTGGGTGACCGGCAGCGACACCGTCTCGACCTTGCCGAGCTGCTCGACCACCGGCTCTTCGGTCGGCTTGTCGACCGTCTCGCCGCTCCAGCCGAACCAGACGCCGCCGCGCTCCTTGAGCGCGTCGGCGAGCCCGACCGCGAGCCCGCCCGACTGCTGCGACTGGCGCAGGTCCGCCACCCGGTTCGAGACGATGACGAGCCGGCTCATCGCGCGCGGCCCTCGCGCGCCGTGCGTCCTCTGGATCGGATTGTCGTGACGTTGCTGGTCATTGGGTCCCTTCTGCATCGTCCAGGCCGGCCATCGCGGCCAGCCAGTCGTGGAATGCGTCGATGCCGGCGAAGCGGAAGGCGGCCGCCGTCTCGCCGTCGCCGATCTTGATCGCCATGCCGCCGCGCCGCACGACTTCGGCGAAGCCGTCCTCGTCGGTGACGTCGTCGCCGGCGAACAGCGGTTTGCGCCCGGCGAAGGGCGGCTCGGCCATGAAGCCGGCGATGGCGTCCGCCTTGCTGCGGCGGGCGAATTTCAGCTCGACCACCTTGCGGCCGCGCAGGAGCTCGATGCGCCCGTCCTCGTCGGCGAGCCGCCGGGCGAGCTCCATGCAGGTTCCGGCGAGCTCCGGCCGCTTGCGGTAGTGCAGCGCGACGGAGCCCGGCTTGACCTCGCGCAGCAGGCCCGGATTGCGCGCCACCAGCGCCGCGACCCGCGACCCGACCCGCTCGGCCAGCGCCGCGTCCACCGCGACGCGCTGCAGGCGGCCGGCGGCGTCGCGCCGCTCCAGCCCGTGCACGCCCCCCACCGGCAGCCGCAGCGGCGCAAGCAGCGCGTCGACCTGCGCTATGTCGCGGCCCGAGACGATGGCGAGCGCCCCGTTTGCGGCCGCGGCGAGCCGGCCCAGCGCCTCGGTGACGCGCGGCTTCACCCGCACGGCGCCGGGCTCGTGGGCGATGCCGGCGAGCGTTCCGTCGAAATCGAGGAAGAAGGCCGTGGCGGCGGGATCGACGTCGCGCGGGGGCTCCCGCGACGCCGTCGCGGGCAGGCGCGCGCTCGATTGTTCCGTGGTCACCATGGCTCGGTCGGAAACGCACCCCCCGCCGATCGGTTCCCCTCGCCGGGCGGCCGCATGCCCTCGCCGCGGGGACGGAACCGGGCGCGCGGGGCCGCCGTTGTGGGGTCAGACGAGATGGAGGTCTCCGACATGGCACGCTTCGAGAGCCGCGTGACGCGCCACAGCGATACGCCCACGCCCCGCTACCGCGTCGATTTCATCGGCGACACCGGCGAGAGCGTCTCGGTCGAGTGCGACGCCCCGGGCGTCGAGGGCCCGGCCGCGCGCGACGAGGTGGTGGAGGCCGCCCGCCGGCTGGCCCGCGCCGTCGTCGATGACGCCCCGGCCACAGCGCCCGCCGACGGCGACTGGGCGCATTCGGCCGGGCCGGAGGAGGAGCCGATCTTTCCCGCATGGACGGACGACGACCCCGTGAATCGATGAGTGCGGCAAGGGCCAGGCCGGCAGGGGCAGGCGGCGATTCGCCCGCGACCCGGCGCCAGCTCCTGAAGGACACCGGCCGCGCGGCCGGCGGCGCGCTGCTGTTCTCGCTGCCGATGATGATGACGCAGGAGATGTGGCAGCTCGGCTACACGATGCCGGACGTCCGCCTGCTCGTCCTCGTCGCGCTGATCCTGCCGCTGCTGATGGAGCTGTCGCGGCAGCTCGGCCTGCAGCATTCCTCCGACTGGCGGCAGAACCTGCTGGAGGCGCTCTATGCCTGCGCCGTCGGTGCCGCCGTCAGCGCTGCGATCCTCGTCTGCTTCGGCGTGCTCGACGCCACGATGTCGCTGCGGGAGATCGTCGGCAAGGTTGCGCTGCAGGCCGTGCCGGCGGCGATCGGCGCGCTCCTGGCGCGCAGCCAGATGGGCTCGTCGGCCGGGGACAGGATCGGCGACCGCAAGGAGACCTATGCCGGCGAGCTGTTCCTCATGGCGGTCGGCGCGCTCTTCCTCGGCTTCAACATCGCGCCGACGGAGGAAACGATCCTCATCTCCTTCCGCATGTCGCCCTGGCACGGCGTGGCGACGGTGCTGCTGTCGCTCGCCATCATGCATGGCTTCGTCTTCGCCGTCGGCTTCAAGGGCGGCTCCGAGCTCGAGCCCGACACGCCGTGGTGGGCCGCCTTCGTCCGCTTCACTCTGCCGGGCTATGCGGTCGCGCTTACGATCAGCCTCGCCGTGCTGTGGATGTTCGGCCGCACTTACGACACCTCGCTGATGGAGATCGTCATGGCGACCATCGTTCTGGCCCTTCCGTCTTCCGTCGGCGCCGCCGCGGCGCGGTTGATCCTGTAGGAGGCATGATGGCGACGAAGCGGGCGCCGGCGAGAAAGGCCGCGCAGGGCGGGAAGAAGCAGGGCGACGCGAACGCCGTCTCCGGCGGCCGCCATCCGGTCGAATGGGCGGTCGGCGCGCTCTCGGGCGTGCTGGTCCTGGTCCTCCTCGCCTATCTCGCATGGTCCGCCTTCGCGGCCGGCGACGCCCCGCCCCGCTTCCGCACCACGGTCGAGCGCGTCGCAGCCGTCGACGACGGCTTCCACGCGCTGGTCGCGGTCGCCAACACCGGCGACGGGACCGCCGCCGACGTCGCGGTCGCCGGCATGCTGTCGGCCGGTGGCGACGAGGAGACGGGCGGGTTCCGCATCGACTACCTGCCCGCCGGCTCGACGCGGCGCGGCACGCTGGTCTTCAAGCGCGACCCCCGGCAGGGCGAGCTGCGGATCGCGATCACCGGCTATTCGGAGCCCTGAGCGGCGCCCGGCTCAGCCGAAGACGGAATGCTTGCCGAAGGAATCGACCGGGTGGCTCTCGGCCCGCTCGACCGAGGAGCGCGCCGACGTCTCGCCCAGCTCCTCCAGCAGCTTCAGCCGCGCCCGGTTGAGCCGGCTCTTGATCGTGCCGATCGCGCAGCCGCAGATCTCCGCCGCGTCCTCGTAGCTGGTGCCCAGCACGCCGATCAGCATCAGCACCTCGCGCTGCTGGGTCGGCAGGCGCTGGATCGCCTCGGCGATCTCACGCCCGCGGGCGGACCATTCCTGCGTGGGGTCGGCCGCCGGCCGCGCCGAGGCGCATTCGGCCGCGCCCGGCGCCTCGCGCGCCGCCACCTTGATCTTCGTGTAGAAGGTGTTGCGCATGATCGTGAACAGCCACGACTTCATGCTGGTGCCGGGCTCGAACTGGTGGATGCTCGCCAGCCCCTTGGTCAGCGTCTCCTGCACGAGGTCGTCGGCGTCGGTGACGTTGCGGTAGAAGGTGCGGGCGAAGGCGCGCAGGGCCGGGATGAGGTCGACGATCTCCTGACGCGCCGACGACGACTCACGTCGCGTGTCTCCCGGAACCGGCGGCATCGGGGGGATCTCCTCACGCTTGCATAGGTTGATGCTGCGAACCCACGCTCCTTAATGAGCGAGCCGGATCAATGGTTCCGGCCGGGCGGGCCGGTTTTCGCCCGCCCCGGCGGAGGCCCGGATTCGCTTGCGGCCGGCGCTCAGTCCGCCTGCTTCGGGATGTCGCCGCCCGTACCCGTCTGCGGGTTCGGGCTGCGGTCCGTCTCGACGTCGGCGGGCGGCGTCGCCTGTTTCACGCTGCCGGTCTGCTCCTGATCCTGGCGGCCGACGTCGCCCGACGCCCGCTCCTGCTTCTGACAGGCGGAGAGGCCAAGGCAGGCCGACACGACGAGCGGAACGAGCAGGCCCGTGCGGTATTTTCCAGCGATCGTCATGGCGGTCTCCTGCATCTGTCCGTGCGCGCCCCGCGCATCCCTTGCGGCAGCAACCCGCCGCTGCCCGGATTGGTTCCCGCGCGCGCCGGCAGGAACCGCGGCCGGCATCGCCGCGTTTCCCGTGCTTTCGGGGAAGCCCATGGCGCAGCGCAGTTTCTGGAAAGGCTATCTCAAGCTGTCGCTGGTCACCTGCCGCGTCGCCATGACACCGGCCACCACCGAGCGCGAGAAGGTGCGCTTCCACACGCTCAACCGCGCCACCGGCAACCGCATCGAGAGCCGCTACGTCGACGCCGTCACCGGCAAGCCGGTGAAGGACGCCGACGAGGCGCGCGGCTACCCGACCGGCGAGGACAAGTACGTCATCCTCGAGGAGGACGAGCTCGAGGCGGTGGCACTGGAATCGACCCGCACCATCGACATCGAGATGTTCGTGCCGCGCGATTCGATCGGCTGGATCTGGCTCGACAGCCCGCATTATCTCCTGCCCGACGACGAGATCGCCGAGGAGGCCTTCGCCGTCATCCGCGACGCGATGGACGAGACCGGCACGGCCGGCATCGCCCGGCTGGTGCTCTATCGCCGCGAGCGCGCGGTGATGCTGGAGCCGCGCGACCGCGGCATCGTCGTGTGGACGCTGCGCTACGGCGACGAGGTGCGCGACCCGGCCGACCATTTCGCCGGCATCGACAGGGAGAAGCCCGATGCCAAGGCGCTCGCGCTTGTCACCCGGCTGATCGACAGGCGCACGACGAAATGGGATCCGGCGATGGTCCAGGACCCGGTGCAGGACAAGCTGCTCGACATCATCGAGGCCCGCCGCAAGAAGCAGAAGCCGGCCCGTCCCGCCCGCAGGGAGGAGCCGCAGGATACCCCCGGCAACGTCGTCTCCATCCTAGATGCGCTGCGCAAGAGCGTCGAGGCCGAGAAGGGCGGCAAGCGCGGCCGGCGTTGATCGGTCCGGCCTGCGCCTCGCTCACCCCCACCCCT
>JAFKJY010000074.1 GCA_017305835.1 Hyphomicrobiales bacterium
GGGCCGCCTGCCTCGCGGGCGGCTTCCGCCAGCGGGTTCTCCGCGCCTTCGCCCTCGCGCGCGGCGACCGCGCGGGCGGCGGCGTCGATGAGCGCGATCTGCGCGGGGAACATGTCGCGAAACAGGCCGGAGATGCGGAAGGTGACGTCGACGCGCGGGCGGCCGAGGGAGGCCAGCGGCAGCACCTCGATGCCGGTGACGCGGCCGGTGGCGCCGTCCCAGACCGGGCGGCAGCCCATCAGGCTCAGTCCCTGCGCGATCTCCTCGCCGCCGGTGCGCAGGCTGGCCGAGCCCCACAGGTCGATGACCAGCGCGCGCGGCCAGTCGCCGTGGTCCTGAAGATAGCGGCGCAGCACCTCCTCCGCGCCCGCCCGGCCGAGCTCGAAGGCGGTCGGCGTCGGCATGGTGCGCGGGTCGGCGGTGAAGAGGTTGCGGCCGGTCGGCAGCACGTCCGTGCGGCCGCGGGCGGGCGCGCCGGACGGGCCGGGTGCGACGTGGCGGCCGTCGAGGGCGGCGATCAGGGCGGCGCGCTCGCGGGCGGCGCTTTCAATCCGGATCGCTTCGCCCGTGTCGTCGCGGCCATAGACGTGCTGGCCGTCCTTGAGCGCAAAATCCTTGATGTCGCAGAGCCAGGCGTCGATGCGGCGCAGGGCCTCGTCGGGCTGGTCGGTCTCGGCGACGCCGGCCTCGGCGGCGAGCTCGGTCCGGCGCGCCGTCTCGACGATCAGCTTCGCCAGCCGGTCGCGGCGGCGGCGGTCGAGCCCGTCGGCCTGCGCATACTCGTCGACGAGCTGCTCGAGCTTCTGCTGCTCCGGCGACAGGCCGGCAAGGCCAAGCGGCGGCGGCATGTGGCCGAGCGTGACCGCCGCGATGCGGCGCTTGGCGTGGGCGGCCTCGCCCGGGTTCGACACGATGAAGGGATAGACGACCGGCAGCGGGCCGGCGACGATCTCGGGGAAGCAGGCGGCCGACAGCGCCACCGTCTTGCCCGGCAGCCATTCCAGCGTGCCGTGCGCGCCGACATGGACGAGCGCATGGATGCCGAGCGCCTGCCGCAGCCACAGGCCGAAGGCCACGAGCTCGTGGCGCGGCGGCAGCGCGGGGTCGTGATAGTCGGCGCGGCGGTCGGCCGAGCGGCCGCGGTCGGGCGCGAGCGCGACGGTGACGTTGCCGAAGGTGGCGGCGCGGAAGACGTAGCCGGTTGGCGTGATCTCCCCCCTTGTGGGGGAGATGGGCGGCAGCCCAGAGGGGGGCAACGTCGAGCGCGTCCGTTGCGCATGTTCGTTGCTCGATTCAATTTGAGACGCCGGCGGGACAGCGCCCCCCTCTGCCCTGCCGGGCATCTCCCCCACAAGGGGGGAGATCGGGCCGGCATCGGCTGCCTCGCCCCACGCGCCGATCACCTTTTCCCGAGTCTCCTCAGGCAGTTGGGCGAAGGCCTGGGCATAGTCGTCGAACGACATGCCGCACTGATTCAACTCCAGCAGCCGCAGGAGTTCGCGCGGGGATTCCGGAATCCCTTCAACCGAATAGCCCTCGGCCTTGAGGTCGCGGAGCATCTCCAGCACGCTCTGCGGCACGTCGAGGCCGACGGCGTAGCCGGTGCGGCCGGGGGCGTTGGGGTAGTCGGGGACGAGGATAGCGAGCTTTCGCTTCGTGCGCGGCGTGCGGCTCAGGCGCACCATCGCGGCGACGCGGTCGGCGAGCGCGGCGATGCGGTCGGGCTCCGGCCGGTTGCCCTGCGCCCGATAGCCGAGGGCGGCATCGGCCTGCCGCTCGGCCTTGAAGGAGATGGCGCCGCCGAGGATGCGGCCGTCGAGCTCGGGCAGCACGACGTGCATGGCGAGATCGGCGGGGGCGAGGCCGCGCTGGTTGGTCTTCCACGCCTCGCGCCGCGTTGTCGCGACGATCGCCTGGAAGACCGGCACGCCGGCGCGGTCGAACAGCGTCTCCGCGCCCGGCTCGGCGCCGCTGGCGAAGGCGGTGGCGGTGACGATCGCGGCGGGCGGGAAGGCGGCGAATGTGGCTTCCACGAAGGCGAGGGAATCGGGGGCCTTGAGGCTGGCGACGAAGACCGGAACCGGCGTCAGGCCGCGCTCGGCGAGCGCCGCGCATAGGGCGTCGACGGGCGCGGCATCGCCCGCGAGCAGCATGGAGCGGTAGAAGAGGAGGGGGATGAGGCGGCATCCTATCCCCGTGAACGGGGAGAGGAGCGCTTCCATCTCCGCCGCGCCGACAATCCCCCGTCCCGGCCAGTAATAGCCCGCCTTCGGCAGCGGCCGTGCGGGGGGTGCCTCGGCCTCGCGGCCGGCATGGCTGGCGAGGCGGGCAAGCAGCGCGGCCATGTTGTCCGGCCCGCCCTCGCGGAAATAGGCAAGCAGTGCTGCGAGTTCTTCCGCCGGCAGGGTGGAGGCTTCGGCCAGCCGCTCATCCGCCGCGCGGTCTTCGCCGGGCAGGAGCGCCAGCGCGATACCCTTCTCGCGGGCGAGCGCGGCCAGCCGGTCGCAGCCGTAGCGCCACCAGTCATGGCCGCCGAGGATGCGCACGAGGATGATCTTGGCATGCGCGGCGACACTGTCGACCCATAAATCCACCGACATCGGGTGGCGCAGGTCGCGCAGGTTCGCCACGCGCAGCGAGGGCAGGCGATCGCGGCCGGCCTCCCACGCGGCGGCGAGGCCGGCGAGGTCGCTGTCGGTGAAGGACAGCGCCACCATCTCGGCCGGCGCCTGGCGCAGGTCGATCGGCTCGGCGAGATCGTCGAGCGAGGCCGATGATGTGGCGAGCAGGTGCACGATCTATCCGGCGAGCGCAGCCTCGATCTCGGCGCGGCGGATGCCCTTCTCGCCGATCACGACGAGGCGGCCGCGGCGGGCCTCCTGCGGTTGCCAGGCGCGGTCGTAGTAGTGGTTGACGCGTGGGCCGACGGCCTGCACCAGGAGCCGCATCGGCTTGCCGGCGACCGGAACGAAACCCTTTATCCGCAGCACCTTCTCGGCCTCGGCTACCGCGGAGATTCGGGCAGCGAGCGCGGCCGGGTCGGCGGCCTCGGGCACGTCGACGACGAAGGTGTCGAACTCGTCGTGGTCGTGGTCTTCCTCGTCGTCGTGGTTGGTCCTGCGGTTCTCGATGTCGTCCTCGGTGCCGATGCCGAGGCCCAGCACCACGGCGGGGTCGACCCTGCCGTCCTTCGCGGCGACGACGGAGACGGCGTGGCGCAGGTGGCCGGAGATCATCTGCTCGGCCCGCGCGCGTCCGTCGGCGTCGATCAGGTCGCTCTTGGACAGCACGATGAGGTCGGCGCAGGCGATCTGGTCCTCGAACACCTCCTCGACCGGATCGTCATGGTCGAGGCTGTCGTCGGCGGCGCGCTGGGCGGCGAGCGCGTCCATGTCGGCCGCCACGCGGCCTTCGGCCAGCGCTGCGCCGTCGACCACGGTGACGACGCCGTCGACCGTGACGCGGCCCTTGACGGTCGGCCACTGGAAGGCCTGCACCAGCGGCTTCGGCAAGGCGAGGCCGGAGGTCTCGATCAGGATGTGGTCGACTTTCGGCGTGCGCGACAGCACCTGATCCAGCGCCGGCACGAAATCGTCGGCGACGGTGCAGCAGATGCAGCCGTTGGCGAGCTCGACCACGTTCTCCTCCGGGCAGGCCTCGACGCCGCAGCCCTTGAGGATGTCGCCGTCGATGCCGACGTCGCCGAACTCGTTGACGATGATCGCCAGCCGCTTGCCCTTGGCGTTGGCGATCAAATGGCGGATCAGCGTGGTCTTGCCGGCGCCGAGGAAGCCGGTGACGACGGTGCAGGGGACGCGTTCGACGGAGCTCATCTGTCTTCCTTGAAAAAGTCGATGGTGGGGATGCGCGCGACCAGGCCGCGCTTGAGCGATTCGGGCCGCGCCCGGAACGGCATGAAGCCGTCGGTCGAGCCGGCGAAGAGAAGCGCGCCGGCGACGAGGTCGGAGCCGGCATCCTCGCCGAGGCCGCCGAAGACGTAGCTCCAGCAGCCGTCGCGCAGCATGGCGGCGGAGATGCCGCGCTTGCAGTTGCCGAGGCAGCCGACCTGGCGGACCGCGACGCCGCTGCCTTCGGCTGCGCGGCGGGTGTCCTCGACCAGCCGCGAGCCGGGGCGGGGATAGTCGTCCGTGCCGTTCTCGCCGCGGCAGGAGTTGCACACGATGATGGTGACGCTCGACACATCCGGCGTCGCGGCGGGATCGTCTCCCGCCGGCCCGGCGGCGCTTGCGCAGAACTCGTCCGTCTTCAAATCGCGCTCCATGCCCGGGTCACCCGCCGGGCGGCTGGATTGATGTCGTTCGACGGCAGGTCTCCTGGCTCGCGGGTCGCTGCCGGCGCCGCCTTCCCGGGTTTCCCAGTGGCCTTCGGCGTCCGGCTCGTCGCTCACAGTTGCGGGGACAGCTGCGGATTTGCGCCCTGAGACGCGCACCGCATTCCCTCTTAGCCCCTCGCGTCGCCGCAAGGGGACCGTCGCGGCCTATCTATTGCCCGGCCCCGGTCCAAGTCAACGCAAGGCGCGCCGCCCGATGTCGCATTTCCGATTGCGCCGAAAGCCATTTCGGATCATGCTGAAAGGAGTCGCCGGTCCCCGCGAGGGGAACGAGAGGGAATGCGGTGCGGGCGAAAGCCCAATGCCGCGGCTGCCCCCGCAACTGTAAGCGGTGAGCTTTGCCCGAAAGCCACTGGAGGCCGCGCCTCCGGGAAGGCGGGAGAAGCGCCATAACCGCGAGCCAGGAGACCTGCCGGCGGCGAAGACGAAACACCGGCGCCCTCGGGTGGAGGGCAGGAGGGAAGACATGACGACCAATACGAGCGCCATCGGCGCTGGCGCATCATCGCAATCGCGGCTGACGCAGCTCGGGCTCGCAGCCCTGCTCGGCTTCTTCGTGATCGGCTTCGTCGGGTTCAGCCACATCGCGGCCGCCCACAATGCCGGCCACGACTACCGCCATTCGATGGCTTTCCCCTGCCACTGACGACGGCTTGTGAGATGCCGGAACCTGTGGAGGGGCCCGTGCCGGCTCCCGCGACCGCCTGTGCGGAATACGCTGCGGGGCGGCACTGACGGCTTCCATCCTTCTTCCGGCCTGACGCGAGCCCCCGCACCAACGAGGGTCTTCCCATGAACATCTTTCGCAACGTCGTGTTCGTCGCGGCGCTGGCCGGGCTTTGCGCCGGCATCCTCATGGCCGCCATGCAGGCCTATGCCACCGTCCCGCTGATCCTCCATGCCGAGGTCTACGAACAGGGCGAGCACGCCCACGACCATGGCGCGGCCGCGCCTGCCGCCGCCGCTTCCTCCGACCAGCAGCAGGCTGCCACCGCCGCCGAAGAGGAGGAGGAATGGGAGCCGGCCGACGGCTTCGAGCGCTACGCCTTCACCGTGCTCGCCAACATCGTCACCGGTATCGGCTTCGCGCTGGTGCTGGTGGCGGCCTCCGAGCTTGCCGGCGGCATTGCGAGCTGGCGCGAGGGACTGATCTGGGGGCTGGCGGGCTTTGCCGTCTTCACGCTGGCGCCCGGGCTCGGCCTGCCGCCGGAGCTGCCGGCCATGCCGGCCGCAGACCTGACCGCGCGCCAGGTCTGGTGGATCGGCACGGCGGCGGCGACGGCCGCCGGGCTGGCGCTGATCGCGTTCCGCCGCACGCTGCCGCTGGCGCTTCTCGGGCTGGCGCTGATCGTGGTGCCGCACATGATCGGCGCGCCGCAGCCGGAAAGCCACGAGACGCCGATCCCGGAGAACCTGCACCACAGCTTCGTGGTGGCGGTGACGGTCACCAACCTGATCTTCTGGGTGGCGCTCGGCATGCTGGTCGCCGTCTTCCGGCAGCGCGTCTCGATCCCCGCCGGCGAGCCGCGGGAACGCCTTGCCTGACCGGAGCCACCTGACCTTCGTCCTCGGCGGCGCGCGCTCCGGCAAGAGCACCCATGCCGAGAAGCTGACCTCCGGCTTCCCCGCGCCGTGGCTCTATGTCGCCACGGCGCAGGCCTTCGACGAGGAGATGCGGGAGCGCATCGCGCAGCACCGCGCGCGCCGGGGCGAGGGCTGGACGACGGCGGAGGCGCCGCTCGACCTCGCCGCGGCGCTGGCCGGGGCCCCGGGGCGCCAGCCGGTGCTCGTCGACTGCCTGACGCTGTGGCTCTCCAACCACATGCTGGCCGGGCACGACGTGGACGCCGAATCCGACAGGCTGGCGGCGGTGCTGGCCAGGCCGCGCGGGCCGTGGTTCGTCGTCTCCAACGAGGTCGGGCTCGGCGTGGTGCCGGACAACGCGCTCGGCCGCCGGTTCCGTGACGCGCAGGGCCGGCTCAACAGACAAGTCGCCGAGGCCGCCGACAGGGTGGTGCTGATGGTGGCCGGACTGCCGATGCAGGTGAAATGATGAGCGAGATTGCCGACAGGGACGCCGAGCGCCATCGCGCCAAGATGGCCAAGCGCAAGCAGGTGCAGGACGCCGAGGTCGCCGCAAAGACGATCGAGAAGGGCCTGCTGATCGTCAATACAGGTCCCGGCAAGGGCAAGACCACGGCCGCCTTCGGGCTGGCGCTGCGGATGCTCGGCCACGGCCGCCGCGTCGGCGTCGTGCAGTTCATCAAGGGCGGCTGGCAGACCGGCGAGCGCGACGCTTTCGCGGCCTTCGGCGACCGCGTCGCCTGGCACACGATGGGCGAGGGCTTCACCTGGGAGACGCAAGACCTCGCGCGCGACGTGGCGGCGGCCGGGCGCGCATGGGAGAAGGCGAAGGAGCTGATGGCCGACCCGTCGATCAGCCTGCTGGTGCTCGACGAGCTCAACATCGCGCTGCGCTACGACTACCTGCCGCTGGCCGACGTGGTGGCGGCGCTGAAGGCGCGACGGGGCGACCTGCACGTCGTCGTCACCGGCCGCAACGCCAAGCCGGAGCTGGTGGAAGCCGCCGACCTCGTCACCGAGATGGGCGCGACCAAGCACCATTTCTCCGCCGGCGTGAAGGCGCAGCAGGGGATCGAGTTCTAGGCGCATGACCGCGCGCGCCCTCATGTTCCAGGGCACCGGCTCCGACGTCGGTAAGTCGCTGATCGTCGCGGGGCTGGCGCGGGCGCTGGCGAATCGCGGGATGGCGGTGCGGCCATTCAAGCCGCAGAACATGTCGAACAACGCGGCGGTCACGGTCGACGGCGGCGAGATCGGGCGGGCGCAGGCGCTGCAGGCGCGCGCCGCGCGCGTGCCGCCCTCGGTGCACATGAACCCGGTGCTGCTGAAGCCGCAGAGCGAGACCGGCGCGCAGATCGTCGTGCAGGGCAAGGTGGAGGGCGCGGCGAAGGCGGCCGAATACCAGCGCCTCAAGCCGGGCCTGCTGCCGCGCGTGCTGGAGAGTTTTGCCCGGCTGAAGGCGGAGGCCGACATCGTGCTGGTCGAGGGGGCCGGAAGCGCCTCCGAGATCAACCTGCGCGCCGGCGACATCGCCAATATGGGCTTCGCGCGTGCGGCGAACGTCCCCGTCATCCTGATCGGCGACATCGACCGGGGCGGGGTGATCGCCAGCCTCGTCGGGACGAAGGCGGTGGTCGACCCGGCCGACGCGGCGACGATCGCCGGCTTCATCGTCAACCGCTTTCGCGGCGACCCGGCGCTGTTTGCCGACGGCATGAGGCTGATCGCGGAGAAGACCGGCTGGGCGGGAATCGGGCTGGTGCCGCATTTTCCCGACGCGGCAAAACTGCCGGCCGAGGACGCGCTGGCGCTCAACGGAGCACCGGCCAGGAAGGCCGGTGCTCGCCTGAAGGTCGTCGTGCCCGTCCTGCCGCACATCTCGAATTTCGACGATCTCGACCCGCTCCACGCCGAGCCGGACGTCGAGGTGGTGCGCGTACGGCCGGGCCGGCCGCTGCCGGCCGACGCCGACCTCGTGATCCTGCCGGGGTCGAAGGCGACGATCGCAGACCTCGCCGCGCTGCGGGCGGCCGGCTTCGACATCGACATCGCCGCGCATCGCCGCCGCGGCGGGCGCGTGCTCGGCCTGTGCGGCGGCTACCAGATGCTCGGAAAGCAGATCGCCGACCCCGACGGCATCGAGGGGCGGGCGGGCAGCGTCGAGGGGCTCGGCCTGCTCGACGTCGAGACGCGGCTGACGGGGCAGAAGCGTCTCACCGCCGTCACCGGCACGAGCGCCGACGGCGCGCCGTTGTCCGGCTACGAGATGCATATGGGCGCGACCGAGGGGCCGGACCGCGCGCGGCCGTTCGCGCGGCTGGCGGACGGCGGGGCGGACGGCGCGACGTCGGCGGACGGCGCGGTGGTCGGCACCTATGTGCACGGGCTGTTCGCAGACGACCGGCAGCGGGCGGCGTGGATCGCGCGGCTGGGCGGGGCGCCGTCCGGCCTCGACTACGAGGCGGGCGTGGAGGCCGCGCTCGACGCGCTGGCCGCGCATCTGGAACGGCACCTCGATGTCGAACGGCTGCTCACCATCGCCAGATGAGAACCGCCAGCACGCCGGCGAGCGCGATCAGCAGCGTGTCGGCCGTGCGATAGAGCGACAGCGCGCGGCGGATGTCGGCGGCGTTCGCCTCGCGCCTTCCGTCGCCCATCGTGTGGTCGTCCACCAGCGTGCCGCCGTAGACGCGCGGGCCGGCGAGCGACAGGCCGAGCGCGCCGGCAAAGGCCGCTTCCGGCCAGCCGGCATTGGGCGAGCGGTGTTTTCGCGCGTCGCGGCGCATGGCGGCCCAGGCGTTGCCGGCCGACATGCCGTTGCCGAGCCAGGCGGCCACGACCACCAGCAGCGCCGTCAGCCGCGCCGCAGGCCAGTTGACGAGGTCGTCGAAGCGGGCCGAGGCCCAGCCGAAATCGCGGTGGCGGTCGTTGAGATGGCCGATCATGGAATCGGCGGTGTTGACGGCCTTGTAGGCGGCCGCGCCCGGCAGGCCGAACAGGGCCAGCCAGAAGGCCGGGGCCACCACGCCGTCGGAAAAGTTCTCCGCGAGGCTCTCGATCGCCGCGCGGGAGACACCGGCTTCGTCCAAAGTGTCCGGGTCGCGGCCGACGATCTTCGCGACCGCTGCGCGGCCGGCTTCCAGCCCGCCCGTCTCCAGCGCCTCGGCGACGGCCGCGACATGGGTTTCGAGGCTCTTCTGCGCGATCAGGCTGCCGGCGACGAAGGCGAGGACGACGATGCCGACGATCGAATGGGCGAGCAGGCCCTGCACGACCGATGCGACCGCGCCGCTGACGAGGACGATCACGACGAGCGCAGCGACGCCGGCGCCGCGTCGCTCGCCCGGCGCGCGCACGCGGCGGTTCCAACGCTCGTCGAGCGCGGCGATCAGCCGGCCGATCCACATCACCGGATGGCCGATTGCGGCGAGCACGCGGTCGGGATAGCCGAACAGCCTTTCGGCAAGAAGCGCGAGGAAGGCGAGCAGGAGCGTCATGTCGGTCATCCCTGAGGACAAGCATCGCACGGTGACCGATCACGGCGGCAGCCTGGAGCGCGCCCGCGGGCTGTTTCCCGATGCGCCGCTGCCGTGGATCGACCTGTCGACCGGCATCAACCCGCATTCCTATCCGCATCCGCCCGTCTCCGCCACCGCGCTTTCGCGCCTGCCCGAGCCGGCCGATGCGGCGCGGCTGGCGGGGATCGCGGCGAAGGCCTACGGGGCGCCGTCGCCGGCCCATGTCGTGCCCGCGCCGGGCACGCAGATCCTGCTGCCGCTGGTGATGGAGCTGGTGCCGCCCGGCCGCGCTGCGGTGCTGTCGCCCACCTATGCCGAGCACGCGCGCGCGGCCGCGCTCGTCGGCCATCGGGTGCGGGAGACGGCCGACTTCGGCGATCTGGCGGCGGCCGACATCGCCGTGGCGGTCAACCCGAACAACCCGGACGGCCGCATCATGCCGCGCGTGGACCTCATCGAACTGGCGCGCACGCTCGGCAAGCGGGGCGGCCTGCTCGTCGTCGACGAGGCGTTCATGGAGGTCGGGCCGGCGGCCGAAAGCCTTGCGGGGGAGGTCGAGGGCTTGCCGGTCGTCGTGCTGCGCTCGTTCGGAAAGTTCTTCGGGCTGGCGGGCGTACGGCTCGGCTTCGCGCTCGCTGCGCAAGCGACGGCGGCGCGGCTCGCCGCACGCCTCGGCCCCTGGGCGGTGTCGGGGCCGGCGCTGGAGATCGGCATCGCCGCGCTGGCCGACCGGGACTGGCAGGCGGCCATGCGCGGCCGCCTTGAGAAAGAGAGTCAGCGACTTGACGACCTGATTCGGAATGCCGGCCTAACCCTTTGCGGCGGCGCGGCTCTTTTCCGTCTCGCGCGCCATCCAAAGGCGGCGGAACTGTTCGCCGTGCTGGGCGCACACGGCATCCTCGTGCGGCGTTTCGAGCGGGATGCGGCGCTGCTGCGCTTCGGCCTGCCCGGCGACGAGGCGGCGTGGACTCGCCTCCGGGTTGCGTTGGACCTATGGTCCGGCGCCTGACGCCGAGCGGAGGTGGTCCATGCTGTTCGTCTGTCCCCTGTCGCGCCTCGAGGAAACCGTCTCGCGCACGCGCGCCGAGCGCGTCGTCTCGCTGCTGGCGGCCGGCACCGCGCTGGCGCGGCCAGCCAGCGTCGCGCCGCATCATCACCTGCTGCTGTCGATGAACGACATCGTCGAGGCTCAGCCCGATATGACGCCGCCGGGGCAGGAGCATGTCGAGCGGCTGATCGCCTTCGCGCGCGGCTGGGACCGGGCGCGGCCGACCGTCGTCCACTGTTTCGCAGGTATCAGCCGCTCGACGGCCGCCGCCTACATCATCGCCTCGACACTGGCGCCAAACCGCGACGAGCGGGAGCTGGCGCGGGCGCTGCGGCTCGCTTCGCCCTCGGCCACGCCCAACCCGCGGCTGGTGGCGCTGGCCGACGGGCTGCTGGGGCGGCAGGGGCGCATGGTCGAGGCGATCGCGGGGATCGGACGCGGGGCCGAGGCGTTCGAGGGGACTCCGTTCGAGCTCGGCATCGAATAAGCGCAAACATCACGGTTTCCCGGCCGCCGCCGGTTGACGAGGCGGCCGCGGGGCGGCGATGCTGCGCCGTTCGCCTCCCGGAGCCCGCCTCTGCCCGCCTTCATCGCCGACAACGTCTTCGCGCAGGTCGCCGCGCTGCTGGTGCTGGCTTCGGCGGTCGGCTTCCTCGGCAGCCTGCTCAGGCAGCCGCTCATCGTTGCCTTCATCGCGGTGGGGCTGATCGCCGGGCCGTCGGGCCTCGCCCTCGTCCATGACGAGGCGGAGATCCAGCTCCTGTCCGACCTCGGCATCACGATCCTGCTGTTCCTGGTGGGGCTCAAGCTCGACATCGGGCTGATCCGCTCGCTCGGCCTGTCCTCGCTGCTGTCGGGCGTCGCACAGGTGGCGGCGACCGCCACCCTCGGCTTCGCGGTCGCGCTCGGCCTCGGCTTCCCGCCGCTGGCGGGCCTCTATATCGGCTTCGCCATCGCCTTCTCGAGCACCATCATCGTGGTCAAGCTGCTGTCCGACCAGCGCGAGATCGACGCGCTGCACGGGCAGGTGGCGCTCGGCTTCCTGATCGTGCAGGACCTGATCGTCGTCGTCGCGATGATCGCGCTGTCGGCGCTCGGCGTCGGCACCGAGCACCATGGCGGGCCGGAAAGCGTGCCGCTGGTGCTGGCCTCGGGCGCCGGGCTGCTGGCGTTCGTCGCCTTGTTCGTCCGCTACGCGGCAGAGCCGCTGACGGAGCGGCTGGCGCGCACGCCGGAGCTGCTGATCGGCTTCGCCATCGCGCTCGCCGTGCTGCTCGCCGCCTTCGCCGAAGCGGTCGGGCTCGGCCAGGAGCTGGGCGGGCTGCTCGCCGGCGTCGCGCTCGCCTCGACCCGCTACCGCGAGGCGATCGGCTCGCGGCTGGCGCCGCTGCGCGACTTCCTGCTGCTGTTCTTCTTCGTCTCGCTGGGGGCCAGGATCGAGCTCGGCGGGCTGGAGGCGAGCATCCCCGCGGCGCTGGTGCTGTCGGTCGTGGTGCTCGTGGGCAAGCCGCTGATCGTCATGGCGATCCTCGGCCTGCTCGGCTATCGCAAGCGCACCGGGCTGCTGACCGGCGTCGCGCTCGCCCAGATCAGCGAGTTCTCGCTGATCCTGGCCGGCATCGGCGAGACGATGGGGCATTTGTCGGAGGACACGCTCGGCCTCATCACGCTGGTGGGCATGATCACCATCGCGGCGTCGAGCTACATGATCGCCTACGCCCACGGGCTCTACGCGCTGCTCGACCCGCTCCTCGGCCTGTTCGAGCGACGCGCGACGGCGCGCGAGGACGCCGCCGACGCCGGCACGGGGGAGGGGCACGACGTCATCCTGTTCGGCCTCGGCCGCTTCGGCACGGCGATCGGGCTGCGGCTCAGGGCGCGCGGCGTGCGCGTGCTGGGCGTCGACTTCAACCCGGCGGCGGTGCGGCGCTGGCGCGGCCACGGGCTCGACGTCGAATATGGCGACGCGGCCGATCCCGAATTCATCGCGCACCTGCCGCTCGACGGCGTGAAATGGGCGGTCTCGACCGTGCCTGTGCACGAGACCGGGCTGGTGCATGGCGACGCCCGCGTGGCGGTCGCCCAGGCGCTGCGCGCCGCGGGCTTCCGCGGAGCGATCGCCGTCACCTCGCATCGCGGATCGGAGGCGGAGCGGCTGAAGGCGGCCGGCGCCGACCTCGTGCTGGAGCCCTTCCAGGACGCCGCCGACCAGGCGGTGGACGTGCTGATCGGCGGCCGCCTTCCCGAGCGGCTCGGCTTCGATCCGCTGGCCGGCGAGGTCGAGCAGGGCTGATGGAGCGACGAACCGCCGCCGGTGTGCGGGCTGGCGCCGAACCGTAACGTACGGTACGGTTCGTTGTTGCCGTTGCGCCGAAATGGGTCTAAACGCTGACCGTGGCGCAGAGATCGCCCCAGGAAACGCCCAAGGAAAAGAGATGCCTGCCTATCGTTCCCGAACCACCACCCACGGCCGCAACATGGCCGGCGCGCGCGGCCTGTGGCGCGCCACAGGCATGAAGGACAGCGATTTCGGCAAGCCGATCATCGCGGTGGTGAACTCGTTCACGCAGTTCGTGCCGGGGCACGTGCACCTGAAGGACCTCGGCCAGCTCGTGGCGCGCGAGATCGAGGCGGCCGGCGGCGTCGCCAAGGAGTTCAACACGATCGCCGTCGACGACGGCATCGCGATGGGCCACGACGGCATGCTCTATTCGCTGCCGTCGCGCGAGATCATCGCCGACAGCGTCGAATACATGGTCAACGCGCATTGCGCCGACGCCATGGTCTGCATCTCCAACTGCGACAAGATCACGCCCGGCATGCTGATGGCGGCCATGCGGCTCAACATCCCGGCCGTGTTCGTCTCCGGCGGCCCGATGGAGGCCGGCAAGGTGGTCTGGAAGGACAAGGTCACCGCCGTCGACCTGATCGACGCGATGGTGGCGGCCGCCGACGAGAACGTCAGCGACGAGGAAGTGAAGGTGATGGAGCGGTCGGCCTGCCCGACCTGCGGCTCCTGCTCGGGCATGTTCACGGCCAATTCGATGAACTGCCTGACCGAGGCGCTCGGCCTGTCGCTGCCGGGCAACGGCACGACGCTGGCCACGCATGCCGACCGCAGGCGGCTGTTCGTCGAGGCCGGCCATCTCGCGGTCGATCTCTGCCAGCGCTGGTACGAGCAGGAGGACGCGAGCGTCCTGCCGCGCTCGGTCGCCAGCAAGCAGGCGTTCGAGAACGCCATGGCGCTCGACATCGCCATGGGCGGCTCGACCAACACGGTGCTGCACATCCTGGCCGCCGCCAACGAGGGCGGCATCGACTTCGACATGGACGACATCGACGCGCTGTCGCGGCGCGTGCCGGTGCTGTGCAAGGTGGCGCCCGCCAAGGCCGACGTGCATGTCGAGGACGTCCACCGCGCCGGCGGCATCATGTCGATCCTCGGCGAACTCGACAATGCCGGCCTGATCCATCGCGGCGTGCCGACCGTGCACAGCGCCACGCTCGGCGACGCGATCGACCGCTGGGACATCCGCCGCACCAACCAGGAGAACGTGCGCAAGTTCTTCCTCGCCGCGCCGGGCGGGGTGCCGACGCAGGTCGCGTTCAGCCAGGAACGACGCTGGGACGAGCTCGACCTCGACCGCGCCGGCGGCGTCATCCGCGACGCGCAGCACCCGTTCTCGAAGGATGGCGGACTCGCTGTGCTCAAGGGCAATATCGCGCTCGACGGCTGCGTGGTGAAGACGGCGGGCGTGGACGAATCCATCCTCGTCTTCTCCGGTCCGGCCAAGGTCTACGAGAGCCAGGACGCGGCCGTGCAGGCGATCCTGAGCAACAAGGTGGTGGCCGGCGACGTGGTGGTGATCCGCTACGAGGGACCGCGCGGCGGCCCCGGCATGCAGGAGATGCTCTACCCGACCAGCTACCTGAAGTCGAAGGGCCTCGGGAAGGCCTGCGCGCTGGTCACCGACGGCCGCTTCTCGGGCGGCACGTCGGGCCTGTCGATCGGCCATGTCTCGCCGGAGGCGGCGGAAGGCGGCGCGATCGGGCTGGTGCGCGACGGCGACCGGATCGAGATCGACATCCCCAACCGCATCATCCGGCTGTCGATCGGCGACGCCGAGCTGAAGGCCCGCCGCGCCGAGCAGGATAGGCTCGGCTGGAAGCCGGCCGAGCCGCGCAAGCGCCACGTCAGCAAGGCGCTGAAAGCCTATGCCGCCTTCGCCACCAGCGCGGCCAGGGGCGCGGTGCGCGACCTCGGGGACGACGACTGACGCCTGGCGTGCTTGCCGGGTGAAACTGGACTAGCCGATTGGACCACAGATCGGGCGTAATCGCCCGAACTGTCCCTGTCGCGCAAGACCCCATGTCCGCTAGCACTCTCCGGTGACCGGAGGGGTGCAGGATGAAGGCGTCCATGGCGGGATGGGGCAGCGGGCTGCTCGGGGTGGTGATCTTTTCCGGATCGCTGCCCGCCACGCGGGTGGCGGTGGGCGGCTTTTCGCCGCTTTTCCTGACCTCGGCGCGGGCCGTGATCGCCGCGCTGCTCGGGCTGGCGCTGCTGTGGGCCCTGCGGCAGAAGCGGCCGGACCGGGCCGACCTCGGCTCGCTGGCGATCGTCGCGCTGGGCGTGGTGGTCGGGTTCCCGCTGCTCACCGCGCTGGCGCTGCAGCACATCACCTCGGCGCATTCGATCGTCTTCATCGGCCTGCTGCCGCTCTGCACGGCGATCTTCGGCGTCTTCCGCGGCGGCGAGCGGCCGCGGGCGGCGTTCTGGCTGTTCTCGATCCTCGGAGGCCTCCTCGTCGCCGGCTTCGCGCTGGCCAACAGCGGATCGGCTTCGCTGACCGGCGACCTTCTGATGGTCGCGGCCATCCTCCTGTGCGGGCTCGGCTATGCCGAAGGCGCGGCGCTGTCGCGCCGGCTCGGCGGCTGGCAGGTGATCTCGTGGGCGCTGCTGCTGTCGCTGCCGCCGATGGCGGCGATCGCGCTCGCCACGCTGCCTGCCGAATGGGGCGGGATCGGCGCGGGGGCCTGGCTCGGCCTCGCCTACGTCTCCGTGTTCAGCATGCTGGTGGGCTTCGTCTTCTGGTATCGCGGGCTGGCGCTCGGCGGGATCGCCGCGGTCGGGCAGCTCCAGCTGCTCCAGCCCTTCTTCGGCCTCGCGCTGGCGGGCCTGCTGCTCGGCGAGGAGGTGGCGTGGTCGATGATCGCCGTCAGCGCCCTCGTCGTGCTGTGCGTCGCGGGCGCGAAACGGTTCGGGTGAGGTGAGATAGCGGGAAAGGGCCCTATCGCCCCCTGATCCTGGGGTCCATCGCGTCGCGGAGGCCGTCGCCGACGTAGTTGACGGAGAGCACGGTCAGCGAGATCGCGAGGCCGGGCCAGAGGACGCGCTCGGGATATTGCTGGAGATAGTCGACGGCGTCGTAGAGCAGCCGGCCCCAGGTCGGGAAGTCGGGCGGGAACCCGAGGCCGAGGAAGGACAGGGCCGATTCGGTGATGATGGCGCTGGCGATGCCCAGCGTCGCCGACACCATGATCGGCGACAGCACGTTGGGCAGGATGTGGCGGAAGATGATGCGGCGGCGGCGCGTGCCGATCGAATGGGCGGCGAGCACGAACTCCTGCTCCTTCACCGCCAGCACCGCGCTGCGCACGATGCGGGCGGCCTGCATCCACGAGGTGGCGCCGATGGCGCCCACGATGAGGATGAAGGTGCCGGCCTCCGGCCCGAAGCGGCCGGACAGGCTCTCGCGGAACAGCGTCACCATGACCAGCAGCAGCGGCAGCAGCGGCAGCGCCAGGAACAGGTCGGTGACGCGCATCAGCGGGTTGTCGAGCCGGCGGAAATAGCCGGCGAGCACGCCGATCGCCGTGCCCAGCGAGATCGACAGCAGCATGGCGGTGACGCCGACCGCGACGGAAACCTTGCCACCCGCCATCGTGCGGGCCAGCATGTCGCGGCCGAGCTGGTCGGTGCCGAGCGGATGCATCAGGCTCGGCCCCTGGTTGCGGGCGCGGATGTCGATGAAGCCCGGGGAATAGGTCCACAGCCACGGGCCGACGACCACGCCGGCGACGATGACGAGGAAGATCGCCGCGCCGACGAGCGCGCCGCGATGCGTCTTGAACTGGCGCCAGACGTCCCACCATTGCGAGCGCGCCGGGCGCGGGGCGGCGGCCGCCGGCCGGTCGGCGGTGGCGTCAGTCATAGCGGATCCTCGGGTCGAGGACGCCGTAGACCACGTCGGCGACCAGGTTGAACAGCACGATCAGGATGGCGAAGATGAAGGCGAGCGTCTGCACCATCGGCAGGTCGTTGGCGTAGATCGCGGTGATCAGGAGCTGGCCGAGCCCGTTCACCTTGAACACCTGCTCGGTGATGATGGCGCCGCCGAAGATGGTCGGCACGCCGAGCGCGATCACGGTCACCACCGGGATCAGCGAGTTGCGCAGCACGTGGACCAGCACGACGACGTTCTCGGTCAGGCCCTTGGCGCGCGCGGTGCGCACGTAGTCCTGGTTGAGGTTGTCGAGCATGGAGGCGCGCATGAAGCGGCTGATCTGGGCGGCGTTGTAGAGCGACAGCACGGCGACCGGCATCACCATCTGGCGCACCTGCTGCATGAAGCTGCCCCAGTCGTGTACCCTGAGGGTGGTGTCGTAGATCGACGGGAACCAGCCGAGCTGGACCGAGAAGACGACGATCATCAGCACGCCGGTGAAGAAGGTCGGCACCGAGAAGCCGACCATCGAGACGAAGGTGCCGACCTGGTCGAACAGCGAATATTGCCGGTAGGCCGAGACGATGCCGATCGGCAGCGCGATCAGCACGCCGACGAGGTAGGACATGCCGACGACCCACAGCGTCTGCGGCAGGCGCTGGGCGATGATGTCGGCCACCGGCGAGCGGGTCTGCCAGGAGATCACGCGCTGGGCGCCGGAGGCGATGTCCCAGCCGGTCATGTTGGCGATGATGTGCAGCGGCTCGTTGATGAAGAACTGCCGGAGCCAGAGCAGGTAGCGCACCCACATGGGCTCGCCGAGCCCGAGCGCGATGCGGATCTTCTCCTTGACCTCCGGCGGGATGGTCAGCGGCATCTGCGACAGCGGGTCGCCGGGCGCGAGGTCGAGCAGCAGGAAGATCGCGAGGCTGATGAACAGCAGCGTCGGGATCGCGAGCAGCAGCCGGCGAATGATGTAGGTCAGCATGTCGGGCAGCGTCCTCCCGGCCGAAGGCGCGCCCCGGTCAGGGCCGGGGCGCGTGGTTCAGGAGGTGCTACTTGACGCGGAACCAGTCAGCGGTGTTCCACAGCTCGCTGTCCCAGGTGTTGAGCACGACGCCGCCCAGCGTGTTGGAATGGGCCGAGACGCGGCCGCGGTCGACAAGCGGAACGACGACGTAGCTTTCCTTGGTCAGCATCTCGTTCAGCTTGCGGCCGATCTCGCCGCGCTTCTCGAGGTCGGCGGTCTTGCCGAGCTCGGCGACGAGCTTGTCGTAGTCGGCGTTGCAGAAGCGGTTGATGTTCTCGCCCTGCCACTGGGTCTCCGGCCGCGGCGCCTTGGAGCAGGTGTGCTCGGCCAGATAGGCCTCCGGATCGGTGCCGTCGAAGTTGTTGGCGTACATCTCGACGTCCGCGTAGAACTTCTGGAACGTGTCCGGCGAGCCCGCATCGCCGCCGAAGAAGACCGAGGCGTCGACCGTCTTCAGCTCGGCCTCGACGCCGACGTCTGCCCACCACTGCTTGATCAGCGCCTGGAAGTCCTGGCGGACGGCGTTGACCGAGGTCTGGTAGAGCAGGTGGAAGCGGCGGCCGTCCTTGACGCGCACGCCGTCGGGGCCGGGCTTCCAGCCAGCCTCGTCGAGCAGCTTCTTGGCGCCCTCGACGTCCTGCTTGATGCAGTCGGTGTTGGGCGAGGCGTAGAGCTCGGGCGCCGGGACCAGGTTGCAGGTCGGGCGGCCGGCCTGGCCGTAGCCCACGTCGACGAGGAGCTGGCGGTCGATGGCCATCGACAGCGCCTTGCGGACGTTGAGGTCGGACAGGATCGGGTGCGGGTGCTTGGCGGTGGAACGCTCCTCGCCGAGCGCCGGATCCGGGTCGGTCATGTTCATCTCGAGGCGCTCGACCAGCGAGCCGAACGCGGCGATCGGCTTGCCCTTGCCGGCCGCCGCCATCTTGGACAGTACGTCCGGGGCGAGCTGCAGGTTCCAGGCGTAGTCGAACTCGCCGGTCTCCAGCACCGCGCGGCCCGCGGCCGCGGCGTCGCCGCCGCCCTTCAGGGTGACGGTGGCGAAGGCGGGCTTGTCGGGGTCGCGGTAGTTCGGGTTGGCCTCGAGCGTCACCACGTCGTTGGGGCGGAACGAGGTGACCCGGAACGGGCCGGTGCCGATCGGGCCGAAGTTCGCGTCCGTGCAGGACGAGGCGTTGGCGCCCCGGCACTTCTCGAACTGCGCCTTCTGGATGATCGGCGACTGGGCGCCGTTGAAGGGCAGGTAGGGGTTCGGCTTGGGCTCCTTGAAGGTGATCTTCACCGTGTGGGCGTCCACCGCCTCGACGTTCTCGACGCCCTCGAACTTGGCGAGCTGGGCGCAGCCGCCGGCGGGATCGGCGCAGTACTGCCAGGTGAAGACGACGTCGTCGGCGGTGAAGGCCGAGCCGTCCGACCACTTGATGTCGGGCTTCAGCTTGTAGGTGATCGTCTTCAGGTCCTGCGAGACGCCGCCATTGGCGACCGTCGGGATCTCCTGCGTCAGGAAGGGAACGAGGTTGCCCTTCTCGTCATAGCGCATCAGCGGCTCGAGGATGAGCGAGGACGCCTCGACGTCCTTGGTGCCGCCCGACAGATAGGGCGTCAGGATCGACGGCGCCTGCCAGTAGATGATCTTGACCTCGCCGTCGGTGCCGCGCGCGGCATAGGCGTTCGTGGCGAAGGCGGCCGCCGCGACCGTGCCTATAAGAAGCGATCTGAACGCTTTCATTTGAAGTCTCCCATTTATTTGTTCACCCGTCAGGGAAAGCAGTCCGCATCCGGTCGATGATCTTCGTATTCTTGTCCGGGCGGGCTGACCGCATTTCCGCACAACTCTCGTTTCCTGGCAATCGTGTCGCGCTACCTCCTGTTTATTCGGCAAAATGACAGGCGACCTTGCGGCCGTCCGCGAGCGTGCGCCACTCCGGTTCCTCTTTCGCGCAGACCTCGGCTGCCCAGGGGCAGCGGGTGCGGAAGCGGCAGCCGGACGGCGGGTTGACCGGGCTCGGTATGTCGCCCTTGAGCAGGATGCGCTGGCGGGTCGCCTCGACCTTGGGGTCGGGCACCGGCACCGCCGAGAGCAGCGCGCGCGTGTAGGGGTGCTTGGGCGCCCGGAAGAGGTCGTGCACCTCGGCGAGCTCCATCATCCTGCCGAGATACATGACGGCCACGCGCGTCGCGATGTAGCGGACCATCGACAGGTCGTGGCTGATGAACAGGTAGGTGAGGCCGAGCTTCCTCTGCAGGTCCTGCAGGAGGTTGACGACCTGCGCCTGGATCGAGACGTCGAGGGCCGCGATCGGCTCGTCGCAGACGATGAAGTCGGGATCGAGCGCGAGCGCGCGGGCGATGCCGATGCGCTGGCGCTGGCCGCCGGAGAACTCGTGCGGGTAGCGGTTGACGTATTCGGGGTTGAGGCCGACCGCGTCGAGCAGCTCCCGCACCCGCTCGCGCCGGCCGGCCTGCCTGAGCACGCCGTGCTCGATCAGCGGCTCCTCGACGATGGCGCCGACCGTCATGCGCGGGTTGAGCGAGGCCTGAGGGTCCTGGAAGATCATCTGCATGCGCGGCCGCATGGCGCGCAGCGCCTCGCCCTCCAGCGTCGCGATGTCGCGGCCGTCGAAGGCGATGCGGCCGCCGGTGGGCTTGTAGAGGCGCAGCAGGGCGCGGCCGGTGGTCGACTTGCCGCAGCCGCTTTCGCCGACCAGCCCCAGCGTCTCGCCGCGGCGGATGTCGAAGGTCAGCCCGTCGACCGCCCGGACCGAGCCGACCTGCCGGCGCAGCAAGCCCTGGTAGACGGGGAAGTGGAGGGCGAGGTCCTCGACGACCACCAGCGTGGCGGAGCGCGCGGCGGCGGCGACAGCAGCGGCGGGCCTGTCGAGCGCGTCAGTTGTCACGCCGGCCTCCGCCCTCGGGGACGTCCAGCCAGCAGGCGACGTCGTGGCCCGGCGCGACGCGCTCGAGCGGCGGGTCCTCGCGCAGGCAGCGCTCGAACGCATGCGCGCAGCGCGCCTGGAACGGGCAGAAGGCCGGGTCGGCCATCAGCAGCGGCGGCTGGCCGCCGATCGAGCGCAGCCGCTCGTCGCGGCCGTGGCGGCCGGGAAGCGAGTCCAGCAGCGCGCGCGTGTAGGGATGGCGCGGGTTGGCGAACAGCTCGGCGGTCGTCGCATGCTCGACGATCTGGCCGCCATACATGACCATGATGCGGTCGGCGATGCCGGCCGCCACGCCGAGGTCGTGGGTGATCCAGACGATCGCCATACCGAGCTTGCGGCGCAGCTCGCGCACGAGCTCGAGGATCTGCGCCTGCACGGTGACGTCGAGGGCCGTCGTCGGCTCGTCGGCGATCAGCACCTTGGGATCGCAGGCGAGCGCGATGGCGATGACGACGCGCTGGCGCATGCCGCCGGAGAACTGGTGCGGGAAGTCGTCCAGCCGGTCGCGCGCCGAGGGGATGCCGACCAGATCCAGCAGCTCGGCCGCGCGCTGACGCGCCGCCTTGCGGCTCATCCCCATGTGCTTCCGCAGCGGCTCCATGATCTGGTAGCCGACGCTGAAGACCGGATTGAGCGAGGTCATCGGGTCCTGGAAGACGAAGCCGATGCGCGCGCCGCGCACCTGGCGCAGCTCGGAGGCCTCGAGGCGGACCAGATCCCTGTCCTGGAAGATGACCTCGCCGGAGGCGATCTCGGCCGGCGGGATGGGCAGCAGCTTCAGCAGCGACATCATCGCCACGCTCTTGCCCGACCCGCTTTCGCCGACGACGGCAAGCAACTCGCCCTCGTCGACGTGGAAACTCACGCCGTTGACCGCGTGAACGACACCGTCCTGCGTGTGAAAGACGGTCCTCAGGTCGCGGACTGCCAATACCTGGCTAATCGGCTTCCCCCAATCTCAGCGTCCGACGTTCAACGTCGGATCATGTTGTTCCCCGCTGCCTATGATTATTTGTTCGCAGCGACGACAGGGAAGCATTTGACACCCGACAATTCAAGCCGGGTCTATCCGATTTAAATCGACGCTGGGGAAAGACTGCTACTCGATGAAGACGCGCACGGAAGCCGCGCGGCCGGCCGCGTCGATCACGGTGAGCGTGGAGAAGCCGGCGCCTTCCGGGCGCCAGCTCGCGGTGCGCCGGCGCGAGCCTTCGTCGACAGGCTTGCCGTTGGCGAGCCAGCGGAAAGGCGCGCGGCCGCCCTGCAGCTTGAGCGCGAGCGCCTCCTCGGGGCCGGGGACCTCGACGCGGGCGCCGTTGGGCGGATAGACGATCTCGGGCGCGGCCTCGACCACGCCCGCCGCGCGCGTCTCGGACGGCGTGCGCGAGAAGCGCCGCTGCGTGACCGGCAGGTCGGCGCGGGCGGTGCGGATGGCGCCGGCCGGCGGAGAGGCGAACGGCGTGAGCGCGACGCCGGAGCGGGCGAAGGCGTCGAACAGGATGGGGGCTGCCGCGTCGTAGCCGGCCAGCCCCGGCACCGCCGCGCCGTCGGGCCGGCCGACCCAGACGCCGAGCACGTGGCGGCCGTCGAAGCCGACCGACCAGGCGTCGCGGTAGCCGTAGCTGGTGCCGGTCTTGTAGGCGACGCCGAGCTTCGGCGCGCCGACCGGCGGACGCACGCCCGACAGCACGTCGACGATCTGCCAGTTGGCCGGGGCCGACAGGATGCGGGTCGAGACGGGCTGTCCCGGCGTGTCGTGCAGCAGCGTGGCGGAGCCGCCATTGGCGAGGCCCGTGTAGAGCTGGACGAGGTCGCGCAGGGTGACGCCGACGCCGCCCAGCCCCATCGCCAGCCCCGGCTTCTCGCCCGGAGGCAGCGCCGGCTGCACGCCGGCCTGGCGGAAGCGGGCGGCGAGCCGCGTCGGCCCGAGCGCGTCGAGCAGGCGGATCGCCGGCACGTTGAGGGAAAGCTGGAGCGCCTCGCGCACGGAGACGTCGCCCATATAGGCCATGTCGAAATTGCGCGGCCGGTAGCCGGCGAAATTGGCCGGCCGGTCCTCGATGATCGTCTGCTGCGCGACCAGCCCTTCCTCGAAGGCCAGCCCGTAGATGAAGGGCTTCAGCGTCGAGCCGGGCGAGCGCAGGGCGCGCGTCATGTCGACCCAGCCGGAGCGCGCCGCGTCGAAGAAGTCGGCGGAGCCGACCTCGGCGACGATCTCGCCGGTGCGCGCGTCGGCCATCACCATGGCGACCGAGAGCTTCGGGCCAAGCCGGGCGGCGGCGGCGCCCGCCACGCCCTCCAGCGCCTGCTGGACGGAGCGCTTGAGCGTGAGCTGGAAGCGCTGCGCGTCGGGCTTTGCCCGCAGCGCGGCTTCCGTGGCGTGGGCGGCGAGCGCCGGCATCAGGTTGCGCCCGTCGGGCACGAGGCCGGCGAGCGAGGCCCGCTGCGCCTCGCGCTCGTTCATCAGCCCGGCGCTCACCATGCGCTCCAGCACGCGGTCGCGGGCGGCCGCGGCGGTCTCGGGGTGGCGGTCGGGGCGGCGCGCCTCGGGCGACTGCGGCAGGGCGACGAGAAGGGCGGCCTCGGAGACGGTCAGCCGGTCCGGCTCCTTGCCGAACCAGGCGAGGGCTGCGGCGCGCACGCCCTCGATGTTGCCGCCATAGGGCGCCAGCGTCAGGTAGCGCGCCAGGATCTCGTCCTTGGAGAGCCGCCGCTCGATCTGCCACGCGCGAAAAGCCTGCCGCGCCTTGGCCCACAGCGAGCGCTCGCTGCGCGGCTCGATCAGGCGGGCGAGCTGCATGGTGATTGTCGAGCCGCCGGAGACGATGTGGCCGTTGGCGACGAACTGGCCGGCGGCGCGCAGGATCGCCAGCGGGTCGATGCCGGAATGCTGCCGGAAGCGGCGGTCCTCGTAGGCGACCAGCATGTCGAGGAAGCGCGGGTCGACGCGGCCGAGGTCGGCGGCGAAGCGCCAGCGGCCGTCGGGGGCGGCGAAGGCGCGCAGCAGGGCGCCGTCGCGGTCGACCACCTCGCGCGACAGCGGCGCGGGATCGAGCGGCGGCGGGAAGGCGCGGTCCAGCGCCAGCGCCGAGAGGACCGCCACGCCGGCGAGGGCGAGGGCCGTGGCGGACAGGATGCCGGCGCGGCGGAGAAGCCGGTGGTGCGGGCGCGAAAGATACCCCCACCCCTTACCCCTCCCCACAGGGGGGAGAGGGATTCTGCGCAGGTTGCGCCCGATGATCGGAAGCCAAGCGCGGCGTCCGACGCTCCCCTCCCCCTTGTGGGGAGGGGTGAGGGGTGGGGGTATGCTCGACGGGTCGTCGGTCATCTTCGCGGTGCCGATGCGAGGCGGCGCATCACTTCGCCGCCTCGACCTCCATCATGCCGGCCGCGGTGCGGGCGGAGAATTCCGGCCGGTACATGTCCTCCACCTGCGCGGCGGGATGGACGTAGACGCCGGGGGTCACCGCGCGCACGACATAGGCGAGCGTGTAGGTGTTCGGCCCGCCGCTGCTGTCGAGGGCGGCGACGAAGCGGTCGTCGCGGAACTCCAGATGCGCGGCCTCGGTCTCGGGCAGCCAGTCGAAGTTCGACAGGTCGGCGCTGTTGACCAGCCCCGGATTGTCGATCTCGAGGCCCGCCGGCAGCGGGTCGGTGACCAGCGTGCGCGCCGGCCAGTCGTTCTGCTCGGTGACGTTGAGGACGACCACGAAGCGCTCGTTCTGCCGCGCCTGCTGGATGTCGGCCGGCGAGCCGTCGAGATTGTAGTATTCGCGCGTGATCTCGTAGCCCTCGCCGCCGGCCGGCAGCGGATCGGCCGGAGCGGCGACGGTGGTGACCACCGCGTCGACCGGCGAAGCGCTGCGGTTGACGATCGAGACGGGCGTCGCCTCGATCTCGCTGCCGTCGAGGCGCTGCGACCAGCCGCCCTTGTGGGCCTCGCCGTTGACCTCGACGTCGATGGCCGCGCTGCCCTGGCTGAGGGCGCGTGCGGCGAGCAGCATCCAGGCCTGCTCCTGGGTCGAGGTGTAGCGGTCCCCGGTGCGCACGCCGGAGGCGTAGGAGACCAGCTCCGGCATCAGCCCCGGCAGCGGCCGCGTCTCGGCGGCGAGCGCCAGCATCGCGGCGCCGTCGCGCAGCGCCGAGCCGTAGTCGGAGCGGTAGTAGTCGGTCTCGCTGGAGCGGGCGAGCTCCAGCGCCGAGCGGAACGCCTTTTCGGCGCGCAGCGTGTCGCCATAGAGCGCCAGGCTGGCGCCGATCTGGGCGCGCGCCATCGGCGTCGAAAAGTCGCCCAGCTTGGTGTCGGCGTAGTAGCGCAGGTCGCCGGCCGACGCCCGGCCGTTGCGGGCTAGGACGTAGAGCGTGTAGGCGATCTCGGGGCCTTTCTCGGTCAGGTCGACGTCGTAGCCGAGCGAGTTCTGCAGATTGTCGAGGGCGATCCGCATGCCTTCCGCCGGCACGTCGTATTTCTGCTCCCGCGCGCGGGTCAGGAAGTCGCTGACATAGGCGTCGAGCCAGAGGTCGCCGTAGCCGGGGCCCCACAGGCCGAAGCTGCCGGACGAGGACTGGTAGGAGACGACGCGGCGGATCGCGTCCTGGATGCGGTCGTGCAGCGCCGGATCGTCCGCGAGGCCGGCCTGCTTCGCCAGCTCGCCGACATAGAGGAGCGGCAGCGCGCGGCTCGTCGTCTGCTCGGCGCAGCCATAGGGATAGCGGTCGAGCGACAGGAGCAGCGACGGCACGTCGAAGGCGGCGATCGGCGTCACCGACAGGCTGATGGACGCGCCGTCGAGCAGGCTGCCGGCCAGCAGCTCGCCGTCCACCGTCAGCTTGCCGCCATTGGCGGCGAGGTTGACGACGTGGCGCGTGGTAAGGGGAAGCGCGCTCGGCCGCACCGGCAGGGACAGGAAATGCGTGACCTCCGTGCCTTCGGCATGCGCGAGCCTGACGGTGATCGCGCCGTCGCCGGTGTGGTTGGCCGTCAGCGGCAGCTCCACCGTGCGGCGCGCGCCGGCGGCGAGCTCCAGCGCCTCGGCCGGGGCCTCGACGGCGAGCACGCCGTCGGTCTCGACCGAGAGCCGGTACTGGCCGGCCGGGCCGTCGGTGTTGGCGATGTCGAGCCGCAGCGTCGCGGTGTCGCCGGGCGCCATGAAGCGCGGCATGCCGGCGGTGACGACGACCGGATCGCGCACGATCACATCGGCCGTGCCGCTGCCGACGGCATCCTTCGTCCAGGCGACGGCCATCACCCGCACGGTGCCGTTGAACTGCGGGATGTCGAAGGAGACGACCGCGCGGCCGTCCTTGTCCATCTCCACCGGGCCGGAGAAGAAGGCGACCAGCTTTTCGGTCGGCGGGCTGCCCTCGATGGCCATGCCGCCGCCGTCGCCGCCGGTGCGGATGCGGCCCATGGCGCCGAGCGAGCCGTCGATCAGGCGGCCGTAGAGGTCGCGGATCTCCAGCCCGAGGCTGCGCTGGCCGTAATACCAGCCGGCCGGGTCCGGCGGCGTGTAGCGGGTCAGATTGAGGATGCCGACGTCGACGGCGGCGACCGTCACATAGGCCTTCTGGCCGGCCGTGCCGGGCGCGATGACCGGAACTATCAGGGGCTTGCGCGGCTCGGACTTCTGCGGCGCCTCGATGGCGACGTCGAGCTTGCGCGCGCCGGGATCGACCTTCAGCCATTTCAGGCCGATGGCGCGCATCGGCATGCGCGTCTCCTGCGCGTCGCCGGGGCGGAACAGGGTCGCCGTCACATAGGCGCCGGCGCCCCAGGCGGCGTCGACCGGGATGTCGATCGTGGCGCCTTCGGCCGGCACGGACGCGTTGAAGGTCCTGTAGAGCCTGTCGGCGCCGACCGTCACCAGCAGCTCGCCGGCGAAGCGCGGCGAGACGTTGAGTCTGGCGGTCTCGCCCACCCGGTAGCTGTCCTTGTCGAGCGCGATCTCCAGCCCGTCTGGCGTCTCGGTCGAAGTCGCCTCGACGAACCAGCCGGCCGAGAACTCGACGCTTGTCGCCGGGCCGGAGGCGTCGGGGCTGTCGACCTCCAGCCGGTAGCGGCCCCAGGTCACCGGAACCGTGATCTGCGGCTCGGACGCGGCGGTGGCGTCGATGCGGCCGTCGGCGACCTTGGTCGTCACCGTGATCGGCTCGTAGTTCCACGAATTGTTGGAGCGATACCACTGGTAGTGGCGGTCGATCTTCTCCAGCCGCCAGGAGAGGTTGCGCATGTCGGTGCGCTCGGCCTCAGGCGTCACCACGATGACGCGGAAGGAGGCCTGCGAGTTCTCGGCCACCTGCTCGCCGGAGAATTCGGGGCGGATGCCGATCATGTCGGTCCCGGGCGCGATGCCGACGTCGATGTCGCGCTCGACGGCGCGGCCGCCGCCTTCCTTCATGCGCACGGTCACCGTGGCGCCGAGCAGGCGGGTGGTCGAGGGCACCGCCTCGATCGTCACCGGGAACGAGGCCTTGCCGTCGTCGTCGGTGACGGGCAGGTCCTCCAGCGCGGTGACGTTGCCGGAATCGTCGTTCTCCTCGTCGGCGAGGCCGAATTGATAGCTGGGGAAGTCATCCCATTCGCGCAGGGTCGAGATCGAGACCTCGCCCTCCAGCGACAGGCCGGCGGCCGGCGCGCCGTAGAGGAAGCGGCCGTCGACGCCGATCTCGGCCGTCCCGCCCACCGCCACCTCGTCGGCGTCGGTGGAGAGGTCGAACTCGATGCGGTCGGGCACGAAGTCCTCGACCAGGAAGCGGCCATTGGCGATGGCCGGCTGCTTCGGGTCGGCATGGACTTCGAGCGTCCAGGTGCCGTGCATGGCGTTGGGCTGCAGCGGCAGGTCGAGCGCGTAGCCGCCGAGCGCCTCGCCGCGCGCGACGATGCGGCGGTCCTCGACGCCGTCGGGGCGCGAGAAGATGAAGGTGAGCGGCAGGTCGGCGACGGCCTCGGCGCCATCGTTGCGGGCAAGCGCCGCGACATGCACCGTCTCGCCGGCGCGGTAGATGCCGCGCTCGGTCCAGGTGAAGACGTCGAGCGCGCCGGGCGCGGCGCGGCCGGTGACGCCGCGGTCGGACAGGTCGAAGCCGGCGCGCGTCATGTCGAGGAAGACGAAGTCGGCGTCGCCGTTCTTGGCCAGCAGGGCGGCGGGCGCCATCGCCTCGGTGCCGCGCGTCAGGCCGGCCGTGAAGGTCGCCTTGCCGTCGGCGTCGCTCGTCGCGGTGCCGAGGATCTCGTTGTTCTTGGCGAGCAGCGTCAGCGTTGCCCCGGGAAGCGGCTTCGCGGTCGCGAGCGAGCGGGCGAAGACCGTCAGCCCGTCCTGCCCGGCATAGGTCTGGAGGCCGATGTCGGAGACGACGAACCACTGGGTGGCGCGGCCGTTCCAGCTATCCGGCTGGTCGCCCTTGGGCATGGCGACGAGCACGTAGACGCCGGGCTTGCGTTCCTTCAGCGCCTCGTCGACCGGGAAGGAAGTGACGATCTCCTTGTTGAGCTCGGAGGCGATCGACAGCTCGCCCTTCCAGACGGCCTCGCCGAGCTGCTCTTCGAGGTTGGAGACGTCGTAGCCGTCGAGCGCGCGCAGGAACTGGTAGCCCGAGAGAAGCTGCGCCAGCGCGCGGTCGCCGACGCGGTAGAGGCTGACGTCTGCGGTCTCCGTGTTGACGCTGACCAGCGGGATGCCGCGCCGCGCCGTCGAGGGCAGCACGAAGTTCTCGCCGGTGAAGCGGATCGAAGGCGCGCGGTCGCGCACGTAGATGTTGAGGGCGACGGGGGCGAGGATGTTCTCGCCGACGCTCGACGGCACGCCGTCGCGCATCAGGATGTCGTAATACTTGCCGTGCTCCAGCCCCTCGACGCAGACCTGGCGGTCGCTGACCGTGACGCCCTTGGGCGCGGCGCCGTCGACGGTGAAGAACTTGGCGTAGTCGACGCCGGACTTCACCAGGTCCTCGGAGAACTGGATGCAGACGCGCGGGCTGGCGGAATCGGCGTCGACCGTGTGCTCGACCACGCGGAAGCCCTTGCGGGCGCGCAGATCGTCGAAGGCGGCGCGCACCTCGGCGCTGTTGGCCAGCTCGAGGCTCGCCTTGTAGCTCTCGATCGCCGGCCGGTAGAGGTCGCGCTTGTCGAGCGCGCGGGCGAGCAGGGCGAGGGTCGCGGCCCGCTCGTTGCGGCCGCGCGTCTGGCGGTAGGCGTTGAGGGCGGCCGACGTGCCGTCGCGCTGCAGGCGGGCGCGCTCGGAATAGTCGTTGGTATCCACGCGCAGGATGGCGTCGGCGAGCTTGCTCCACACCGTGCGGTCGTCGGGCGTGATCTGGAGGGCGGAGCGGTACTTGTCGACCGCTTCGGGGAAGGCGGCCGTGCGGACGGCCATGTCGCCGCCGGCGATCCAGACGCCGACGCCCATCGTCTCGTCCGGTTTCTCGGCCGACAGCAGCTCGGCGCGGTAGCGGATCGCTTCCTTGCCGACATAGTCGGGCAGGAACGAGAGCTCGGCCGGCGCGCCGAGGTCCGGCTCGCCCGAGATGCTGACCACGCGGCCGGCGACGGCGCCGGGGAAGGGGTTGATGCGGCTGAAGTCGGACTTCAGGAAGCACCACTTCGCCTTGGTGTTGTAGGTGAAGGCGCGGCACTGCTTGTCGCCGATGCAGGTGGTCTTGCACTGGTCGAGCGTGACGTTCTGCACCGTGCGCAGGTCGAAGCCGAAATAGTCGCTGTCCGGCGTCGTCACGACCTGCCGTTGCTCGGCCATTGCCGGCATTGCCAGCCCGAGCATGAGCATGAACGATGCGATGAGATTGGCCGCGCGACGTGACATTCCGCTCCTCCAGACGTGGGACGCCCCGAAACCCCGATCAGGTGCTACCGGCCCGCTCTTGTCAATCAGGAGGAGACGCCAGCCCGCGGGTCAATTTTGCCCCCCGCCGTCGAGATGCTATTGCGTCGGGCGGCGGAATGCCGGCGCCTTCGTTGCGGAAAGGCGCCCGGCCCGCGCAAGGAACGACGCGATTGTGGCCGCTTTACGTTACGTCGGGTGGCGGAAATTGAGAGAGTTTTCATTACAAGTTCAGGATTTGTGGTTAGTTTTGGGTAATGCGACCTGACGGGGACAAGCATGGAGATGCCACGGAGCGCCGCCGGAGCCGGTTTCGGCTGGCGGCCGCCTGCGCGCTTTCGGCCTGCCTCGGGGCGGCTCCCGCGCCCGCCTTCGCCTTCGACCTCTTTGGCATCCACCTGTTCGGCAAGAAGGCCGAGGACGACGTCGTCGACCCGCTCAGCTACACGCTGACCTTCGAGCCGGGCACGCAGGACGGCGATCTCGCCGGGGCTCTTGAGGACGCCTCGGTGATGAAGGCCGACGAGAAGCGGCCGGTTTCCGGCTCGCTCGGCCTGCTCGCCAAGGCCCGCAACGAGCGCGAGGCGTTGGTCGCCGCGCTCTACGCCGAGGCGCGCTACGACGGCGTCGTCAACGTTTCGATCGCCGGCAGGCCGCTCGACGAGATCCCGCTCGACGCGCAGTTCGACCGCTCGAAGCCGGTGCCGGTCACGGTCTCCGTCGAGCCGGGCCGCCGGTTCGTGCTCGGCAACGTCCGCCTGACCGGCGACGCGGCGAGCCTGATGCCGGCGAGCTACGGGCTGATCGCCGGCGGCGAGGCGGGCTCGACCAAGATCCTCGAGGCCGAGAGCAAGATGGTGCGCTCGCTCAAGGAGGAGGGGCGGCCGCTCGCCCGCGTCGCCTCCCGCGAGATCGTCGCCGACCACAAGAGCGGCACGCTCGACATCACGCTCGACTTCGCAGCCGGGCCGGTCGCCGGCTATGGCGACACGCGCGTCGAGGGCACGGAAAGCGTCGACACCGGCTTCGTCGCCTACATGGCCGGGCTGAAGCCGGGCGAGACCTATTCGCCGCAGGAGATGGACGACGCGCGCGAGCGGCTGATCGCGCTCGACGTCTTCAACAGCGTCTCGGTCAGGGAGGCCGACGCGCTCGACGCGGCCGGCCGGATCCCCGTCGACGTCAACGTCAGCGAGCGCAAGCACCGCTATTTCGGCGCGGGCGTCACCTATTCGTCGACCGACGGCGGCGGCGTCGAGGGCTATTGGGGCCACCGCAACCTGTTCGGCCGCGCCGAGAAGCTGCGCATCGAGGGCTCGATCAGCCGTATCGGCGCCGGCACCAGCTTCGGCCAGCTCAACTACAATGCCGGCATCATGTTCGAGAAGCCGGGCGTGATCGGGCCGGCCTCGAAGTTCATCGCCAGCGTGAAGGGCAATTTCGAGCATCCGAACGCGTTCGAGAAGCTCTCCGTCGATGCGCGCGCCGGCGTGCGCTACGAGCTGACGCGCAGGCAGACCGTGTCGGGCGAGGTGCGGCTCGAATGGTCGCGCATCACCGACAGCTTCAGCCCGGTCGTGCCGGTCAGCCATCTTCTGGCCAGCATCCCGCTGCAATACGTCTACGATGGACGCGACAACAAGCTCGACCCGACGCGCGGCGTGCGCCTGCTGGTGGATGCCGAGCCGGCGCACGACTTCTTCACCGGGGCTTCCTTCGTGAAACTGCGCGGCGAGGCCTCCGCCTACAAGGCGCTCGATTCGGAGAACCGTTTCGTGGTGGCCGGCCGCATCGCTGCGGGCACCATCCTCGGCGCGCCGCTGGCACAAGTGCCGGCCGACCGGCGCTTCTACAGCGGCGGCGGCGGCTCGGTGCGCGGCTACGGCTACCAGGGCATCGGGCCGCTCGACCCGGCCGGCGTGCCGACCGGCGGCCTGTCCTTCGCCGAGGCCTCGGCCGAGGTGCGCATCCGCATCAACGACAAGTTCGGCGTCGTGCCGTTCGTCGACGCCGGCACGGTGTCGGCCGGCACATCGCCCAATTTCGGCACGACGCAGTTCGGCGCGGGTCTCGGCATCCGCTACCTGACGCCGCTCGGGCCGCTGCGCATCGATGCGGCCGTTCCCTTGAACCGGCGTCCGGGCGATCCCAGCTTCGGCGTCTATGCGGGCATCGGTCAGGCGTTCTGACCGGAGGCGGAATGCGGTTTCTGAAGCGGTTCTGGAGATATGCGCGTTACGCGCTGCTGGCGCTCGTCGCTCTCGTGGCGGGTGCGGCGGTGGTGCTGACGCTGACGCAGGCTGGGCGCGGCGGGCTCGCCAACCTCGCCTCCTCGCTCGCCTCGGGGCCGGACCGCACCGTGCGCATCAGCGGGCTGGGCGGCGTGCTGTCGGGCCATCTCAGGGTCGCACGCGTCGTCGTCGAGGACGGCGAGGGCGCGTGGCTGGCGCTGCGCGACGTCGAGGTCGACTGGTCGCCGCTGTCGCTGCTCGGCCTCACCTTCAGCGCGGAACGGGTGCATGCCGGCCGGGTCGAGGTCGCGCGGCTGCCTCAGGCCGGCGAGACGAGCGATAGCGGCGGCTCCGGCGGCCTGCCGGTGCAGCTCGACATCCGCGCCATCGACCTGCCCGACATCGCGCTCGGCGAGCAGCTCGCCGGCTCGGTCGCGCGGCTCGCCGCGACCGGCAGGGTCAGGGCCGGCGGCTCGCCGCTCTCGGCGGAGGCGGCGCTCGAGCTCACCCGCACCGACGGGCAGGCCGGCAAGGTCGCCGCGACGCTCGCCTACCAGCCGGACGACAACCGCCTCGAGCTTTCCGTCGACGGCTCCGAGCCGGCCGGCGGCGTGATCGCCAACCTGCTCAAGCTGCCGGGACGGCCGCCGGTCGCCTTCACGGCCGACGGCGGCGGGCCGGCGAGCAACTGGGCCGGCAAGGCGTCCTTCTCGGTCGACGGCAAGGTGGCGGCGACCCTTACGGCGCGCCACCAGTTCACCGATGGCGGCAGCCGGATCGAGGCGACCGGCGACGGCGCGTTCCAGCCCTTCCTGCCGGCCTCGGTCGCCGACATCGCGCGCGGCACGACCCGCTTCACCTTCGCCGGCACGCTGGGCGAGGGCGGAGCGGTGCATGTCGAGCAGGCGGAGCTGACGTCCGAGACGGTCTCTGCCACGGCGAGCGGCGCCTACGACCCGCAGGGGCTTTCCGACCTGACCGCGGACGCGAAAGCCGTGGCGCGGCCGGTCGTGCTCGCCTACGGCGAAGGCGCGGCGCGGCTGGACGCCACGCTGCGGCAGGCGAGCCTGCGGCTGTTCGGCCCCGCCGACGCGCTCGGCATCAACCTGTCCGCCGACCTCGCCTCGGCCGGCACGGCCGACTACCGGGCCGAGAACCTGTCGCTCACCGCCACTTCCGACGCCTTCGACGCCCGCAAGCGGCGCGGCAGGATCGACGTTACGGCGCATGCGGACGCTGCCGGCAGCAGCAACGCGGTGCTGGCCGGGCTGCTCGCCGGCGCGCTCGACATAAAGGGTGCCGCCGACGTCGACGGCAACGCGATCGCCTTCGCGACGAGCGAGGCGAAAACCGGCACCGTGCAGGCCTCGGCCAAGGGCAGTTTTGCCGCCGACACCGGCGTGCTGTCGGCCGACCTGACGGCCGAGATGCTGTCGGCCGTGCTGCCCGCCGCCGCGCGCGGCGCGCTCGACCGCACCGTTACCGTCTCGGCCCATGTCGGACGCGGGCAGGACGGTGCGTTCCGGCTCAGCGATCTCGACGCCGCCTCCGGCGCGCTGAAGGTCGCGGGCGAGGCGAGCTATGGCAAGGATGCGGTCGCGGCCGAGCTGACGGGCGCGCTCTCCGACCTGTCGAAGCTCTCCGCCAAGGCGGCCGGCGCGGCGCAGTTCTCCCTCTCGGCGAGCGGCACGGCGACGCGGCCGGAGGTGAAGCTCGCCGTGTCGAGCGACCGCATGACGGTCGCCGGCCGCGCGATAGAGGGGCTGAAGCTCGATGCGTCCGGCACGCTCGACCCGGCCGCGCCAACCGGGCGCTTCCAGCTCAGCGGCAGCGTCGGCGGCAAGCCGCTGAAGGGCGCCGGGACGCTCGCCCCGCGCGACGGCCGGCCGGTGATGGACGACCTGAAGATCTCGCTGGGCGAGAACCAGCTCGAAGGCGCGCTGACGCTGGCCGAGGGGATGATGCCGGACGGCACCATCACCTTCAGCCTGCCCGACATCGCCTCGCTGGCGGCGCTGGCGCTGGTCGAGGCGGACGGCTCGGCGCGCGGCTCGCTGCGCCTCGACGCCGGCGACGGCCATCCTGCCGCGACGCTGGACGCGCTGGTCGACAGCCTGAACGCGAGCGGCGCGACGGTCGGCGAGATCCGCGTCAACGCCACCGCGCGCGACTATCTCGCCCGGCCGACGGTCGGCGGTGCGGTGAGCGCGGGCCGCATCGTCTACGGCAAGACCGAGGTGCGCGACGTCTCCGTCACGCTGAGGCAGGACGGCGAGTGGACCGGCTTCGACGGCAGCCTCAAGGCGAACGCGATTCCCGTCAGCGCCAAGGGCCGCGTGCGGCTCGACGGCGGCACGACGACCGTCGAGCTGTCGGCGGCGGGCGCCGAGCTGCGCGGCATCGCGGCCAGGCTGGCGCGCCCGACCACGATCGCGGTGACGAACGGCACGGTGCGGCTCGACGGCGCGACGATCGCGGCGGCCGGCGGCACGGCGGCGATCTCCGGCAGCGCCGGCAAGGCGCTCGACCTCTCGGTGACGCTCGCCTCGCTGCCGGCCGCCGTCGCCAACCAGTTCGCGCCCGGCATCGACGCGCAGGGCACGCTGTCGGGCAGCGCGCGGATCACCGGCAGCGCCAGCGCGCCGCAGGTGGCCTACCAGGCGCAGTTGCGCGGCGGCCAGCTCGCGCAGACGCGCGCGGCCGGCTTCGGCGCCATGAACCTCACCTCGTCCGGCAGGTTCGCCGGCAACGTGCTCACCTTCGACGCCAGGCTCGACGAGGGCAGCGGGCTCGGCATGAGCGGCGGCGGCAGCGTCGACGTGGCGCGCAAGACGGTCGACGCCAGCCTGTCCGGCAAGGTGCCGTTCGGCTTCCTCGCACGCCGGCTCGCCGCGCAGGGCGTCGGCCTCGACGGCGGCGCCGACGTGGCGCTGAAGGTGAGCGGCAACCTATTCAAGCCTGAGCTGGCCGGCACGGTGAAGACCGCCGGCGCCCGCTTCCTGCATGCGCCGTCCGGCATGGCGATCAACGATCTCGCCGCCACGATCACGCTGGGCGGTGGCACGGCGACCATCTCCAGCCTCACCGGCGCGCTGTCGACCGGCGGAACGGTGAAGGGCAGCGGCACCGTGCAGATCGACCCGGACAAGGGTTTCCCGGCCGAGCTGTCGCTGGCGCTCGACAACGGCCGCTACACAGACGGCCGCGTCGTCACCGCCAATCTCGGCGGGCAGGTGAAGGTCACCGGCGCGCTGGTGGCGGAGCCGCTGCTGTCGGGCACGATCAATCTCGGCCGCACGGTCGTCACCATCCCCGAGCGCCTGCCGGCCTCGCTCGACGCGCTCGGCGTCAAGCACCGCAACGCGCCGGCCGCCGTGGCCGACCAGCAGTCGGCGATGCAGCCGGCCACCGCCTCGTCGGGCGGGGCGGGCGGCGTCGCGCTCGACCTCCAGGTCAACGCGCCGCAGGAGATCTTCGTGCAGGGCAGGGGCCTCGACGCCGAGCTCGGCGGCTCGCTCAAGCTGACCGGCCCGGCGAGCGCGCCCGAGGCGGTCGGCCGCTTCGACCTCAGGCGCGGCCGGCTCGACCTGCTCGGCCGCAGGCTGCAGTTCACCAGCGGCTCGATCGGCTTCTCCGGCTCGATGGTACCCTATCTCAACCTCAAGGCGGATTCGACCATCGACAGCACGACCGTGACGGTGGTGGTGACGGGGCCTGCGACCAACCCGTCCTTCGCCTTCGAATCCTCGCCGGCGTTGCCGCAGGACGAGATCCTGGCGCGGCTCGTCTTCGGCAAGGCGATGTCGGGCCTGTCGCCATTGCAGATCGCGCAGCTCGCGGCCGCCGCCGGCCAGCTCGCCGGCGTCGGCGGCTCGACCTCGCTGCTGCAGAACCTGCGCAACAGCACCGGGCTCGACGACATCGACGTCAAGACCGACGACAAGACGGGCGACACCTCGGTGGCGGTCGGCAAGTACCTCAACGACAAGACCTACCTCACCATCGAGAAGGGCTCGCAGCCCGGCTCCGGCAAGGCGACGATCGACCTCGAGCTGGGCAAGGGCGTCAAGCTGCGCGGCGAGGCGACCGACAACGGCAAGACGCGCGGCGGCCTGTTCTACGAGAAGGAATACTGAGGCCGCGATGGCGCCCGCAGGGCGCAGCCGTGGCCTTTCCGGCCGGTCGCGCCCGGGCTGGCCATGCCGCCGAGGGCTATCACTTTTCCGACATGCGCCCGCGGGCGGGGCCGTCCGTCCGGGAAAATTTATCCAGCGAAAACAAGCAGTTTAGCCGGTGCCGGCACGTTTTCTGCCGGCCAATGGCGGAAATGCGTCATAATTGTCGCAATCGCGGCATCCGCGAGGCTGGCAAACATGCAGATTTTCAGGCGAGCCCCACGCGAAGTCCGTAAATTTTGACACGGGGAACCATATCAGGAATGCTTGGGGCACCTGCCAAGAAACGGGAGAGGTTGCAAATGAGGTTCTTCAAGAGCAACGGGGACAAAGTCCCCGCTCACATCGAGGCCATGGCCGAGGATGTGAAGGGCGGCGGCATGGACCGCCGTGAGTTTCTGGCGCTTGCCAGCGTCTTCGGGGCGTCGACCGCCATGGCGTACGGCATGATCGGCATCGCCGCGCCCAGCCGCGCGATGGCGGCGGAGCCGAAGACGGGCGGCGTGCTCAAGGTCTCGATGTTCGTCAAGGCGAACAAGGACCCGCGCACGGCCGACTGGTCCGAGATCGCCAACGCGATGCGCCAGTCGCTCGAGCCGCTGGTCAAGTTCACCCGCGACGGCACGTTCGAGGGCCGGCTGGTGGAGAGCTGGGAAGTCAACGACCAGGCCACCGAATACGTCCTGCACGTGCGCAAGGGCGCGAGCTGGAACAACGGCGACCCGTTCAACGCCGACGACGTGATCTTCAACATCACGCGCTGGTGCGACCAGACGGTCGAGGGCAACTCGATGACGCAGCGCCTCGGCTCGCTCATCGACCCCGCCACCAAGAAGCTGCGCGAAGGCTCTGTCGAGCGCGTCGACGACTTCACGGTGAAGCTGAAGCTCTCCGCACCGGATGTCACCGTGATCCCGGGCTTCTCGGACTATCCGGCGCTCGTCGTGCACAAGAGCTTCGACGAGACCGGCGCGGACTGGGTCAAGAACCCGATCGGCACCGGCCCGTTCGACCTCGTCTCCTACGAGGTGGGCAACCGCGTCGTCTTCAAGCGCCGCGAGAACGGCAAGTGGTGGGGCGGCGACGCCTATCTCGACGGCGTCGAGTTCATCGACTACGGCTCCAGCGATCCGAACGCCGAGGTCAACGCCTTCGAGGCCGGCGAAATCCACGCCAACTACGAGACGACGGCCGATTTCGTGAAGATCCTCGACGACATGAAGCTGGTGAAGTCCGAGGTGTCGACCTCGACGACGCTCACCGTGCGCATGAACGTCGCCAACAAGCCCTACGACAACCAGAAGGTCCGTCAGGCGGTACAGTACGCCGTCGACAACAATGTCTGCCTGCAGCTCGGCATCAACAATGCCGGCACCAAGGCCGACAACTACCATGTCGCGCCGATCCAGCCCGACTGGGCCGAGATCGCGCCGTTCAACCGCGACATCGAGAAGGCCAAGGCGCTGATCACCGAAGCCGGCCAGCAGGACTTCGAGCACGAGATCATCTCGGTCGACGAGAACTGGCACAAGAACACCTGCGACGCTGTCGCCGCGCAGATGCGCGAGGCCGGCTTCAAGGTGAAGCGCACGGTGCTGCCGGGCGGCACGTTCTGGAACGACTGGACCAAGTATCCGTTCTCGGCCACCAACTGGAACATGCGGCCGCTCGGCATCCAGGTCATCACGCTCGCCTACAAGACCGGCGGCGCGTGGAACGAGACGGCCTACTCCAACCCCGATCTCGACAAGCTGATCGACCAGGCGCTGACGATCGCCGACAACGACAAGCGCAAGGCCGTGATGAAGGATATCGAGCAGATCATCCAGGATTCCGGCATCCTGATCCAGCCGTACTGGCGCAAGCTCTACCGCCACACGGTCGAGGCGGTGAAGGATTTCGGCATGCATCCGATGTTCGAGATCGACGTGCACAAGGTCTGGCTCGACCAGGCCTGACGGGCGCGTTTACAGGAAAGGGCCGCGCTCGCGGCCCTTTCCGTTTTCGCCACAGAAGACAACCACCCCACCGGAGGGGAGGGGCAAGGTGCTCACATTCATACTGAGGCGCCTGGGCGGCATGGCTCTGACCATGGTCTGCCTGACGCTCGTCGTTTTCTTCATGGTCAATCTCGAGCCGAACCTGACCAAGCTGGCGCTGAGCCAGATGGACATGCGCGCCTCGCATGCCGATCAGGAGCGGTGGCTCGAGCGCAACGGCTACCGCCAGCCCTTCCTGATCCGCTACGGACAGTGGATCGGGGTGGTGAAGAAGCAGCCGATCATCAGCCCGACGACCGGCCAGCCGACGGCGCGCTTCTCGTTCTGCAACGACCCGGCGGAGCCGAGATATTCCGGCATCCTGCAGGGCGATTTCGGCTGCTCGACCAAGTTCCGCACCTCGGTCTCGACCAAGCTCTTCCCGGCGCTCGCGGCGACGGGCACGCTGATGATGTGGGTGCTGATCGTGATGGTGCCGGTCTCGCTGCTGATCGGCATATTGGCGGGCATGCGGGAGGGCTCGCGCACCGACCGCACGCTTTCGGTGATCTCGATCGCCTCGACGGCGACGCCGGAATACGTCTCGGGCGTCATCTTCACCGTCGTCTTCGCCTCGTGGCTCGGCTGGCTCAACGGCTCGGCCGCCTCGGCCTCGCAGGGCATCACCTTCTACAACTTCACCCTGCCGGTGATGACGCTGGCGATCTACGGCATCGGCTACATAGCGCGCATGACGCGGGCCTCGATGGTCGAGGTGATGACGCAGCAATATATCCGCACCGCGCGGCTCAAGGGGCTGAGCTTCGGCGGCGTGGTGGTCAAGCACGCGCTGCGCAACGCGCTGATCGCGCCGTTCACGGTCATCATGCTGCAGTTCCCGTGGCTGCTTACCGGCGTGGTCGTGGTCGAGACGATGTTCCGCTACCAGGGCTTCGGCTACACGCTGGTCGAGGCCGCCAGCAACAACGACATCGACCTGCTCCTGGGCTGCTCGCTCGTCTCCGTCTTCGTCGTGCTCCTCACGCAGCTCATCTCCGACGTCGGCTACGCCTATCTCAACCCGCGCATCCGCGTGCAGTAGGGAGGACCGCATGCCCACCGAACGCATCGGCGCGATCGCCATCATCTGGGGCGTCCTCGTCCAGTTCTGGCCGGTGTGGCTGGCGCTTGCCATCATCGTCGCCGCCAGCATGGTCTGGCGGCGCCGGCTGGGGCTCTACGGCCAGCTCTTCGATTCCGGCGTCGGCATCGCGGGCGTGGTGATCTGCCTGTTCTGGCTGTTCACGGCGATCTTCTCGCACATCATCGCGCCGTTCGACCCGCTCGGCCAGATCGTGGCGATGAAGGACGCGCTGCCCGGCTCCGTGGTGCCCGACACCGGCGGCGTATACCTGCTCGGCGGCGACAAGCTGGCGCGCGACGTGTTCAGCCGCATGGTCTACGGCAGCCGCATCGTGCTGATCATCGCGCCGTCGGCAACGCTGTTCGCGCTGATGGTCGGCACGACGCTCGGCCTGCCTGCCGGCTATTACGGCGGCCGGATCGACACGATCCTGTCGTTCCTGGCCAACCTCGTGCTGGCCTTCCCGGTGATCCTGCTGTTCTACCTGCTGGTGACGCCGGGCATCATGGACACGCCGCTGCCCTATGCGATGGCGGGCGTGTTCTTCATCTTCCCGGTCATCTTCTTCTGCGTGCTGTTCTGGACGCGGTTCAGGAGCCGGCCGGAGCGGCTCTACCCGCTGCTCGCCGCCACCATCCTGATCGGCGGCTGGATTTATATGGGGCTGGTGTTCGACAAGGACCCGCTCGGCATCGTGTCGATCCGGCCGAACGAGCTCAACATCTTCGTGGCGGTGGTGTTCGCCTCCGCGCCGGGCGTGTTCCGCATCGTGCGCGGGCTGGCCATGGACATCAAGACGCGCGACTACGTGGCGGCGGCGCAGACCCGCGGCGAGGGGCCGTGGTACATCATGCTGTGGGAGATCCTGCCCAATGCGCGCGGGCCGCTGATCGTCGATACCTGCCTGCGCATCGGCTACACCACCATCCTGCTCGGCACGCTCGGCTATTTCGGCCTGGGGCTGGCGCCGGAGAGCCCCGACTGGGGCACGGCGATCAAGGACGCCAGCCGGCTGCTCAGGGCGACCGTGCACCCGGCGCTGCCGCCCGTCTTCGCGCTGATGAGCTTCGTGCTCGGGCTCAACCTGCTCGCCGACGCGCTGCGCGAACAATCGCTGAAAGACTGAGGCCGACCGATGAACGAAGCCGTCAAAGCAACGCACATCGAAAAATCCGCCGAGCCGATCCTGGAGATCGAGAACCTGTCGATCTCCTTCTTCACCCGCAAGGGCGAGATCCCGGCGGTGATGGACTTCTCCTGCACGGTGCTGCCCGGCGAGGCGATGGGCATCGTCGGCGAGAGCGGCTGCGGCAAGTCGACCGTCTCGCTCGGCATCATGCGCGACCTGTCGAATGTCGGCCGCATCGTCGGCGGCCGCATCCGCTTCAAGGGCCGCGACATGGGCGAGATGAGCGACGCCGAGCTGCGCGCCATCCGCGGCAACGAGATCGCCATGATCTACCAGGAGCCGATGGCGAGCCTGAACCCGGCCATGAAGGTCGGCCAGCAGCTCATGGAAGTGCCGCTGATCCACGATCATGTGTCGAAGGAGGAGGCCTACAACCGCGCGCTGGAGATGGTGCGGGCGGTCAAGCTGCCCGACCCGGAGCGGATGATGCGCAGCTTCCCGCACCAGCTCTCGGGCGGCCAGCAGCAGCGCATCGTCATCGCCATGGCGCTGCTGTCGCAGCCGGCGCTGCTGCTGCTCGACGAGCCGACCACGGCGCTCGACGTGACGGTGGAGGCCGGCATCGTCGAGCTGGTCAAGGGGCTGGGCAAGCGCTTCGGTACGTCGATGATCTTCGTGTCGCACAATCTCGGCCTGATCCTCGAGACCTGCGACCGCATCACGGTGATGTATTCCGGCGAGGCGGTCGAGACCGGCTCGATCAAGGACGTGTTCGACACGATGCGGCACCCCTACACGCAGGGGCTGTTCCGCTCGATCCCGTTGCCGGGCGCCGACAAGAACAGCCGCCCGCTGGTCGCCATCCCCGGCCAGCTCCCGCTGCCGCAGGACCGGCCGAAGGGCTGCAATTTCGGGCCGCGCTGCCACCACTTCAAGGCCGGCGTCTGCGACGTCGCCGAGATCCCGATGATCGAGGTGGGCGGGCAGGACCGGCACTTCTCGCGCTGCGTGCGCTTCGACGAGATCGACTGGTCGGCGCTGCCGGCCGGCGCGCAGACCGCGAAGGAGCCGGTCAAGCCCGGCAAGCCGGTGCTGACCATCGACCATCTCAGGAAATACTACCAGGTCTCCGCCAACGCGATCTTCGGCGGCGGCGAGACGCGCACGGTGAAGGCCAACGAGGAGATCAGCTTCGAGGCGCGCGAATCCGAGACGGTGGCGATCGTCGGCGAGAGCGGCTGCGGCAAGTCGACCCTCGCAAAGGTCCTGCTCGGGCTGGAGACGGCGACCTCCGGCAGCGTCAAGCTCGCCGGCTCCGACATCCAGGCGACCCCGGTCGAGGCGCGCAGCACGGACTCCGTCAGCTCCATCCAGATGGTGTTCCAGAACCCGTTCGACACGCTCAACCCGAGCCATTCGGTCGGCTCGCAGATCATCCGCACGCTGGAGAAGTTCAAGGTCGGCAATTCGATGGCGGAGCGGCGGCAGCGCATGTTCGAGCTGCTCGACCTCGTCAAGCTGCCGCGGGCTTTCGCCGAGCGCATGCCGCGCCAGCTCTCGGGCGGGCAGAAGCAGCGCATCGGCGTGGCGCGCGCCTTCGCCGGCAAGGCCAAGGTGGTGGTGGCCGACGAGCCGGTGTCGGCGCTCGACGTGTCGGTGCAGGCGGCCGTCACCGAGCTCCTGATGGACATCCAGCGCGAGAACAAGACGACGATGCTGTTCATCAGCCACGACCTGTCGGTCGTGCGCTACATCGCCGACCGCGTCATCGTCATGTATCTCGGCCACATCGTGGAGCAGGGCACGACGGACCAGATCTTCTCGCCGCCGTACCACCCCTACACGGAGGCGCTGCTGTCGGCGATCCCGATCGCCGACACGAGCGTGGTCAAGAAGCACATCGTGCTCGAAGGCGACATCCCGTCGGCCATGAACCCGCCGCCCGGCTGTCCGTTCCAGACGCGCTGCCGCTGGAAGCAGTTCGTGCCGGGCAACAAGTGCGAGACCGAGCTGCCGCCGCTGAGGAACCTCGGCAACGGGCATCGCAGCCTGTGCTGGCTCGACGACGAGCAGCTCGCGCGCATGGAGCCGGTGATCAGCTTCAAGGGCAAGAGCGCGGCGCAAGCCGACGCCGCGTTCCGCGCGGGAGGACGGCGCAAGGCCGCGCCGGCGCAGGCGCTGCCCGAGCGGCCGGCGGCGGGCGCGGAAGCCTCGCCCGCGCGCGCCCAGCGCGGGGCGGCCCGGCCGAAGGCCTCGGCGTCGAAGGCCGTCAGCGCGCGGCCGGGCGAATCGGCGCCGGAGAAGTCGTTGACCGAGGTCGGCGAGGGGCGCCAGGCGGCGAGCGCGGAGGTGAGGCCCGCCACCGCGCCCACCCGCAAGGAGAAGGCGCAGGCGAAGGGCAAGACCGGGCAGCAGCCGCGCCCGGTCAAGACCGCCTCGTCGCCGGCCGAGGCGCGCCGCAGGCTGGGCATCAGCCGGCCGGACGGGAAGCCGCGCCGGCCGTAGGAGCCGCCTCAGCCCGCCGTCACCGCCGGCGGGTGGAAGGTGATCCTCGCTCCGCCCGAATAGGGGTTGGCGTAGAGCGCCAGGATCCACAGGCTCGCGGTGGCGGCCACGGCGAAGATCGCCAGCGCCCAGCGGCCGGCCGGCGGCCGGTCGGCGTGGACGGCCGCGATGGCGATCATCGACATCACGGTCAGCACCAGCACGAGATACCATTTGTATTCGCTGACGGAGCTGACGCCGATTGCGAGCCGCGTGTTGCGCGCGTCCTGCAGCTCGTCGAAGTCCTGCGCCATCTTGGCCATCAGCGCCGGCGGCGTGCCGGCGCGGGCGAGCTCGATGATGGCGAGGCGCATGGATTGCAGCGCGCGCTCGACCTCCTCGGCCGGCTGGGCGTTGGCGGTCTCGCCCCACTCGGCCTGCGCGACGGCGCCGACATAGGCGGCGAGCGCCTCGCGCAGGTGCGGCGCGTCCAGCGCGTCGCGCTCCGACATGCCGTGGAGGCGGCTGATCGAGGAGCGCTCGGCGCTGGCGGCCTGCTCGGCCTGCGAGCGCACGCCCCACAGGTCGGCCGCGGCGAAGCCGAGCGAGAGCGCCCAGATCGTCGTCACGGCGGTGAAGAAGGGCGCGACGGGCAGGATGCGCGCATCCGCCGTCCAGCGTCGGTGGAGCGCGCCGAGGGCGAAGAGCGACAGCAGCAGCGACAGCAGGGCAAAGGCCGCGAAGGCAACGAGAAGCAGCAGCGGCGACAGCGCGAAGATCGTGTTCAAGGCGGATTCTCCCTTCCGGGTTTCTGCCCGCTGCGGCCGCCCGCGTCCAGCCTCGATGGCGCCGGGAGTGCCGCGGAAGGCGGAGGCAGCGCGGCCGCGCCTGCCGACCCCTGCCATGCCGGCGACCGGGCATGTCGCAAAAGTGACAATCTTGCCGGCAGACATGCCGCTCTGTCTAAAATCATGCGCTGCGTGACGTAAATCCGACAACGCGGGCCGCGGCGGAGCCCATGATGGGGCATGAACGCCGAACCCAGACGACGCCGCTCGGCAGGCCGAGGCCAGGCCCGCAGCGAGAGCCGGATCCCGCAGCTTCCGCGCCGCCGCGTCCGCTATTCGACGCCGCCGATGCGGGTGCTGTCGGACGACCATGTCGAGGCGATCCACGACGCCTCGATGACGATCCTCGAAACGCTCGGCATCGAGGTGATGAACGCCGCCGCGCTCGACCTGTTCGCGGCTGCCGGCGCGACGGTCGACCGCGCGAGCCGCACGGTGCGCGCCGACCGCGGGCTGGTCATGGAACTGGTCGCCAGGGTGCCGTCGACCTGCACGCTGACGCCGCGTAACCCGGACTGCCGCGTCCATCTCGGCGGCGACGACGTCGCCTTCACGCTGGTCGCCGGGCCACCCAACGTGCACGACATGGAGCGCGGCCGCCGCGCCGGCAACCTCCGCGACTATCGCGACCTCGTGCGGCTCGCGCAGCACTTCAACGCGATCACCATGCTGGGCAACCAGGTCTGCGCGCCGGTCGAGCTGCCGGCCAATTCGCGCCATCTCGACACCTACCTCGCCAACCTCACCCTGACCGACAAGAGCTTTCACCTCTCCGCGATCGGCTCGGGCAGGGCGCTCGACGGCATCTCGATGATGGCGATCGCGCGCGGGCTGTCGCTGGAGGCGTTCGCGCGCGACCCCGGCGTGACGACGATCATCTCGGTCAACTCGCCGCGCCGCCTCGACGAGGCGATGGCGGACGGCCTCATGACGATGGCCGCGCACGGCCAGCCGGTCTGCGTCACGCCGTTCACGCTGATGGGCGCGATGAGCCCGGTGACGCTCGCCGGCGCGCTGGCGCAGCAGAACGCCGAGGCGCTGTTCGGCATCGCGCTGACGCAACTGGTGCGGCCGGGCACGCCGGCGATCTACGGCGCCTTCACGTCGAACGTCGACATGCGCTCTGGGGCGCCGGCCTTCGGGACGCCGGAGAATACCAAGGCCAACATCGCGTCGGGACAGCTCGCGCGGCGCTACAATCTGCCCTACCGCACGACGCCCGGCTCGGCCTCCAACGCGGCCGACGCACAAGGGGCCTACGAGACGATGATGGCGCTGTGGGGCGCGCTGCTCGGCCACGCCAACCTCGTCTACCACGCCGCCGGCTGGCAGGAGGGCGGGCTGACGGCCTCGTTCGAGAAGCTCGTCATCGACGTGGAGATGATCCAGCACATGACCGAGTTCCTGAGCCCCATCGCGGTGGACGCGGGCGAGCTGGCGCTCGACGCGCTCGGCCGCGTGCCGACCGGCGGACACTTCTTCGGCGACGCCCACACGCTGGAACGCTACGCGACCGCCTTCTACCAGCCCATGCTGTCGAACTGGCAGAACCACGAGGCGTGGCTTGAGGCGGGCGGGCTCGACGCGACGGCGCGCGCGACGAAGGTGTGGAAGAAGGCGCTGGAAGAGTACGAGCAGCCGGCGATGGATCCGGGGACCCGCGAGGCGCTGGAGGCCTATGTCGCAAAGCGCAAGGAAGAGATCGGAGCGGGCGAGCCGTGAGAAGTGCGCCCCCTACCTGTCGTTGAGAAGATGATTCAACCGCCTCCCATCCTGATTCCCTATTCTCTCCCAACTAACTGAAATCAGAGAACAATCATGAAGTCTCATGCGCGTGTCGTGGTCATCGGCGGAGGCGTGGTCGGCGCGTCCGTGCTCTATCATCTGGCCCGGCGCGGCTGGACGGACGTGATGCTTCTGGAGCGCGACGAGTTGACTTCCGGCTCGACCTGGCACGCGGCCGGCGGCATGCACACGATCAACGGCGACCCCAACGTCGCCAAGCTGCAGAAATACACGATCGAGCTCTACAAGGAGATCGAGGAGCTGTCCGGGCAGGCGACCGGCGTGCACGTCACCGGCGGCGTGCTGCTCGCGGCCACCGAGGCGCGCATGGACTGGCTGCGCGGCGTCGTCGCCAAGGGCCGCTATCTCGGCCTCGACCTCGAAGAAATCTCGGCCGAGGAAGCGCATCGGCTGATGCCGCTGATCGACCCGAAGCAGTTCGTCGGCGCGGTGCGCAATTCCGAGGACGGCCATCTCGACCCGTCGGGCGTGACGCATGCCTACGCGAAGGCCGCGCGCAAGCTAGGCGCCGAGGTGCACCGCTTCACCAAGGTCGAGGACATCGTGCGGCGGCCGGACGGCGCGTGGCGCGTGATCACCGACAAGGGCGAGGTGGTGGCCGAGCACGTCGTCAACGCCGCCGGCCTGTGGGCGCGCGAGGTCGGCCGCATGGTCGGGCTGGAGCTACCGGTGCTCGCGATGGAGCACATGTACCTCATCACCGAGGACATGCCCGAGGTCGCGGAGTGGAACGCCAGGACCGGCACGGAGGTGATCCATGCCGTCGACTTCGACGGCGAGCTCTATCTGCGCCAGGAGCGCGGCGGCATGCTGATGGGCACCTACGAGAAGGCCGGCAAGCCGTGGTCGGAGCGCGTCACGCCGTGGAATTTCGGCCACGAGCTGCTGGAGCCCGACATCGACCGCATCGCGCCCTCGCTGGAGGTCGGCTTCCGCCACTTCCCGGCCTTCCAGAAGACGGGCATCAAGAAGATCATCAACGGCCCCTTCACCTTCGCGCCGGACGGCAACCCGCTGGTCGGGCCGGTGCGCGGGCTGCCGGGCTTCTGGTCGGCCTGCGGCGTGATGGCGGGCTTTTCGCAGGGCGGCGGCGTCGGGCTGGCGCTGTCGAACTGGATGGTCGACGGCGACCCCGGCGCCGACATCTGGGCGATGGACGTGGCGCGCTACGGCGACTGGGCGAGCATGCGCTACACCAACGCCAAGGTGCGCGAGAACTATTCGCGGCGCTTCTCGATCCGCTTCCCCAACGAGGAGCTGCCGGCGGGCCGGCCGCTCAGGACCACGCCGGTCTACGACCTTCTGTCTGCGCGCGGCGCGCAGTGGGGCGTCGCCTACGGGCTGGAGGTGCCGCTCTGGTATGCGCCCGAGGGCGTGAAGGACGCGTTCTCGTGGCGGCGCTCGACCGATTTCGAGCATGTCGCGCGCGAGGCGAGGGCGGTGCGCGAAGGCGTGGGTCTGATGGAGATCTCCAGCTTCGCGAAATACCGCATTACCGGCGAGGGGGCCGAAGGCTGGCTCGACCGGCTGCTCGCCTGCCGCCTGCCGCAGCCCGGCCGCATGGCGCTGGCGCCGATGCTGAAAGAGGACGGCAAGCTGATCGGGGATTTTACCCTGGCGAATCTGTCGGCAGAGGGACCCCCACCCCTAACCCCTCCCCACAAGGGGGAGGGGGATTCTGAGGCGTTGGCGGCCGGCACCGGTGCCTCAGCGGCAGGCGCGACGTTGACGCCCCCCTCCCCCTTGTGGGGAGGGGTAAGGGGTGGGGGTCATCCGGTGCAGGAATGGATGATCTTTGGCTCCGGCGTCGCCGAGCAGTACCATATGCGCTGGTTCGAGACGCACCTGCCGGCGGACGGCCCGGTGCGGGTCGAGGCGCTCGGCCTGTCGCAGGTCGGGCTTTCGATCGCCGGACCGCGCTCGCGCGAGCTGCTGGCGAAGGTGACGGCCGGGGACGTCTCGAACGCGGCGTTCCCGTTCATGGCGATCCGGCGCATGGACATCGGCATGGCGCCGTGCATCGTCGGCCGCATCAGCTATACGGGCGACCTCGGCTACGAAATCTGGATGGCGCCGGAATATCAGCGGCACGTCTTCGAGACGCTGACCAAGGCCGGCGATGAGTTTTCCCTCGGCCTGTTCGGCAGCAGGGCGCTCAACGCGCTGAGGCTGGAGAAGAACTACGGCTCGTGGGCGCGCGAGTACCGGCCGATCTACGGCCCGCTCGAAGCCGGCATGGACCGCTTCGTCGCCTATTCCAAGGAAGCCGCCTTCATCGGACGGGAGGCGGCGCAGGCCGAGCGGCAGGCGGGCGGCAGGCTGCGCCTGCGCGCCTTCGTGATGGAGGCGGAGGACGCCGACGTGATCGGCGACGAGCCGATCTGGCATGGCGGCGCCGTGCGCGGCTGGGTGACGTCGGGCGGCTATGCGCACAATGCCGGGAAGTCGATCGCCATGGGCTACGTGCCGAAGGAGATCGCGGACGAGCCGGACGGGTTCGAGATCGAGCTGCTCGGCCGCCGCCACAAGGCGCGGCTCCAGCCCGCGCCGCTGTTCGACGCCAATTTCGAGCGGCTGCGGGGATAGGGATGCGACAGGCGCTTCGCATCGACCCCGCGGCCTCGGCCCTGATCTGCATCGACCTGCAGGAGGAGCACCGGCGGGACGCGCGGGTGCTGGCGGTCGGGTTCGACCGGGTGATCGCCAACGTGCAGCGCCTGCAGGCGGCGGCGCGGGCGAAAGGCATCCCGGTTCACCACTACGCCTATGTCGTCGACACCGCCGCCGACACCACCCGCGCCTTCCATCCGCGTTTGCCGGACGGGCGCTCGGCCTTCTCCGACAAGGACGACCCGCTCAGCGCGATCTGCCCGGAGGTCGCGCCGCAGGGCGACGAGAGGCTGATCGTCAAGACCGAGGCGAGCGCCTTCGGCGCCGGTCTCGGCAGGGAGCTGAAGGCGCGGGGGATCGAATGGCTGTTCGTGGCCGGTGTGTGGACCGAGGCCTGCGTCGACGCCACGGTGAAGGACGCGCTGAAGCTCGATCTTCGCGTGGCACTCGTCAAGGACGCCTGCACCAGCGGCTCGCTCGCCATGCACCAGACCGGCGTCCTCAACCTCGCCAACCGGCTCTATGGCGGCGCCGTGGTGACTACGGAAGCGGCCTGCCGGCTGATGGCGGGCGAGGCGGCGGAAGGCTGGACGCCGCAAAGCCCGGTGCCGATCCGGTATGAGGCTGAGACTATTACGGAGCTGTATCATCAGCTATGAAGCGTCTTCAGCGAGATAATGACGTTCCCGATCAGGTGACGCATGTCTAAAGAGACAGCCGGTCCCCGAAAGCTGCAAAAGGAATGGAAGTTCAAATCTCCAGAGCATGAGAGGGCCTGGCTGGAGCAGAAGAAGTTTTTTGACAATATGTGGGAAGCACCACACGGCGACTTTTCCAAGACAGACGTCAACGACGCCTTTAGGCCGGACGCTCCTAAGCCGAAGCCTTCCAGTGATTGATCGTCGGATGTGTCACTCTTCCGTTCGCCCGTGCTTCCCCGCCCGGCCTTCGTCGGTCTTGTCATAAAACCGTCCCAGCAGCTGCCGCACCGGCGGGTTGGCGGCGCCCGAGTAGCCGGTGAAGGCTTCGTAGGCGAGCTGGTCGTCGAGCGGGCGGCCGATGACGTTGAGGATCGTCTCCTTGGCCGAGCGGATCGCCCACGGGTCGTTGCGCAGGATCTGGGCGGCGACCTTCTCGGCCTCCTCCATCAGTTTTTCGTGCGGCACGACCCTGGAGACCATGTTCACCTGACGGGCGCGCTCGGCGTCGATCGGCTCGCCGGTCAGCAGCATCTCCAGCGCCAGCCCGGCGCCGCAGATGTTGACCAGCCGCACGATGCCGCCGTCGCCATGGTGGAAGCCGCGGCGCACCTCGAAGGAGCCGAACTGAGCCCGCTCCGAGGCTATGCGGATGTCGCAGGCGAGCGCGTTCTCCAGCCCGCCGGCCAGCGCCCAGCCATTCACGGCGGCAACGATCGGCTTGTAGATGCGGTGCAGGCCGCGGGTGATGCCGCCCAGCCCGTCGCCGATCTTCCTGCGCGGCAGCATGGCGTCGGCGTGTGCGACCCAGTGGGGCAGGTGGGTCTTCAGGTCGGCGCCGGCGCAGAAGGCCTCGTCGCCGGCGCCGGTGACGATCGCCACCTCGACCGCGTCGTCGTCGCGGAACTCGCGCCAGATGTCCCACAAAAGCTCGTGCATCTCGAGGTCGATGGCGTTCATCGCCTCGGGACGGTTGAAGGTGACATAGGCGATCTTGCCGCGCTTCTCGTAAAGGGCCTTGGGCATGGTTTCCTCCCGTTCTGCCGGGGGCCAGCCTGCCGCGCGCGGGAGCGGTCGGCAAGCGGTGCGGGGGGCGGGCGAATGGCCGCGCCCCGGCCGGCGCGGCGGCATTGCCTTGGTCCCGCCGCTGCTGGCAAGATGCCCCGGACGGCATCGGGAAGGGAGATCGGATGAGCGGGCGGATCCTCTGCGGCGTGGACGACAGTCCGCACGCCGCGCGCGCCATCGACGTCGCG
>JAFKJY010000075.1 GCA_017305835.1 Hyphomicrobiales bacterium
CGGCCGGATCGCTTCGAAAAGGCACGCAAGGCTTCGCCCGAGGGGGTCGTCATCGACCTCGAGGACACCGTGCCCGCGGGCGAAAAGGGCGCCGCGCGAGCGGCCGTCATCGACTATCTGGCCACGCGGAGCGACGGCTCGGCCGTCCATGTGCGCATCAACGGAGCGTCGACGCGGGCCGGCCTCGACGACCTCGCCGCGCTTGCCGACGGCAGGCTGCCGGCCGACGGCCTGGTGCTGCCCAAGGTCGAGAGCGCGCGCGACATCGAAATCGTCCGGCAGCTCGATCCGCGGCCGGCGCGGGCGCTGATGGCGGCGGTGGAGAGCGCCGCCGGCATCGACAATGCGCGCGCGATCGCAGCGGCGCTCGGCGAGGGCGACGCGCTGGTGTTCGGCGGCGCCGATCTCGCGGCCGACCTCGGCGCGGCGTTCGCGTGGGAGCCGCTGCTGGCGGCGCGATGCGCGCTCGTGAGGGCCGCGGCGGCGGCGCGGCTGCCCGCATTCGACGTCCCCTTCCTCAAGATCGATGCGCCCGAAGCGCTCGCCGAGGAGGCGCGGCGCGTTCGCGACCTCGGCTTCAGCGGCAAGCTCGCCATCCACCCCGCACAGGTCGGGCCGATCCGCGCGGCGTTCAGCCCGACGCCCGACGAGGTCGACCGCGCGCGCCGGATCGTCGCCGCGATCGAGGCGGCGGGCGGCGGCGTCGCCACGGTGGACGGCCGCATGATCGACGCGCCCGTGGCCGGTTCGGCCCGGCGGGCGCTGGCGCGGGTGCAAGCCCGGTCCTGACAATCGGCAAGGAGACATAATGTTCGCCGCATTCCATGAAGTCGGAAAGCTGAGGATCCGCGAATCCGTGGGCCTTCCATTTGAGCGCTTCGCCGCCGGCCAAGTATTCCATCACCGCCCCGGCATCACCGTCTCGCAGCAGGACAATGTCGACGAGGCGCTGGCGACGCTGAACCAGGCGATGATCCACTATGACGAGAACTACGCCGCCAAGACCGAGTTCGGCCGCCCGCTCGTGGTCAGCACGCTCACCTTGCAGCGCGCCGTCGGGCTGGGCTGGAAGACCTTCGGGCGGCGCAAGCGCATCCGCGGCTTCTCCTCGATCCGCCTGACCAGCCCGGTGTTCGGCGGCGACACGCTCTATGCGCGCACGCGCGTGCTCTCGGTCGGGCCGGACCCAGACGACGCGGATTGCGGCGTGCTGACCTGCGAGGCGACGATGTCGCGGCCGGACGGCACCGACGTCGCCTTCATCCACTATTCCCAGAGCATCTACCGCGACGGGCGCGGCCCGCTGCCGGCGCTCGGCTATTGAGGACACCGACCATGGATTTTCCCTCGCATGTGGCGATCGGCGACAACGAGTTCGTGGAGACGATCGGCATCGAGTTCGACGCCTTCGTGCCGGGCCTGATGATCGAGCACCGGCCGGGCTTCACCTTCTCGTGGAGCGAGGCGCGGGAGCGGGCGCGCTTTGCCGGCGACCATTCACCGGTGCTGGTCGACGCCGACGTGGCGCGGCTGGCCGGCGGCGGCGAGCCGGCGATCCCCGAGGCCTGGATGGTCGTCGCCTTCAGCGCCGCCACCACCCGCGCCTTTGGCCGGGTCGTGGCGAACCTCGCATGGGAGAACGTCACGTTCGCGGGGTCGGCGCGCGACGGCGAGACCATCTTCGCCGAATCGGAAATCCTCGACAAGCGCATGTCCAACAGTCGCCCCGAGCAGGGCATCCTGCACGTGCTGACGCGCGGTGTCGGCCGCGACGGGCGCGAGGTCTGTCGCTACGAGCGCAAGCTGCTCGCCTATCGCTCGGCGCAGGGCCCGCATACGGCAGCAGGCTATGTCTAGCGGCCCACGGATCCTCGGCTCGTTGCTCACATCTACGGCGTCAACGTGGACTAGAACGGATAGGCTTTGATCCTAAGACACACCCGCCGCTGCGAAGTCGGGGGCTATCAAAGCGATGCTAACTGCTGCAGAAGTCTCAACGCCGATGCTCAGCGGCGCAAGCGTTCGAAGATCGCGGCCGCTAGAGCGCAAATTGCCTGCTACGTCACTGTTCGGGTGCCAAATGAAGAGAAGCTCGGTGGCTGTATCCGACCACTAGTTCAGATGCTGAAGGTGGCTTGCCGCGGCTCCGTTGTCTGTCGATGCTCGGAATCCTGTGACCAGTTTTAGCGCAGCTGCCGGGCGTCTGCTCTTTGACAACGGCAAGTGGAGCATAGACGTCCGCAATGGGGGCGCAAAGCAGTCGTCGCCTTGATGACTGGCTCCGTCTATTGTGATGCGTACCAAAATTGGGTTGCACCGGGGTATTTTGGGACGCAGACTTGAATGATACGGCAAGGAACAAGCAATCGCGGTCTGAGCAGGCTTTGTCGAAGCATATCAAACGTCTAGGTTGGTATCTTGATCAACCTTGAAACGGCATGATCTGGGCTTGTAGCAAAATCATAATCCTTGTGTCGGGGGTTCAAATCCCTCCTCCGCTACCATCGTTCCGCGTTATCCTGCGCAAGTACGCTCCCGGAGAAGCGTCGCAAACGGGCATGCCTACTGGTTGATCTCGGGCTCGACATCCTGCCAGCCGAGATAGCAGGCCTCGGCAGGGATCACATCCGGCACGCCCCTTTGCTCGATATTAACCTCCGTGCCGACCGAGACGGCCCTCAGATCCACTGGGCGGTGCAGCCCCGCGTACGCTGGGAGAGCATGCGACGGCTGAGTAGGTACAGGCGCTGCGCCAGCAAATGCCCGTGGTGGTTCGCTACCTCCACTGAGTGGCAAATGCCGCGCGCGGCGAGTTCGGCCTGTCCATCGTCAACGGCCAGCCGGTCGGTGGTGCCATGCCGCGCATCCTGCTGGAGGGCGACATTCCTTCGGCCATCGCGCTGCCGAAAGGGTGCAGCTTCGCCGGCCGCTGCCCGCTCGCCATGCAGGTCTGCCGGAGCGAGACGCCGCGTCTCCGGCGCTTCGGATCCCGGCAGGTGGCCTGCCATCTTCACGAAGAAGGGTCGGAGAGCAGAGGGCACAGCGTGGCGTCGCTGATGCAAAAGAGCATACGCCTGCGTTAGCTTCCTGCGCGCCAGTCCATCAACACGGGTGGCTATTTTGATGCAGCGCTTTCGCGAGCAGCGGTGCCCAATAGGTGATGACCATGTCCGCGCCGGCGCGGCGGAAGCTCTTCACCAGCTCGTCCGAACAGGCGGCGCTCGATAGTCCGGCATTCTTCTCGCCATATTCGACCATGGCGTAGTCGCCGCTTATGCTGAAGGCCGAGACGGGCAGGCCGAACATATCCTTCAACACGCGCACCACGTCCTGATAGGGCGTGCCCGGCTTGACGTTGAGTATCTCGGCGCCCTGCTCGACGTCGGCCTGGGCGATGCGGATGGCGTCGTCGATGTTGCCGGGCTCGATATAGTAGACGCTCTTGTCGTAGCCGTAGCTGGCGCCGGTCGCGGTGAAGTCGGTCCCGGCCTTGAAGAAGGCCGAGTTGAACTTCACCGATCCCATCAGGAGCACGTCGTCGAAGCCTTCGGCTTCCATCGCCTCGCGCATCACCGCAACACGGCCGTCGACCATGGTCGAGCAGCAGAGCACGTCGATGCCGGCCCGCGCCCAGGCGACCGCGATGCGGGCGAGCGCGGCACGGGTGCCCTCGTTGTCGATCCTGCCGTCCTTGTCGAGCACGCCGCCGATCTGATGGTCGGTGAAGTAGCCGAAGTAGGAATCGCCGACGATCAGCAGCCTGTCGCCGACCGCCGCGCGGATGCGGCGCGTCGCGTCGGCGACCACCCCCTTGTCGGAGGCGGCGTCGCTCGCCTGGCCGTCGCGATGGGCGGGAATGCCGATCAGGTAGACACCGCCGACGCCGAGATCGGCCAGCTCGCGCGCCTTCTCCACCGCCGCGTCGAGCGAGTAGCGGAACATGCCGGGCATCTTGTTGACCGGCACCGCGCCGTCGATGTTTGCGTCGACCGCCATCGGGAAGACCAACTGCCCCGCCGTGTAAGCGCTTTGCCGAATGAAGGCGCGCCGCGCGCCGGTCAGCTTGAACTTTCTCGGACGAACAAAGGAGGCGCGGAGCGGCGAGGCGATATCGATCTTGGACAGGTCAGTCATGGGTTCCTCGCTATCCGGTCCGGTCGCCGGGCGTCTCCGTCTGCCGGACGATCCGCACCAGCCAACGCCGCGAAAAGCAACCGCAGGTCCAATGCGTCTATCGCGGCAGGCCAAATCCAGCTACAAAGTTGTTGCAGTATTTGCAACGTGTTGTGTATGTTAGGCGCCTGATCGCGCGGCTGTCAATCTCGGGCGCCGGGCTGGCTTGCTGCGGCACGGGGTTGCGAACGTGCTGCAGGTCTCAATCGCTGCTTTGAAGGCATGTTGATGAAGGTTGCGCAAAACACGATCGAGCTAATTCGCATGATGGTGCGCTCCAAGGAGGATATTTCCGTTTCCGAGGCCGCGCGGCAGATCGGCGTCAACAGGTCGACGGCATCGCGCCTGCTGGCGACGCTGCGCGACGGCGGCCTGTTCGACCAGAATCCCGATACGCAGAAATACCGGCCGGGAATGCTCGCTCTCCAGCTCGGCATGCGGTCCAGAAGCAGCTTCAACGTGCTCGAATGGATCACCGCGCAGGCCGAAACCGTGGTCCAGGCGATCGGCCACACCGTGTGCCTGGGCGTACTGGACGGCGCCGACGTGATGATCGTCGCAACCAAGCGCCGCGCGACGCCGATCTATCTCACCCTCGATGTCGGAACCTGCATCCGGGCCCATGCTAGCGCGATGGGTAAGGTTATCCTTGCGCAACTGGACGACGAGGCGGTGCGCGCATTGCTGCCGGAACCGCTCGACAAGATGGCGGAGATGACGCGGACCAGCCATCACGCGCTGCTGGAGGATCTCGCGCTCATCCGGAAGACCGGATACGCGATCTCCCACAACGAGCTGGCCAACGGTATTTCTTCCTATGCAGTCTGCACAAGATTGAAGGATGAAACGCCGATGGCGATCGGCGTCGCCTATCTTTCCAATGAGAACCACAGCGACGAGTATCAGATCGTCTCGTCATTGCTCGATTTCAAAAAGAGAATCGACCGCGAATTGCTGCTCGTGGACAAGCCGGTCCGCCGATAGCCGCCCACTGTTCTCCGACACTCTTCCCTCGGGGCTTGCCCTTGCACATCCGACAAGCGCTTCGCACGGGTCTTGACGCCCGGAAAGCATTTGATGCACAATAAGCATCATGTTGCAGATAATGCAACATGAGTGCGATGCCTGGAGGAACGGCGTCGAGGAGGAGGAATCCGGGCACGAGGCATTCGATCGCCTCGGCGGCCCAGCGCGGTTCGCGGCCGCGACCATCCGCGCAGACACCGTATCGATTGCCTTTCGTCGCTGGCCGTAACGCATAGCGCCGCGGACGAAAGGGGGAACCAACGACAAACAATGTCTGAAAGGAATCGGAACATGCGTGTACGTTTCGCTACTGGCGCAATGGCGGCGGCAACGGTCCTGTTCGCCCTCGGCGCGGCCCAGGCTCAGGACAAGTTCACCCCGGTCGAGGCCGACACGCTGACCGTGGCGACGGTGTTTCCCGCGCCCGGCGTCATGGAGGGGGACACGCCCGAGACGCTGAAGGGCGGCGTCGAATGGGCGTTGTCGAACGAGCTCGCCAAGGAGTTGGGCATCTCCAAGGTGAAGTTCGTCAACACCAATTTCGGCGCGCTCATCTCGGGCCAGGTGACCGGCTACGACATCGCGGCGGCCAACATCATCACGCTGCCGAAGCGCGTCGAGAAGAACGACTACACCTCATGCTACTATTCGCCGATCAACGCTGCGCTGGTGCGCGGCAAGGTTGAACTGAAGACGCTCGATGACGTCAAGAAGGTGAACTGGGGCGTGCTGACCGGCTCGGTCAACGAGTCCTTCATGACGCAGTTCATCAAGCCCGCCGCCGAGCCGCGCAGCTACCCCTCGCCGGTCGCCATGTCGGCCGCCCTGCAGGACGGCTCGATCCAGGGCGAGTATATCAGCCTGCAGCGCGCTGCCGCCGACTCCAAGACCGGCAGCCTGAAGGACGACAGCACCATCGTGCTGATCAACCCGAAAGACGCGCAAAGCACCGGCCTGTGCAGCGCCGTGCAGTTGCCCAAGGGCTCCGCCAATCTCGCGGCGGTCGACGCGGCCGTGAAGCGCATCGTCGCGGCCGGCAAGGTCAAGGGCTGGGTCGACCAGTACGTGGTGCCTTTGCTGTCGGGCATGGATCCGAAGCAACTGCCGTCGATCGAGTTCTGATCTTGGCGGACGCCGGCGCCGTGACCGCGCACAGAGCAACCGCACCGGCCATGCCGGCGGCTGCCCTTCGCAGGATCGGGCCAGCCGACTGGATGGCGGCCGTTGCCGCCATCGTTCTGTTCTTTCCGATCGGTGTCGTGGCGGCGTCTGATCTTGCTGCCGCGAGCCGCCTCGGGCTCGACACGACGCAAGGCCGCATCCGGCGCAAGAAGGCGAGCCGCCGCCTGACGCAGGCCGTCGGCATCGGCAGCACGATCTGGGTCGTCGGCTTCGTCGCGCTGATCATGCTTGCCAACGACGCGGCGCTCACCCGCGCCTTCTTCGACGTCGAGGTGATCGGTCGCACACTGCCGACGATCGCCTACGGCTTCATGCTCAACGTGCGGCTGTTCCTTGTCGCAGAGGTGTTCATCCTCATCGCCGGCGTCCTGCTGGCGCTGCTGCGGTCGCTGCCGGGACGGCCGGCGATATTGCTGCGCTGGCTGACCACCGCCTATGTCGATGTCTTCCGCGGACTGCCCTCCATTCTGGTCATATTGATCGTGGTCTACGGGCTGAAGCGCACGCAGTTGCCGCTGCTCAGCGGCATCTCCGACTACTGGTACGTGATCATCGCGCTGACGCTGCACTACAGCGCCTACACGGCCGAGGTGATCAAGGGCGGGGCCGACGGCATCCACTGGAGCCAGGCGGCGGCGGCGCGCTCGCTCGGCCTCACCTACTTCCAGTCGATGCGCTACGTGGTGCTGCCTCAGGCTATGCGCCGGATGCTGGCGCCGCTGCTCAACTATTTCATCGGCCTGCAGAAGGACACGTCGCTGGTCGCCGTCATCGGCCTGCTCGACTCGGTCAACCGGGCCAACGTGCAGTCGATCAACGAGGCCAGCCTCAGTCCCTACACCGGCGTGGCGCTCTGTTTCCTGGTCGTGACGATCCCGCTGACGCGTGTGGCCGACTGGCTGGAGAAGCGGCGGCGGCGACGCGAGCTGGCCAGCGGATAAAGCGAGATGGCTTTCCTCGAGATCAGGGACGTCCACAAGTCCTATGGCGACAACGCGGTGCTCAAAGGCATCTCCGTCGACATCGAACCGCATGAGGTCGTGTGCTTCATCGGTCCGTCCGGCTGCGGCAAGTCCACGCTGCTGCGCACCATCAATGCGCTGGAGACGATCGACAGCGGCAGGATCCTGATCGAGGGGCAGGACATATGGGCTGAGGATTCCGATGCCGACGAGCTTCGGATGAAGGTCGGCATCGTATTCCAGCAATTCAACCTGTTCCCGCATATGAGCGTGCTGGACAACATCACGCTGGCGCCGCGCAAGGTGCTGCGCTTGGGGCGGGCGAAGGCGAACGAGCTCGCCGACGAGCTGCTGCATCGCGTGCGCCTCTATGACAAGCGCAACGAATATCCGGACCGGCTGTCGGGCGGCCAACAGCAGCGCATCGCGATCGCCCGCGCGCTGGCCATGCAGCCGCGCATGCTGCTTCTCGACGAGGTGACATCGGCGCTCGACCCCGAGATCGTCGGCGAGGTGCTGGCGCTGATCGCCGAGCTCGCGTCCGAGGGCATGACGATGGCGCTCGCCACGCATGAGATGAACTTCGCCCGGGAGGTCGCAGACCGCATCTGCTTCGTGCATCAGGGGCGCATCGTCGAACAGGGCGCGCCCGATCAGATGCTGACCGCGCCGAACGACCCGCGCACCGCACAATTTCTCAGCCGCGTGCTCGCCGTCGGCATGCATGCCAAGGCCCGCAAGGGCGATCCCGAAGACATCGCAGCACAGTGAGGACAAATATGCCGGACGTCGATATCCGCAGCGTCGAGACAGTGTTCGAGCGGGCATCCGAAACGCTCGTCTATTCCGACCGCCCGAGCGGGCTGCGCGGCGTGCTCGTCATCGAGACGACGCGCGGCACCACGGCCGTCGGCGGCACGCGCTTCATGGCCTATCCGAGCATCTCCGCCGCACTGGTGGAGATGGCGGAGTTCGCCGTCGCGGTCACCTACAAGAGCGTGCTGGCCGGCCTGCCCTGCGGAGGCGCCAAGGGCGCGATCCTGGGTGATCCGGCCAAGCTCAAATCCGAGGCGCTGCTGCGCGCGTTCGGCCGTGTCGTGCAGCAACTGGGCGGCCGCTACACGGTGACGCCGGACTGGGGCATGAACCCGGCCGACCTCAAGATCGTGGCGAGCGAGTGCGACTACGTCACCGGCATCTCCGGCGGCACCGAGCCGCTGGTGGCGGCCGGCGTGGTCGAGGGGATCAAGGCGGCGGCCGGCGTGCGCAACGGGTCGCCGTCGCTCGCCGGCCTGCGGATCGGCATCGAGGGCCTGGCGATGTCCGGCCCGCACCTTGTCGAGCTGCTGCTCGAGGAGAATGCGCATGTCATCGCGGCCGAGCCCAGCGCGGCGCTGCGGGCGGCGATCGGCAAGGAGCATCCGCGGGTCGAGCTGCTGGATTCCGTGGCCACGCTCCAGAAAACGGAGCTCGACGTCTATTGCCCTTGCACAGGCTCCGGCACGCTGACGAAGGAATATGCCGCCGCAGGCCCCGTGAAGATCGTCTGCGGGGCAGCCAATGGCCAGCTCGCGAGCCCGGATGTCGAGCAGGTCTTCTCCGCACGCGGCGTTACCTATGTGCCGGAGTTCGCCGCCAACGGCGGCGGCGTCGTCTACTGCTACGAGGAGCGGATCGGCTACGACGAGGTCCGGGCCAACAAGGCGATCGCCAGCATCGGCCCGACGGTCACCGATATCCTCAACCGTGCGGCACGCGAGAAGCGCCCGGCGACCGACGTCGCCGTCGAGATCGCTCGGGAGAAGCTTTCAGCCTGACGCACCTGCGTCGACCGCCCGGTCGAAAGAAGGGCGGCGCGAACCTTGCCCACCGGCGACGCCCCGCCTGCCCCAGGACATGCAGCATGACCGCCTCCATCTTCGCCCCCGACTACACGGAAACGGTCTACTGGAACGAGGTGGCCCGGCGCGGTCCGGCCGGCTGGGAGGGAGCGTTTCCCTCGCAGGCCGATGTCGTGGTGGTCGGCACCGGCCTGACCGGCGCGTCGGCCGCCCACACGCTGGCTGCGACCGGCCGCAACGTCGTCGCCATCGACCAAGGCGAGATCGGCGGCGGGGCGAGCTCGCGCAACGCCGGCATGCTGGGCAAGGGCAGCCGCCAATCCTACCTCCTGCTTGCCAAGGCAGCCGGCCGCGAGGCCGCTGCCCGCTATTTCTCCGAGCTCGACCGCATCTATGACGAGGCTGTCGACCGCATCGTCGGCGAGGGCTTCGACTGCGATTTCCGCACCACGGGGCGCTTCATCGGAGCGCTGCGCCCCGACCATCTGGATCGCCTCATCCGCGAGTATGAAGCGCGCGCGCTGCATCTCGGCGAGAAGGTGAAGCTGGTTCGCGGAGCGCCCGACGGCATCGTCGGCTCGCAGCAATATTTCGGCGGCGTGTTCCTCGAGGACAGCGCCTCGGTCAACCCTGCCGGCTACACGGCGGCGATGGTCGACCGCGCGATGCGGGCCGGCGCCCGCTTCATCCCCCGCGCCGCCGCACTCGGCGTCGGCCGTGACGGCAACGGCCATGTGGTGCGTACGCCTCGCGGCAGCATCAGGTGCCGCAACGTGGTGGTCGCCACCAATGGCTATGGCGGGATGGAGTTTCCCTATGCGCGAGCGCGGCTGGTCCCCATCAACGCCTACATGATCGCGACGGGGGAACTGCCGCCGGAGGTGATCGAGAGCGTATCTCCGGCCCGCTCGACCAATGTAGATAGCACGCGCGCCAACCGCTACTACCAGGTCTCGCCGGACGGTCGCCGGCTGGTGTTCGGCTCCCGCACCGGGCGGCGCCCGCCGGGGCCGCTGAAAGCGGTCGCGCGGCGCATTCATGAGGACATGACTTATCTGTTCCCGCAGCTTGCCGACGCGAAGGTGTCGAGAGCCTGGACGGGCCGCTGCGCCGCGTCGATCGATTTCTCGCCGCACCTCGCCGAGCACGACGGCATCCACTATGCCGTTGGCTACAGCTTCACAGGCCTGGCGCTGGCACCCTATCTCGGCCGACTGGCTGGCGAGTGGATCAAGACCGGCAGAAGGCCGGAGACGGCTTTCGCAACGGGCGAATTCCCGACGCTGCCTGCCATCGCGCAGCTCTTCCGCCCGCTGACGAGCCCCGTCGCCACCCGCTACTACGCCTGGGTCGACCGGCCCGCGCGGCGAGCCGCCGACCCGGTCTCCTGATCATAACGCCGGACAAGGAAGGACAAAGCTATGAATGGCGCCGACCTGCTCTGCCAGACGCTCCTTGCCAACGACGTCAATCTCTGCTTCGCCAATCCCGGCACTTCGGAGATGCATTTCGTCGCCGCCCTCGACCGAACGGCCGACATGCGCTGCGTGCTCGGGCTCTCGGAGATCGTCGTCACCGGGGCGGCCGACGGCTTTGCGCGCATGGCGGAGAAGCCGGCGGCGACGCTGCTGCACCTCGGGCCCGGCCTGGCGAACGGTCTTTCCAACCTGCACAACGCGCGGCGCGCCTCGACACCCATCCTCAACGTCGTCGGCGACCACGCGACCTATCACCTGCCCTACGATGCGCCGCTCGCCTCCGACATTGAATCCCTGGCCCGGCCGGTGTCGCGCTGGGTCGGCCGCGCGGAGACCGCCGACAGCGTCGCGGTCCGTACGGCCGAGGCACTGGCCGCCACGCGCGACGGGGCCGAGGGGCATGTCTCCACCCTGATCTTTCCCGCCGACAGCGCCTGGTCCGCCGTGTCCGGCGGGGTCCGGCCTGTGCGCAACAAGCCTGCTGGGGCGCGGCCGCCGGCACGCGAGAACATCGAGGCGGCATGCGCAGCCCTTGGCGACGGCGCCCCGGTGCTGCTTATCCTCGGCAGCGATGCGATGCGCTCCCGTGCGCTCGAGCTCGGAGCCATCATCGCGCAGGCTACCGGCGCGACGGTGCTGTCGGAAAATGCCAGCCGGCGGATCGAACGCGGCGCCGGGCGCGTGCCGCTGCCGCGGGTGCCCTATCCAGTGGACGCGGCGGTGTCGATGCTTGCCCCGTTCAGGACGGCGATCCTGGTCGGCGCCACCGACCCGGTTGCGTTCTTCGCCTATCCGGGCAAGCGCAGCCGAATGCTTCCCGACGACTGCCGCATCATCACCGCCGCGACTCTGGCTGAGGATCCGCTGCTGGCGCTGGAGATGATCGCCGACGGCGTGGTGCCGGCCGGCCGGCGTCCGGCGCCGACGCTCGCGCCGTTCGAGCTGCCGCCGGCCCCGCAGGGTAGGATCACCGCCGACACGCTCGGCGCCGCGGTGGCGCGCGAGATGCCGGAAGGCACCATCCTCGTCAACGAGGCCATCACCGGCGGCGAACCGTTCTCGCGCTATTCGATGCGCGCCCGCCCCCACGACGTGCTGGGCCTCACCGGCGGGGCGATCGGCTGTGGTATCCCGCTCGCCACCGGCGCCGCGCTCGCCTGTCCGGATCGCAAGGTCGTCACGCTTCAGGCCGACGGGTCGGGCTTCTATTCGCTGCAGGGATTGTGGACGCAGGCACGCGAGCGGCTGGACGTCGTCACCGTGATCCTCGCCAATCGGCGCTACGCCATCCTGCGCTACGAGCTTGCCAATGTCGGGGCCGGCGCGCCCGGCGTGAACGCTTCGCGCATGCTCGACATCGACGACCCGGCGCCAGACTGGGTGAGCTTGTCAAAAGGCATGGGCGTCGAAGCGACACGGGTCGAGACCGCCGAGGCGCTATCCGACGCGCTCGCATCCGCGATGAAGCGGCGCGGCCCGGTCCTGATCGAAGCGATCATGGACTGAATCTCCGATACGGTCACGGGCGTGAAAATATGTCGATTTGTCAAATCTGTAGGACAGGCCCATGCCGTGCCCGTCATCTCCCCATCCCGACCGCGATCGGCAGGGAGAGTGTCACTTCCAGCCCCCCCTGCTCGGTGCGTTCGAATGCGATCGTGCCGTTGTTGAGCCTGGTGATCTCGGCGGCGATGGCGAGGCCGAGGCCGGAATGCTGGCCGATTTCGTCGTGGCGCCGGGCGGCTTCGGTCAGGCGGTTGAGGCCGTCGGTGTCGACGCCCGGCCCGTCGTCCGCGATCGTCAGCCGCACGCTGCCCTGACGGTCGTCCGATACGGCACTCACCCAGACATTGCCCTGTGCCCAGCGCGCCGCGTTCTCGAGCAGCACGCCCAGCAATTCGATCAGGTCGTTCGGATCCATGTCGACGGCGAGCCGGGGATCGATGTCCACGTGCCACGCGAGGTCGGTGCCGTCCGGCGTGCGACCGACAACCGCGACGATGCGGCGCACGACGTCTCCGACCGGGGACCGCAATGCGTGGAGCCGCGAACGGTGGCGCAGGCGCGACAGCCTTAGCTGATAGTCGATGCGCTGCGACATCTCTGCCGAAAGCTGCTCGGCGAGCCCGGCGTTCCGCGCATCGCCGCCCTGCCGCAGCGACATCGCCAGGCTTTCCATGGCCGACAGCGGCGTCTTCAGGCCATGCGCCAGATCGGAGGCGCGGCGGCGCGCGAAGTCGAGCATCTGGCGCTGCGCTTCGAGTAGCTCGTTGACCTCCGCCACCAGCGTGCGGATCTCGCTCGGATAGGTTTCGGGCACGCTCTCGGCCGCGCCCTGTCGCACGCGCTCGACGTCGTGCCGCAGCCGCCGCAGGGGCAGCAGGCCGAGGCTGACCTGCGCCCAGGCCGCCAGGATGAGCGCGACGGCCAGCACAGCCAGCGCCAGCGACAGCTCGACGCCGAAGCGGCCGGCGGCCTCGTCGAGGCTTGACCGGTCCTGCGCCACCGTCACCAGCACCGTCCGCGCCGCAGCATCGTCGCCGAAGCGGACGGAAAGCGACAGCGCCGACAGGGACTGCCCGCCGGGCCCGGCGATCGGCTCGAAGCGTTCGCCGCTGCCGGTCCGCAGCTCCGGAAGCGGCAGCACGTGGTCCCACAGCGAACGCGACCGGATCGTCTCGCCGGTCGCCGGCTCGCTGACCTGCCAGTAGAGCCCGCTGAGCGGCGTCTGGAAGCGCGGGTCGGGCAACTGGCCCGACAGCCGCAGCGGCGGGCTTCCCTCCAGCAGCGCGACCAGCCGGCTCAGCGTGTAAGACATCTCCGCCCGCGCGGTCCGTTCGGCGTTGCGGACGAAGAGGAAGCCGATCACCGCTCCGGCGACGACGAGGGCCGCCACGATCCACACCGCCGCGCCGACGAACAGCCGCAGCCGCAGCGAACGCCGGCTCATTCCTCGTCGCCGCCCAGAACGTAGCCGAAGCCCCGGCGGGTGCGGATGACGTCGCTGCCGAGGCGCTTGCGGACGCGTCCGACCAGCACCTCGACGGAGTTGGAATCCCGCTCGAAGTCCTGCGCGTAGAGATGCTCGACGATCTCCATCTGCGACACGACGCGGCCGCGCCTGTGCGCCAGGAACGCCACCAGCCGGTATTCCTGCGGCGTGAGCGCGACCGGCGCGCCGCGCCGCATGACCTGCATCGTGTTGGTGTTGAGCGTCAGGCCGTTGCCGACCTCGATCAGCGCGCTGGCGAAGCCGCTCGACCGGCGGATGACGGCGCGCAGCCGCGCGAGCACCTCCTCGACCCGGAACGGCTTCGAGACGTAGTCGTCGGCACCGGCCTCGATCCCTTCGACACGCTCGTCCCAATTGCCGCGCGCCGTCACGATCACCACGGGCAGGGTGCGGCCGGCCTTGCGCCAGCGCTTCAGGATGCTGAGGCCGTCGAGCCCCGGCATGCCGAGATCGAGCAGCGCGGCGTCGAACGCCTCGCTGTCGCCGCGGAACCACGCGTCCTCGCCGTCGGTGGCGACCACGACGTTGAAGCCGGCGCCGCCCAGCGCCTCCGCCAGCAGGTCGGCGATGCGGCGATCGTCCTCGGCGACGAGCACGCGCATTCAGCGCACCTCCACCAGCGCGCCGGTGTCGGCGCGGAAGACGTATTCGTGCACGTCGCCGGACGGCTCCAGCATGCGCAGCCTGTAGATCAGCGACCCGTCCCGCGGCTCGAGCACGGCGTCGAGGAAGGTCGCCGAGGTGATGTGGCTCGCGGCCAGCAGGATCTGGTCGAGCGGCAGGGCGAGCTGGTTGCGCACCGCCTCCAGCGCGAGGTCCTGGTCGCCGGAGCGGCGCTGGAGCGGCGGGACTGCCTCGCCGTCCCTCGTTCCCGCATCCGTGCCCGGACGGCCGGGCGGCGCCGCGCCCGGCGGGCTTCCCCCATGCTCCGCGCTGCCGGGGGCTGCGCCCGGCCCGCTACCCGGTCCGCCGCTGCCCGGCCCGCCCGCCTGGGCGAGCGCCGGCAGCGGCGCGAGAAGCGCGGTGGCCACGGCCGCGGCAGCCAGCCAGTTCGTGGGGTTCATGCGGAGCATGGCGCTTCATATAGGGCCGAAGCTGACAATTCGCTGACAGAAAACGCGGGCGGGCTGTCAGCCTCGCGCAGCTAGACCGGCTCCGTCGACATCGCAACGGTCGACACACAAGAAAACCGGAGAAAATCGAGATGAAGACCAGAATGCTCGTCGCCGCGCTGCTTTGGATAGCCAATCTTGGCTTCGCAGCTCCCGCAATCGCGTTCGAGGCGCCGGGGTCCGGCCCGGGCGGACCCGGCGCTCCGGGTGCGGAAGCCCCGGCCGGGGACACCGGCGCCGGCGCCGCGCAGGGTCCCGGCGGATTCGGCGAGGCGCAGCCCGGGACGCAGGCGCCTGCGTCGACGGACCAGACCGGCCAGGACGGAGACGCGGCTCAGGCCGACCAGGGTGCTTCGGCAAACGCCGGCTTCGGCGGACAGGCCGGCTCCGCTCCGGGCTCGCAGGCCGCCGGCACCGGAACCAGTGGCGGGTTCCCGCCCGCGCCTCCCGCGCCGGACTCGACCAACGGCCCGGCCGCTCCCGGCGGCAATGCCAACGGCGCGCAGGCGAATGGCAGCTCGGCCAGTGGCGGCTTCCCGCCGGCCCCGCCGGCGCCGGACTCCGTGAACGGCGTGGCCGACGAGGCGGCGATGGCCCCGGGCGAGCTCGGCTCGACGGGCGTCGCGCCGGCGCAGGGTTCGTCCGCCGCCACGACCCCGCCGCCGGCCCAGGACGCGGCCGCCGGCCGCGGCGGGATGGCCGCACGCGGAAACCATAACCCGATCGGCTGGATGGAGGAGCCGGACACGACCGCCGCCGTGGACGGCGACGCATCGGACAGTGACGCGAGTACCGATGCGGACGCGACCAGCGCGTCCGAATAGTCCCCCACCGGTCGAATGGCCGGCCGCGCGATCCCCGCGCGGCCGGCCAGCAACACGACCGGGCTTGTGCAGGCCGGACCCGACATGGCAGGTCAGACGGGCGGCTGAAGCGGCAGGGCCGAGGTGACTTCCAGGCTCCTGTCCTCGCGCGCTTCGATATCTCCGGCGGGTTCATGCGCTTGCAGCACCCTGTCGCGCTCCCGGATGAGACCGGCAATCTCGTCCTCGTAGCGACGCAGCACCGCCGACAGCCAGCGATTGACCAGATAGGACGGCTTCGGCATCTGCACGTCGAAGCGCGGCAGGAGCGCGATGGTGCCCTCCGCGTCGAGCCAGGTATCGCCGACGACCCACTGGTTCACGGTGAAGAGACGGTGCAGGCGGCCATGCGCGTCGACGCCCACGGCGACAAGATGGTGCACGGGGCCGTCCTTCCCGTCGGGCCGGACGAAGCAGTGGAAGTGGCCGTGCTCGACCCCGTCGAAGGCCGGGACATGCGCATGGTAGTACCATTGCGCGCCGGTCCCGGCATCGAAGACGTCCCCCTTGGGATAGTGCGACCAGGCCTCGACGGAGCTCGCGTCCGCCAGCGTTTCCAGCAGCACGTTGAGCCCACCCTTGGCGAGGATCTTCTCGCAGAACAGCAGCTCCTGCTGCGCCCGTTCGCGATCCTCCGGCGTCGTCATTGCCCGCCCGCCGCGCAAGGATTGGCGGCTGCGCAGGGATTGCCGGCAGCACATGGGCTGGCATCGACCGACGCCGCGGCGCAGGGGCTCGATGCCGCACACGGATTTCCCGCCGCGCAAGGGTTGCCGGCGGCGCAAGGGTTCGCTTCCTCCGCTGCCGGGGCGGCGGCCTGCGCGGGCGGCGCGGCGCGGCCGGTCGACGCGACGTGGTCTGCCGCCACGGCGGCCGTGGCGGCCAGCAGCGCGGCACCGAAGAGGAGCGTGTTGCGCAAACTCATGGCTTCCTGAACCCGTCGAGACCGAAGAGCGGACGCGCCCAGACGCCCGCGAAGCTGCCGATGAAGGCCGAGGCGAACCAGAGCCAGCCATGCACGCTGCCCGACGCGATGCCGCTGAACAGCGCGCCGATGTTGCAGCCGAAGGAGAGCCGCGCGCCGTAGCCCATCAGGATGCCACCGATCGCGGCTGCCAAGAGCGAGGCGAACGGAAGCGCCGCCTTCGGCGCGAACTTGCCGGCCAGCCCGGCTGCCAGCGCGGCGCCGAGGATGATGCCGAAATCCATGACGGAGGTGACGTCTTCCAGCACGCTCGCCTGCAGCGCCTTCGCCTGCGCCGGCCAGGTCCAGAACTCCCACGTCGCGACCGGAACCCCGACCGCGGCGGCCGCCTTCGCGCCCCAGAGGCCGAAGCCGTAGGTGATCGACCACGGATGGCCGGCGGTCAGCAGCGTCGCGATGTTGAGCGCGGCCAGCGCGAGCCCTGCACCGACCAGCGGCCATGGGCCGTGCAGAAGGCGCTGCCAGCCCGCGGTCGACGGGGCCTTCACCGTTTCCAGCGAGCCGTGCGCCCGGCGCTCGACGAGCGCGCTCACCGCCGCGACCAGACCGAGGCCCGCAAGCGTCACGATCAGCGCCAGCGGAACCCCGAGCTCCGTGCCGAGGCTTATCGACGGCAGCGACGGCTGCTCCAGCCACCAGGGGAGATGCGCCGTGCCGAGCACGGCGCCGACGATGAAGAACAGCAGCGTGACCAGCATGCGCGAAGAGCCGCCGCCGACCGTGAAGAGCGTGCCGGAACCGCAGCCGCCGCCGAGCTGCATGCCGAGACCGAACATCGCCGCGCCGACGATCACCGAGACGCCCACCGGGGCGACCGCCCCGACGAGCGGGCGGCCGAACGCGGAGCCGGCCGCGATGAGCGGGATGAATGCGATCGCCGCGACTGCGATCATCAGCATCTGGGTGCGGATGGCCCGCCCCCGGCGCTCGATCACGAAACGGCGCCAGCCGCCGGTGAAGCCGAACGAGCCGTGATAGAGCGAGACGCCGAGCAGGCTGCCGATGAGGAACAGCGCAGCGTGCCGCGCATCGACGAGCGTGCCGATCGCGACGGTGGCTGCCAGAAGGGCGAGGAGAACGGTCGTCACCGGCCCGCGATCGATGCGGAAGGCCGGGACGGGCGATATGCGGGTGGCGGCGATGTCGGCCATGATCATGCGTTGCCTGAAACGGACGCGGCCCGGCGGGAGAGCGCCAGGCCGCTTCTATGAATGCGGATCGGTCAGTTCACCACGACCTGACGGGTCGGGTCCGCGGTCCATTCGGACATCGAGCCGTCATAGAGGCGCACGTTCTTCAGACCCTCGACCTCGGAGAGGCCGAACCAGGCGATCGAGGCGAGATGGCCGGTGTTGCAGAAGGTGATGATGCCCTTCTCGTCCGACACGCCGGCCGCCTTGACGAGCGCCGCGACCTCTTCCTTGCTGGCGAAGCCCGGCTTGTCGGCATGGTAGAACTTGTCGAAGTTGACGTTGACCGCGGTCGGCACCGTGCCGAGCGACTGCACGGTGTTCGTCTTCTCCTTGCCGATGAACTGCGCGACCGAACGGGCGTCGATGAGGTTGGTGTCGGAGGCGATGGCGTCCTGCACCTCCTTCACCTCGGCGAGAAGCTCGGGTCGGAAGTTCGCCTTGAAGTCGCCGGCGCCCTTCGGCGCAGAAGCTTCCCTGGTCAGCTCGCCGCCGGCCTTGCTCCACGCGCCGTAGCCGCCGTCGAGGATCGAGACGTTGTCGAAGCCGAGCACCTTGAACGTCCAGTAGACGCGGGTGGCGCCGCCGAATTCGGAGGCGTTGGTGCCGGCCGGGATGACGACGACATGGCTGTCATTGTCGATGCCGAGGCTCTGGACGAGCTTCTCGATCTCTTCCTTCGGCGGCAGCATGCCGGGGATGCCGTTCACCGTCGTGCGCCAGCCGGAATCCGAATAGCGCGCGCTGATGGCCGAGGGCACGTGGCCTTCGGCATACGGGTCCTGGTCCTTGACCTTGTCGCGGATGTCGAGGACCACGAGGCTCTGATTGCCGAGATGATCCTTCAGCCACTGCGAGTCGACCAGCGGCTGGTCGGTGAGGCGTTCGGCCTGGGCAACGCCCGAGAAGGCGACGACGAGGCCTGCGAGGGCGCTTATGAGCAGGGATTTCATGATGGCTTCTCCCTTGAAAATCCGGCCCCTGATTTAGGCTTCCGCCGGGCGGAAGCCGAGGCGCCGGAATGCGGCCGGGCGGCAGCGGGTAGAAAATATGTTCGCCTTGCCGCCTTTCGGCGGAACGGCATTCCTTCTGGAGGTGTAGGGGTCGGCCTATTTTCGGAACCAGAGCCGCAACCCGTGCGGCAAGGACACGTCATGACCCTTCGTTCGCTCGCCGCAAGAACCGCCCTCCTGCTCGCCCTCGCGATCTCTCCAGCGACGTTGGCGTACGCGCAGGCGGCTGGTGAAGTTGCGCAGCAGGCCGCGCCGGCGGCCGAGGTCAGGAAGGCCGTCGTCACCAATTTCGAGAGCGAGGACCAGCTCAACGGCCTCGCCGCGAAGGGCAAGACGGTCGTCTTCTTCTTCGCGAGCTGGTGCCCGAACTGCCGCGCCACCGTGACCGAGCTCAACGCGCGCTGGGCCGACGTCGACCCGGACATCACGCTGGTGATCGCCGACTACGACAAGGAAACCGCGCTCAAGGGCAAGTTCGGCGTCACCTATCAGGACACGTTCGTGCTGCTCGACCAGAACGGCGCGGCGGTGAAGTCGTGGAACAGCGGCGGCGTCGACGGCCTGAACAAGAACTCCTCTTCCTGATCCTCCGCGACGATGCTGCTGCCCACCGGCTTCGCCTTCCTCGCGGGCGTCATCACCGTGCTCTCGCCCTGCGTGCTGCCGCTGCTGCCGGTCATCCTCGCGACCGCCGCGCAGGAGGGCAAGGCCCGGCCGGTCGGCGTGGTTGCCGGTTTCGTCGGCAGCTTCACCCTGGCGACGCTGACGCTCAGCTTCCTCGTCCGGTCGCTCGGCCTGTCGCCGGATCTCAACCGGCTGCTCGCTGCCGTCATCCTGATCCTGCTCGGCCTCGTGCTCACCGTTCCGGTACTGCATGAGGCTTTCGAGCGCCGGGCGAGCGGGCTCGTCGGCCGCATGCCCGCCGGACGGCGGCAGTCGAGCGGCTTCGGCGGCGGGCTCGCGGTCGGCGCGGGCCTGGGGCTTGCCTGGAGCCCCTGCGTCGGTCCCATCATGGCATCGGTCATCACGCTGGCGCTCAACCAGCAGGTAGACGCCGGCGCGGTGCTCGTCACCCTCGCCTTCTCGCTCGGCACCGCCCTGCCGATGGCGGCGATCATGCTCGGCGGCCGCAAGCTGGTGACGCGGCTGCGCTGGTTCCAGGCGAACTCGACGCGCATCCAGCGCGTCCTCGGCGTGCTGATCGTGCTGACCGGCATCGCCATCCTGCTCGGCTGGGATCGCCTGATCCAGATCCGGCTTCTGGACTGGTTCCCCGGCTGGGAAGCCGCGCTCACCGGCTGGGAGCCGCGGCCGGCGCGGTAAACCGTTCCGCTTTCGCGCCGCAATACGCAAGACGCGAACTTCATTGTCCGCCGCCCTCGTAGCCTAATCGCATGGTCATCAATCCAGGAGACCATGCCATGAACATTTCGGTTTTCCGCTCCCGGCTTCTCGCCGGCGTATTCCTCGCCGCCTCGTCCACGATCGTGCCGTCGACCGCGTTCTTCATGAGCGCGGCAGTCGCATATGCCGAGACCGCGCTGCCGATCATCGTCTCCGCGCCACAGGCGGAAGAGCTCATCGCCGGCGGCGCCAGGATCGTCGACGTGCGCTCGCAGGCCGCCTATGCCAAGGGTCACATCCCCGGGGCCGTGAACCTTCCGTGGCAGCGCCTGAACGTCTCCGAGGCGGACGGGATCCGTAACGAATTCGCCAGCGACGCGACCTTCGAGAAGGAGATCCGCGCCGCCGGCCTGAAATATGGCGATACGATCCTGATCTACGACACGACCGCCCTGCCCGGCCGCGCCTACGTGGCCTTCGAATATGCCGGCCTCGGGGAAAAGACGCACGTGCTCGACGGCGGCGTGGCGGCCTGGAAGAAGGATCTGTCGACGGAGGCCGTGACCGCCGCCGCGAGCGATTTCAGGCTCGACCGGAAGAACGACATCCGCGTCGACAAGGCCTATGTCGCCGGCAAGGTCGGCGCTTCGGACGCCGTCATCATCGACGGGCGCAACGAGGAGGCCTATGCCGACGGCCACATCCCCGGCGCGCAGGCGGTGCCGGCCGCGAGCCTGCTCAACAAGGATGCGACGCTGCAGTCGCAGCCCGTTCTGACCGCGCTGCTGCAGTCGAAGGGCGTCGCACCGGACCGCGAGGTCGTGTCCTATTGCGGCAGCGGCGTGGCGGCGGCGAACAACTATCTCGCGCTGAAGAACCTCGGCTACACCAACGTGGTGCTCTACGACGGGAGCTGGGACGACTGGAGCCGCGACCCGCGCGCCGGCCAGCAGGTGTCGCTCGCCAACTACACGTTCGACGGCACCGACAAGGCGTCGGACGGCGCCCCGCAATTCCTCGACGAGGCGGCCGTGAAAGCGCTCGCCAACGATCCCGGCGCGGTCGTTGTCGACGTCCGCTCGCCGTCGGACTACGAGGCCGGGCACATCCCCGGCTCGGTGAACGTCTATTGGGACAGGACGCTGGACAAGGACCGCGTGCTGCTGCCGGCCGAGCAGTTGAGGAAGCTCTACGCCGACGCCGGCGTGACGCCCGAAAAGCGCGTCGTGCTCTTCACCCGCGGCGGCCTGCAGCTCTCGCACAGCTACACGGTGCTCAACCTGCTCGGCTTCGGCAAGGTGGACTTCTTCACCGGCAAGTTCGAAGGCTGGGAAAACGGCGCCTTCAAGCGAACCTGACGCCGCCCTCCCCGAACACACACCGACGCCACCCTATCCGAGGGTGGCGTCGGATTTTGATAACGAACGCTGGTTCCTCCCCCTGATGCGGAGTTGCGGCGCGGGGGCCGGCGGACCTTCCCGTCGGTTGCCATAACCGTCCGGAGCCGGTTCAATCCGGGACGAACTTCGCCGTATTACAAGCTACTCCGCGATCGCCACGATCGCCTCGATCTCGACGGTGATGTTGCCCGGCAGCGAGGACAGGCCCACGGCCGAGCGGGCGTGGTGGCCGCGGTCGCCGAATATTTCGACGAACAGGTCGGAGCAGCCGTTGATGACGCTCGGGTGGTCGCCGAAGTCGGGCGCGGCATTGACCATGCCGAGCAGCTTGACGATGCGCTTCACGCGGCCGAGGTCGCCGAGCACGCCCTGCATGACCGACAGCAGGTTGATGCCGGTCAGGCGGGCATGGGCGTAGGCCTCGCCGGCGGTGACGTCGATGCCGACCTTGCCGGTGTGCAGGGTGCCGTCCGCCTCGCGCGGCCCCTGCCCCGACAGGAACAGCAGGCTGCCTTCCCGCACATGGGTGAGGAAGTTGGCGATCGGCGGCGGCGGCGGCGGAACGACGATGCCCAGCCGCGCCAGGCGCTCCCGGGGCGACGCGACAGCCGGCACGTCGTGGTCTGCGATGTTCATGAGATGCTCCATTCACGATCGGACGGCGCCGAGGGGACCGGTCCTGGGTGCGGTCTATTCGGCATGATGGCAGGCGGCCTGTGCGCCCGAGGCGACGCGCCGCAGCAGCGGCCGCTCGCGGCGGCAGATGTCGGTGGCGATCGGGCAGCGCGGGTGGAAGGTGCAGCCGGGCGGCGGGTCGAGCGGGCTCGGCACCTCGCCGCGCGGAACCCTGACGCGGCTGTGGCGGCGCGCCGGGTCGGGCCGCGGCACCGCCTCCATCAGCGTGCGCGTGTAGGGATGGCTCGGCCGGTGGTAGACCGCCGCCGTGCCGCCGATCTCGACGATGCGGCCGAGATACATCACGGCCACCCGGTCGCTGATGTGCTGCACCACGCCGAGGTCGTGCGCGACGAACAGGTAGGCGAGCCCGAACTCCTTCTGGATGTCGGCCATCAGGTTGACGACCTGCGCCTGGATCGAGACGTCGAGCGCCGAGACCGGCTCGTCGGCGACGATCAGCGAGGGCTGCAGCGCCAGCGCCCGGGCGATCGCCAGCCGCTGGCGCTGGCCGCCGGAGAATTTCGACGGCACGTTGCCCATCTGGTCGGGGCGCAGGCCGACGCGGGCGAAGAGGTCGGCCACCCTGCGCCTGCGCTCGGCCGCATTGCCGAGGCCGTGGACGATCAGCGGCTCCTCGACGATGTCGCCGGCGCGCTGGCGCGGGTCGAGCGAGCCGTTCGGATCCTGGAAGATCATCTGGACCTTGCGCCGCAGCGGCCGCATGGCGCGGTAGGAGGCATGCGTGACGTCCGCGCCGTCGAGCCGGATGCGGCCCTCGTCGGGCTCGAGCAGCCGCACGATCATCTTGCCGACGGTGGACTTGCCGCAGCCGCTCTCGCCGACGAGGCCGAGCGTCTCGCCCGCCGCGATCGAGAAGGAGACGTCGTCCACCGCGTGCACGGTGGCCGTGCCGCCGCCGATGCCGCGCGAGACGGTGAAGCGCTTCGAGATGCCCTCGACCGCGAGCAGGCCGGTCATGCCGCGGCCTCCACCGGATACCAGCAGGCGGCGCGGTGGCCGGGCTCGATGTCGGCCAGAGGCGGGCGCTCCGTCGCGCAGCGCTCGCCGGCGCGCGGGCAGCGCGGCGCGAAGGCGCAGCCGGGCGGCAGCGCCCACAGGGCCGGCACGGTGCCCTCGATCTCGGGCAGGCGCTCGCGTGCGCCGGCCTCGGCAACATGCGGGATCGAGCCGAGCAGGCCGTGCGTGTATGGGTGGCGGGGCGCCGCGAAGAGCCGCTCCGTCGTCGTCTCTTCGACGATGCGGCCGGCATACATGACGGCGACGCGGTCGGCCGTCTCGGCGACCACGGCGAGGTCGTGGGTAATCAGGATAGTGGCCGCGCCGACCGAGGCCTGCAGGTCGCGAAATGTTTCGAGGATCTGCGCCTGCGTCGTCACGTCGAGCGCGGTGGTCGGCTCGTCGGCGATCAGCACGTCGGGATCGCAGGCGAGCGCCAGCGCGATCACCACGCGCTGGCGCATGCCGCCCGACATCTGGTGCGGATAGTCGTCGTAGCGCCGCCTCGGGTCGGGGATGCGTACCTGCTCGAACAGCTCCTCGACGCGGTGGCGCGCCGCGTCCGCGTCCAGGCCCTTGTGCAGCCGCAGCACCTCCGCGACCTGCGGCCCGACCCGGATCGACGGATTGAGCGAGGTCATCGGCTCCTGGAAGATCAGGCCGATGCGGTTTCCCCGGATGCCGCGCAGGCTCGCCTCGCCGGCGCTGGCGAGGTCGATCCCGTCGAACATGATGCGCCCCGAGGCGATCTCGGCCACCGGCTCCGGCAGCAGCCGCATGATCGCCATCGCAGTCATGCTCTTGCCAGAGCCGGACTCGCCCACCAGCGCCAGCACCTCGTTGCGCGACACGCCGAAGGTGAGGTCGCTGACCGCCTCGAAGGTGCGGTCGCGGGTCGACAGCTCGACCGTCAGCCCCTCTATGGAGAGCAGCGGCTTCATCCCTTGCCGTCGCTTCCGACGAGAGCCGGGATCAGTGCTACGGCGTTGTCGTGAAGGATCGCGCGGCGGTCGGCCTCCGACAGGTAATCACTGTAGCGGGTGAAATAGGTCAGCGACTGCGCGTAGGTGCAGTAGCGGTCGACATTGGGCGCGTCCGAACCCCAGAGGAAGCGCCCTGCCCCGAATCTGTCGAGCAACTGCCGGATATGGGTGTGCGCCCGCGCATAGGGATATTCCTGCTTTCCGCCCCAGGCGATCGGGTAGAGGATTTCGGCCGAGACCGGCGCCTGCGTCAGCAGTTCCCCGATGATCGAGGGCAGCGCGAGCCGGTCGTTCTCGTCGGCATAGAGCGAGGTCGGCACGCCGTGCACCAGCAAATGGCGGATGCCGGGAAAGCGCTCGACGATGCGCGCGAGGTGGCGCATCTCGTCCTCGTAGGTGCCGACCGGCGAGCTGCCGGACTGGACCCAGAACACCGGCAGACCGCTCCGCTCCACGAACGTCCAGTAGGGATCGTAGGCCAGGTCGGAATGCATCGGTTTATAGCCGCTGCGGAACATGCCGGTGGTGGTGAAATAGAAGCCGGCCATGCCGAGACGGCCGATCTCGTCGTCCAGCCTTTGGAGCTCGGCGTCGGTGTAGGCGAAGGCCTCCTCGACCTGCGCGAGGCCGACGAAGCGGCCGGGATGGGCCCGGGCCGCCGCGGCGAACTCGGCGGCAAGGTTGCCGTAGATGTGCTCGTTCTGCAGCACGGCCGTCTGCACGCCGGCATAGTCCATGTAGGCGAGCAGCGTCTCGGCCGGCATCTCCAGCCTGTCCATCCACGGCGCCAGGAACTGGACGTACTGGTCCTCGCCGTCGACGGTCCACTCGTAGCGGCCATGCGTGCCGACGCGGAAATTGACGTCGCGCCGGCCGGCGGGCGACGGATCGGCCGGATCCCACAGCGGCCGGTCGGTCACGACCGAGCGGTCGCGGAAGCGGCGATAGGGCTGGTTGCCGTGCATGTGCATCGAGCGCTGCTGGTGCAGCAGGTGCGTCGCCACGTCCGGGAAGCCGGCGGCGGTGGCGGCCGGCGGGAAGATGTGGGCGTGGCAGTCGATGATCGCGTAGTCCATGGCGGTGCAGTCAGTTCCTGGAGGCAGGGTCGAAGACGTCGCGCAGCCCGTCGCCGAAGGCGTTGAAGGCGAGCACGAGCAGCGAGATGGCGATGCCGGGCGCGATCACCAGATGCGGCGCGACGGTGAGATATTCGCGGCTGGCGCCCAGCATCGTGCCCCATTCGGGCGCGGGCGGCTGGACGCCGAGGCCGAGGAAGCCGAGCGCGGAGCCGATCAGCACCGCCTGGCCGGCATTGAGGCTGAGCTCGATGATGATGACGGTGGCGGCGTTGGGCAGGATGTGGCGCAGCAGGATGCGGGTGTGACCCATGCCGACGGTGATCGCCGCGGCGATGAAGTCCTCCTCGCGCAGCTCGATCACGCGGCCGCGCACCAGCCGCGCCAGCGGCGGGATGAAGCTCGCGGTGATCGCGATCGTCAGGCCCGTCGCGCTGGAGCCGGCCGCCGCGGCGATGGCGATGGCCAGCACGATGTTGGGCACGGTCAGCAGCAGGTCGATGATGCCGGTGACGACGCGGTCGGTGACCCCGCCGAAATAGCCTGCGATCGAGCCGAGCGCGATGCCGCCGATGCCGGCGAAGAACATCGAGGCGAGCGCGATCGAGAGCGTGAAGCGCGTGCCGACGATGATGCGCGAGAGGATGTCGCGGCCGACATTGTCGGTGCCGAACAGATGGGCCGCTGTCGGCCCCTCCAGCATGGCGAAGAGGTCCTGCGTGGTCGGGTCGTAGGGCGCGACCCTTTCGCCCAGAACGGCCAGCACGGCGAAGGCGGCGAGCAGCGTCGCGCCCAGCCAGAGGAACAGGTTGATGCGGCCCGCCGGGCGCCGCCTGCGGCGGGCGACGGCCTCAGGCATAGCGCAGCCTCGGATTGACGAAGCGATAGAGCACCTCGACCGCGATGTTGATGACGAGGAACGAGACGACGAAGATCATCACGATCCCCTGCACCAGCGTGTAGTCGCGCACGGACACGGCCGTCAGCAGCAGGTCGCCGATGCCCGGCCAGGCGCAGAGCCGTTCCACCACCACCGAGCCGCCGAGCAGATAGCCGGCCTGGAGCCCGATCACGGTGACGGTGGGGATCATCACGTTGCGCAGGACGTGGCGGCGCAGCGCCAGCCCCTTCGAGAGGCCCTTGGCGCGCGCGGTCCGCACGTAGTCCTTGCGCAGTTCCTCGATGACGACGCCGCGCGTCATGCGGGCAACGAGCGCGATCAGCCGCGCGGCGAGCGCGAGCGTGGGGATGACGAGCGAGGCAGGGCCGCTGGCGCCGAAGCTCGGCAGCAGGCCGAGATCGACCGAGAGCCAGGCGATGAGCAGCATGCCCAGCCAGAAGTTCGGGATCGCCAGCAGCCCGACGACCGAGAGCGAGATCAGGTAGTCGGGCAGCCGGTTGCGGTAAGCGGCGGCCACGACCCCCGCCGGAATGCCGATGAGGATCGTGAGCCCAATCGCGGCCGCCGCCAGCGCCAGCGTGGCCGGCAGCCGGCTGATGATGTGCGGCAACGGGTTGCCGCGGAAGGTGGTCGAATAGCCGAAGTCGCCGACCACCAGCCCCGAGACATGCCGCGCATATTGCTCGACCAGCGGCCGGTCGAGGCCGAGCTGCACGCGCACGGCCTCGATCTCGCTTTGGGTGGCCGTGGCCCCGGCGACGAAGGCAGCCTCGTCGCCGGGAACCGACTTGAAGATGATGAACAGGATCGTGACGACGCCCAGCACCACCAGCGGGATGGTCGCGAAGCGTCTGGCCAGGAACCCGATCATCGGCGCGCCCGCATCAGGCCTTCCTGGCCGCGCGCAGGTTGGTGAAGACGATCGGCATCACGGTCACGCCGCTGACGGGCTTGCGCACCGCCGAGACGTTCTCGTTGATCTGCAGCCAGAGATAGGGCGCATCGGCCCAGACCAGCTCCTGCGCCTTGCCGAGCGCGTCCATGCGGGCCGCTTCCTCCGGCGCGCTGTCCGCCTTCTCGAGCAGCGCGTCGACTTCCGCGTTGCGGTAGCGGCCGATGTTCCAGACGTCCGGCTTGGTGTTGTCGTCGGCGTTGGACTTGAACAGCGAGGCGAGATGGTAGGTGCCCGAGGCGTTGGAGGGATTGAAGCCGAACATGCCCAGGTCCCAGGCGAGGTTGGCCTTGTCCTGCCTGAGATGATCCCAGTAGGCGCCCTTCTCGATCTTGGTGATCTGCGCGTCGACGCCGACCTGCTTGAGCGAGGCCGCGACGATCTCGGCCACCGCGACGTCGCCGGGGAACAGGCCCTCCGGGACGTAGAGCGACAGCGTCAGCTTCTTGCCGTCCTTCTCGAGAATGCCGTCCGAGCCGGCCTTGTAGCCCGCTTCCGCCAGCAGCGACTTGGCCTGCGCCTGGTCGAACACCGTCTCGCCGACCGTCTTGTGGCCGATCGCGTCGAAGGCGAGTGGCGAATCCGGCGCCTTGGCGTAGCCGAAGAACACCTTTTCGGCGATCGTTGCGACCGGCACGGCCAGGTTCAGCGCCTTGCGCACCTTCACGTCGGCGAGCGCCGGACGGGTGAGGTTGATGGCCAGGCCGATCGGGCGCAGGCCGGGCTTGCGCACCACCTCGACGTCGGCATTGCCGCCCAACTGGCCGACGAGCTGGACCGGCACGGAATCGATGACGTCCACCGCGCCGGTGGTGATGGCGTTGATGCGCGTCGCGGGCTCGGCGATGAACTTGAAGACGACGCCCGACGCGCCGGGCTTGTCGCCCCAGTAGCCGTCGAAGGCCTTCAGCTTCAGCTCCTGGCCGGCGTTGAAGGCCTCGACCATGTAGGGGCCGGCGCCGACGGGATTCTGCGCAAAGCCCGCCTCGCCGGACTTCTGGATGGCGGCCGGCGAGACGATCGCGCCGGAGCCGTGCGCCAGCGTGTTCGGAAGCTGGGCGAACGGGGCGGAGGTGCGGATGACGAGGGTCTTGTCGTCGACGATGTCGGCGCCGGCGATCGGGTTCCACAGCGGCCGGTTGGTGGTGTTGATGTCCTTGTTCATCATCCGCTCGATGTTGAACTTGATCGCCGCTGCGTCGCACGGCGTGCCGTCGTGGAAGGTCACGCCGGCGCGCAGCTTGAGCTCGCACGACTTCAGATCCTCGCTCATGGCGAAGGATTCTGCGAGCTGCGGCACGATCTTCATGTCGGCATCGAAGTCGAGCAGGCGGTCGAACAGCAGCAGCGACGCCTCGTAGCCGCCCGGATAGCCGGTGAAGGCGCCGTGGGCGGGATCGAGGGTGAGCACGGCCGTGCTCTGGCCGAAGGTGATGACGCCGGACGCGCTCTGCGCCCACGCCCGGATCGCGCCGGTCGGCAGCGTCGAGATCAGCGCGGCACCGGCCGCGCCCGTGAGGAATTGCCTGCGTTTCATGTCGATACTCCCCTTCGTTGTTGAACGCGGACGGCGCGGCGGACCGCCCGCCGCGTCAGAGCCAAAGTTCATTCCACGTGAAGATTGCCGGCGTGCCGCCGGTATGGACGAAGACCAGCACGTCGTCCTGCGAGAACCGGCCTTCGCGGATGTGGGCGATCATGCCCGCGGCCGCCTTTCCGGTGTAGATCGGGTCGAGGATGATGCCCTCGGTCCGCGCCACGAGCTTCACCGCCTCGTCGCCGGCCTCGCTCGGGATGCCGTAGCCCTTCCCGACGAAGTCCTCGGTGTTGATCACCTCGTCCTCGGTGACGGCGATGTCGAGGCCGAGGGCGGCGATCGTCTCGTTGGCGATCCTGGCGGTGCGCGACGGCAGGTCGAACTCGGCCGTGGCGCAGACGGCGTGCATGGCGAAGCCGCCGATGAGCTTCTGCGCCAGCATGATGCCGGCCGAGCCCTTGCCGCTCGACGACATGTAGAAATAGTCGGGCGCGAGGTCGCGGGCGGCGAGCTGCTCGAGCACCTCCAGCGTCACCTCGAGATAGGCGACGGCCGAGGCGACGTCGAACATCGGATTGTCGTTGAGGATGTGCGGCCGGCCGCCTTTGGAGCGCACCTCTTCCGCGAGGCCGTCGAGCATCGCGCGCTGCTCGCGCGGATCGGCCGCGAAATGCACCTCCGCGCCCAGCAGATAGTCGACCAGGAGGTTGCCCTGCACGTTGTTGGGCTTGCGGCCCTCCAGCACCAGGATCGTCTTCAGGCCGAGCTTGTTGCAGGCGCCGACCGTCTGGCGCGCCGAGTTGGATTGCAGATCCAGCCCGACGATCACCGTGTCGGGCTCGTCCTTCATGGCATGGGCGAGGCGGAATTCGAGGTTGCGCAGCTTGTTGCCGCCCAGCGCCACGCCGGTCAGGTCGTCGCGCTTGAAGAAGATGCGCGGCCCGCCGAGCGCGCGGCTGAGGTTGCGCGCTTCCTCCAGCGGCGTGTTCTTGAGCGCGATGTCGAGCCGCGGCAATGTCGCGATGCGTTCGCGGATCTCCCGATGGCTCATGATCGCCGGTTCACTCATGGCAACAGTTGTCCCTCCCTTCGGACTCGCGCCCGAAAAGCTCCGGCCGCGCCGTGCAGGCAGGCCGTTTGTCGTTGTCGTCAATGAAAATGTCCTGTATACAAGACACTCATCTTATATTAGAGACAGAATACCAGCCTCGCTGAAATGCGCAAGAGAAAGCCGCACATGAGCCTCGTTTCGCCGGAACAGGAAACCGATGCCCCGCAGCGCCGCGAGCGCAGCGTCGACCGCATCCTCCAGATCCTCGAGTTCCTGCACGGGCACGGCGAGGGCATCCGCATCGGCGCGCTCGCCAAGGCGCTCAATGCGCCGCGCTCGTCGACCTATACGCTGGTCAACGACCTGACCCAGGCCGGGCTGCTCGAGATCGCGCCGGACGACGGCCGGATCTTCTTCGGCAAGCGCATGTATCTCTACGGGCTGAACTACATCCGCGAGAACTCGCTGGCCAAGCGCGCGCGCCTGGAGGTCGACCGGCTCGCCAAGGAGACCGGCGAGACGAGCGAGTTCTGCATGCTGCAGAACAGCCGCTACACGATCATGTACATGCGCCCGGGCAACCGGCCGTTCCGCATCAGCTCGGCCGTCGGCCTGCAGATCCCGATCCCGTGGACGGCGTCGGGACGGCTCCTGCTCGCGGGCCGCAGCCGCGCCGAGATCGAGGAGCTGATCGCGGAGGAGGACCTCGTCCTGCCGGACGGCAGGCGGATCGACATAGACGACTTCATCGAGGCGATCGGCACCGCCCGCAACAACGGCTATTGCCTGACCAAGGGCCTGGTGGATGCCGTGACCCAATGCCTGGCCGCGCCCATCTACGGCGCCGAGGGCAACGTCGAGGCCACGATCTGCCTCGTCCTGCCGATCAACCTCTTGGACGAGCAGACCGCCGCCCTGCGCGACCGCCTCCTCCAAAGCAGCCGCGCGCTCTCGTCGCGATAGGCTTTGTCGTCGTGGCCGTCCCTCTCAGCCGCCTCGCGATGGCAGCGACGGGGCGGCTAAGCCAGCGCAGCGCACTACCTTCCCGTCGTTGGGCGCTCGTGGAGCAGTCATCGCCCCTTGAAGACGGGCTTGCGCTTTTCGAAGAAGGCTTTGGTGCCTTCCTCCACGTCGTCGGTGGGGTTGGAAATCAGTACCGCCATCTGCGCATCGCCAAGCGAGCGCTCGAGCGTGCTGTCCAGCCCGCGCACCATCATCGACTTGGCGAGGCGCACTGCGAGCGGCGCCTGACCGGCGATCCGCTCGGCCAGAGCCAGCGTGCGGGCCTCCAGCTCGCCATGCGGCACGACCTCGGTCACCAAGCCGAGGCGCAGCGCCTCCTGCGCATCGTAGACCTCGGCCAGGAATGTCATCTTGAGCGCCCGGTCGAGACCCATGGCGCGGGGGAACAGCCACGCGCCGCCCTCGTCGGGGAGCAGGCCGAAACGACCGCTCGTGTCGCCGAGCCGCGCCTGATCCGACGCGATCCTGATGTCACATGAAAGAGCGAGCGCCAAGCCACCCGCAACCGCCGGCCCGTTGACCATGGCGATGACGGGCTTGTCGAGCCGGGCCAGGGCGAGGATCACGCGGTGCATGCCGTCGCGCATCTCGCGTCCGTCGAAAAGCTGCTTGTCTCGCAGCGTCTCGCGATGCCCGTCGACGCCCGACACGTCGCCGCCGGAACAGAAGGCGCGGCCGGCACCGGTCACGACGAGACAGCGCAGTCCGTCGTCGCGCAAGTAGTCCTCGATAGCTGCCACCACCTCTTTGCAGAGCGCATGCGTATAGGCATTGAGCTGCCGGGGCCGGTTGAGCGTCAGCATGGCAACATGGTCGCGCGGGCGCGACAGCACAATGTTCTCGAAGTCACCGCTCTCCGTCCAGATCGACATCAGTCCGCTCCCGTGCCGGCCAGAGCCGCGGCGCGCAAAGCCGTGTGGAAATGGGTGTTTCCGAACAGGGCATCCGCCACGTGCAGCCGTTTGAGATAGTGGCCGACGATATACTCGTCGGTCATGCCGATGCCGCCGTGAAGCTGGATCGCCTGCGTGCCGACGAAATGACCGGCCCGGCCCACGCGTGCCTTCATGGCCGCCACCAGCAAACGCCGCTCAAGCCCTTCCAGCGCATCGACGGAAGAAACGGCCCGGTTCACGATGGCGCGGCCCATCTCCAGTTCGACATACATGTCCACCAGCCTGTGCCTCAGCACCTGGAACTGGCTGAGGCTGCTGCCGAACTGCTTGCGGGTGGAGAGATAGTCGCGAGCGATCCAGAAGGCGCGTTCCATCGCCCCGATCGCCTCGGCGCACAGTGCCACCGTGGCATGGTCGTAGGCGGTCTCGAGCGCAGCCAGCGCGCTTCCCGCTTCGCCCACCAGCGCCTCCGCCGGCAGTTGCAAGTCGGTGAGCTCGATGTCCATCGCCAGCCTCTGGTCGATGGTGCGGTAGGGCTGCAAGGCCACGCCCTTTGCCGGCAGATCGACGACGAACAGGCTGATGCCTGCACGGTCCGTGGTGCCTCCCGCCGTGCGAGCGGAAACCAGCAGGCGATCGCAGAGGGCGCCGCCAAGCACCATGATCTTTCGCCCGTTCAGCACCCAGCCGTCGCCCTTGCGTGCGGCCGTGGCCGCGACATGCGCCAGCCGCGAGCGCGCGGCCGCTTCATCATGCGCGACACCGATCACCGACACTCCCGAAGCAAGCTCTTCGAGCAGACTCCGGCGACGTTCTCCCTCCGCCGCAACCTCGATCAGTTTGCCGGCGAGCACCGCGCAGCCGACATAGGGCTCCAGCACGAGGCCACGACCGATCCGCTCGGCGATGACGGCGACTGCCGCGGCCCCGCCACCCAGCCCGCCCGCTTCCTCGGGCAGCCCCGCGGCAAGCCAGCCGAGCTCGGCGAGACCGTTCCAGCCTTGCCGCTGGGCGTCGCGTCCGCCGGCGATCAGTGCTTGCCTGCGGTCATGACCGTAGTCGCGGTCGAGGAATTGCTCGACGCTGCGGGCCAGCAGTTGAAGGTCGTCGTCACCGAGCGGCTGCTCCACCGGTCCGGCCATGGAAAACAGCGCCTTGGAGACGATATTCTTCTGGATCTCATTCGAGCCGCCATAGATGGTCGCCGCGCGGCGGTACATGTATTCGGCGGTGACGTTGGCCGCGTGGCCGGGACCCGGTGCGATACCGCGCCCTTCGGCCAGATCGTGTCCTTGCGGGTAGTAGGCGGCGGCATAAGGCCCGAGCGCATCCACCTCGAGCTTGAGCAGGGACTGCATCAGCTCCGAGCCGTGGAGCTTTACCAGCGAGGCTACCGGCACGTTGTCGTATTTCGCCTCGTTGGTGACGATGTCGATGATCGAGGCTTCGAGCGCGATGAGGTCGATTTCCAGCGCCGCGATGCGGCTGGCATGGACCGGGTCGTCGATCAACCTGCCTGAGCCGGCCCGTTCGGCACTCGCGATCTCCTTCAGTATCTCCAGATTTCGCTTGTTGCGCGGCAGGTCGGCACCCGAAATGCGCTCGCCCGCCAGCAGGAAGCGGGCTATCTCCCAGCCCTGCCCTTCCGCGCCGACGAGGTTCCCGGCCGGCACACGCACCGACTCGAAGAACACCTCGCAGAGGCTGTAGCCCTCGTCGAGCGACTTGATCGGCCGCACGGTGACGCCCTTCGCATGCGTCGGCACCAGAATGAAGCTGATGCCGGCATGTGCCTTCTCCCCGGTGCCCGTCCGCACCAGGCAGAACAGCATGTCGGAATCCATTGCGCCGGTTGTCCAGATCTTCTGGCCGTCGATCACGTACTCGTCCCCGTCGCGCACGGCACGCGTGCGCAGCGAGGCGAGATCGGAGCCGGAATTCGGTTCGGAGAAGCCCTGCGCCCAGAATTCGGTGCCATCGATGATGCCGGGCAGGTAGCGCCGCTTCTGCTCTTCGGTGCCGAATGCGTGCAGCACCGGGCCGATGAGATAGACGCCCTGGATATTTATCCAGGGCGCGCCGGCAAGCATGCACTCTTCCTCGAAGATGTAGCTTTCGAGCGGCGTCCAGCCCGGCCCGCCGAATTCCGCCGGCCACGACGGCACCGACCAGCCCTTTCGGGCGAGGACGGAGATCCAGGCCTGCGCGTCCTCCTTGGTCTGGTGCACGGCGGTGCGATTCCGACGCGCCATGTCGGCGGGCAGGTTCTGGGCGAAGAAGTCGCGTATCTCGGCCCGGAATTCTTCGGGGTTCCTGCGCTGGGTCATATCGATCCTTCCTGCCGAAAACGCGTCAGCGGCCCGTGAAAGCCGGCTTGCGGCGTTCGATGAAGTGGGCGACGCCCTCGCGGAAATCTTCGGAGTCGAGCGAAAGGGCCGTTTCGACGTCGGCGATTTCGATCGCTTGCCCCAGCGTCTCGAACCGGGCGTTCCAGATCTGCCGTTTCATGACCCGCAGGGAACGCGGCGATACCATGGTCGCAAGCTCCGTCGCATATTCGGTCACGCTCTCCATGAGCTTGCCGGGTTCGCAAAGGCGATCGACCAGACCGATCGCGAGCGCCTCCCCGGCACTGACCCGCCTTGCCGAAAGCAGGAGGTCGAGCCCCTTCGACAGGCCTACGTGGGTGGGCAGGATCCAGCCGATGCCATGCTCCGCCACCAGGCCGCGGCGGGAGAAGGAGGTCGTGTAGACAGCCTCCGGGGCCGAGAAGCGCATGTCGCAATAGAGTGTCATCACGAGCCCCAGCCCCGCGCAGGGACCGTTGACTGCGGCAATTACGGGCTTCGGCACCGACGGGAAATAGGAATAGCGCTTCTGGAAGTCCGGCCGCGACGAAGGGTCGAATATCGGCGCTGGCCCGGATGGCAGGCTGTCCGCCCCCTCGTCGGACTTGACCGTGAGATCGTTCATGTCCGCGCCCGCGCAGAAGCCGCGACCGGCACCGGTGAGCACGATGACCCGCACGCGGTCGTCGGTCCCGGCCAGCCGCATCGCCTCGAACACCTCCCGCTCCATGCGGTCGGTCCAGGCATTCAGCTTGTCCGGGCGATTCAGCGTGACGGTCGCGATCCCGTCGGCGACGACATAGGTGATCTGTTCGAAGTCCATGCCGGGGTCCTCGCTTCAAGGATGGTTTACGACGCACCGCGGGTCGTCAGCCGGAAGTCCACGCCCGCCAGGGGAAAACCGTCGGCGGTGACCGCCCGGCCGCGACCGGCGGCGATGGACAGCGCGCGGGCGGGATCGCTGACTGCGACCACGAGAGTGGACACCCGCTCGGCGTCCCCGGCCACGAAGGCGAAGGGGCAGCCGTCCGCCAGGAGAACCGGCGCGCCATCCTGCCTGCCGAGCGGCAGTTCGATGATGCGTGACCAGTGCGCGGCAAGCCCTTCCGGATCGGGTGAAGCGATTTCCAGCCCCACGATCCGGGCACCCTCCCCGCGCATGTCGGCGAACTGCTGCCAGTCCGGCCCCGCCGGCCACCAATTGCCCGGACGCTCCTCGCCCCCGGTGCTGCGCGCGAACTCCAGTATCGTCGCGCGGCAATCCTTGGGGTGAAGCTGCACGTTGCGGTATTCGGGCCGGTCGATGATGTGGGGCGTGCGTATGCCGAGCGCCTCGACATGAGCCTGGCGGCGTTCGGGGTCGTCGCACTGGAATATCGCCATGTAGGCGCCGCGTTCGTCGCCCTTGCGCAGGAAACGACCGACCGCGGTGTCCTGCCGCATCGGAGCCACGATCTCGACGAAGTCGGCGCCGAAGGGCAGCAGCGCATTGTTCAGCCCATAGATGTCGACATGGTAGTCGCGTACGCAGACCTCGATGCCGAATATGGCAGCGAGATCGGAAACGGCCGGCTCGAGGTGCGGGGCAGCGAGGCATACCTGCCTCAGGCGCAGCATGCTCATCTCAGCGCGCCGTGAAGGCTGCGGGCCGCTTCTCCAGGAAGGCACTGGTTGCTTCCTGGTAATCCTCCGTCGCCATGCAGCGCGAATGATGCAGGCTTTCCTGGTCGAGCAGTTCCTTGAGGCTCTGGGTTTCGGCGATGTTGATGTTCTTCTTGATGTAGCCGACCGTGAGCGTTGGCCCGGCCGCCAGCTCGCGCGCGAACGCGGTCGCCACGGATTCGAGCTCGGCGTCCGGCACGACCCGCGTGACGATGCCGAGCGAATACGCCTCCTCTCCGGTCACGACCGGCGACGTCATGTAGAGCTCGCGCGCCTTGGCGCTGCCGACCAGCTTGGTCAGGAAATAGGAGCCGCCGAAATCGCCCGACAGCGCGACCTTGGCGAAGGCCGTCGTAATCTTGGCCGTGGCCCCGGCGATGCGAAAGTCACAGGCCAGCGCCAGCGAAAGCCCGGCTCCCGCTGCGGCCTTCTCGATCATGGCCACCGTCGGCTTGGGCATCTCGTGCAGCAGCTCGGAGATGCGGGCACGCCGCCTGAGGCTGTCGGTCAGCTCCTCCAGACCCCCCTGCCATTCATTCGGGTCGGCCATCGCCTTGACGTCTCCGCCGACCGAAAAGATGCCGCCGGCGCCACGCAGAAGGACAGCACGCACTGCGTGATCGCCTGCTGCGGGCTCCAGCGCTTCCAGCAGCGCATCGAGCAGATCGGCGCTCAGCGCGTTGCGCCTGTCGGGCCTGTTCATGGTCAGGGTGAGCAGGCCGTCGTGCCTCTGCTCGATAATCAACTGGTTCATCAACTCGCTTTCAGACTGATGGGTAGAAGAGCGCCGCGGCTAGCCGCCGATCTTCTCGCGCTTGATATGGATGCCTGCCTTCTCGCGATCGAACGTGCCTCCGGTCACACCGTCCCCACGCAGAAGGTGCTTCTGCACCTTCTGCGTGGGCGTCTTGGGGAGGTCGTCGGCAAAACGGATGAAACGCGGCACCATGTAGTGCGGCATGCGCGGCCGCAGGAACTCGATGAGCTCGACCGGATCGAGGGTGACGTCGGGCTGCAGCGCCACGACGACGAGGACCTCGTCCTCGCCATGCTCGCTGGGAACGGCCACCGCCGCTGCCTCGCGCACCGCGGGATGGGCGCAGACCTCGGTCTCCACCTCGAACGAGGAGATGTTCTCGCCACGGCGGCGAATTGCGTCCTTCATCCGGTCGACAAAGAAGAAGTTGCCGTCGGCGTCGGTGCGGAAAGCGTCGCCGGTATGGAACCAGCCGTTGCGCCAGGCGCGGGCGGTCGCTTCCGGGTTAGCGAGATAGCCATGGTTCATGGCCCACGGCCGATCCGTCCGCACGATCAGTTCGCCGACCTCTCCGGGGGCCACCTCGCAGTCGTTCTCGTCGACGAGGCGAACCTCGACGCCCGGCCGCGGTCGGCCGCAGGTGCCGAGGGGGCTGGGATTCGGGCCAGCCCGCAGCGGCGAGGAAATCTCCGTCATGTTGAAAGCCGTATAGACGTCGCAGCCGAAACGCCGGGAAAACGCCTTCGTGTCCTCGCTCAGCGGCAGCATCATCGCGGTGCGCAGCGTGTGGCCGCGATCCTCCGGCGAGGGTGGGCTCTTCATCAGGAAGTTCGCCATCGCGCCCAGAAGAACGACGCTGGTCGCCTCCAGCCGGCGGATGGTCGACCAGAACTCCGTGGTCTTGAACGAATCCACGAGGCCGATCGAGGCGCCGAGCACGATCGCGGTGAACGTCGCGCCTGTGCCGCCCACGTGGAAAAGCGGCAGGTTGACGATGAAGCGGTCGTCCCGCCCCAGATAGTGGAAGGATTCGAGCGCGGTCGTGTAGCACTGAAGATAGGACGACAGGACGCCCTTCGACGGTCCCGTCGTACCCGAGGTGAAGATCACCATCTGCGTGTGCCAAGGCAGGATGCCTTCCGCACGCGGGGGCAGCGAGGCCTCGTCGCCTTCGAGTGCTTCGCCGCCGATGCAGCTCAGGCCGGCCACCGCAGCGTCGCCACCGAGGACTACCGCGTGTTCGAGACCGGCTCGATCGATGGCCTCGAGGCGGGGCGCCAGGTCCGCGTGCACGACGATGAGAGACGAGCCCGCGCTGCGGATCGCATGTTCGAGGATCGTGCCGCGATAGGCGATGTTCAGCGGTACATAGACCGCGCCGATATAGTTCAGCCCGAACCAGACGCGCAGCGCGTCCGGACCGTTCGGGAGCCAGGACAGCACGAGCTCACCGGGTTTCACGCCAAGCCGCGCGAAGCCGGCCGCAGCGCGGCGCGCCTCCCTGCGCGTGTCGCGATAGGTCCACGAGCTTCCGTCGGCGAAGATGGCGAAGATCTTGTCCGGCTGCTCGTCGGCCCATCTGTCGAGAAGCGGTCCCAGCACGCAGTCCTCGACGCGGGGAATCCGCGGATCGGACCATCCGCGTTGGGTGCTGCTGCTGGCGGTGCTGCTCATCTGCTCGACCTTCCTTCTCCGACGTGGCTCGCGGGGATCGCTAGCACATTGGAGGAGACCGGCCGGCTGGATGCCGGCCGGCCCGTTGCTTACTCTGCGGAACCGTCGATGACGCCGCCGATGAAGTCCCAGGTGTGACCGTTGAACTGGATCAGCTGAAGCTGCTCGATCGGGAAATAGTCGGTTGCGCTGGTGGAAATGGTGACGCCCGGCAGCAGCAGCGGCGTGGAGAACTGCTGCAGGTTGGCGGCCTGACGCATCACGTTCTCGCGGGTCAGGTCGTCACCGGCCTGCTTCAGCACCTGCGCGATCGTCTCCGACACGAGATAGGCGTAGACGTTGGTCGTGTCGGTCTTGTCGCCCTCGGGATAATATTTGTCCATGAAGGCGTTCCAGTTCTGCATGGCCGGATCGTCCTTCCAGCGCGGGTCGGTCGAATCCTTGTAGTAGTTGGTGGAGATGATCCCCACGGAGTTCTCGAGACCGGCGGGTCCGAGCGTCGAGCCGATCTGCGCGCTGGAGCTGGTCAGGAAGTGCATGGGCTTCCAGTTGAGGTCGGCCAGCTTTCGGATCGCCTGGGCGGCGAACTTGGGCGACGACATGTTGAAGAGCACGTCCGCGCCGGTCGCCTTCAGGGTCACGATCTGCGAATCGATCGTCGGCTCGCTGATCTCGTAGCTGGCCTCGCCGACGATCATCGTCTTGGCCTTGTCGCCGAGCGCCTCGCGGAAGCCGTTGACGAACCCCTTGCCGAAGTCGTCGTTCTGATAGAACAGCGCCACCTTGGCATCGGGCTTCTGCTCGAGCAGATAGCGGGCATAGACACGGCCCTCGCTGGCATAGTTCAGCCAGCCCATCGTCCACGGATAAACGCTCGGATTGCCGAAGGCGATCGCACCCGAGGAGACGAAGATCTGCGGCACCTTCATGCCGTTCATGTATTTCTGGATGGCCAGATTGGAGGCGGTGCCCATGGGATTGAACAGGCCCAGCACCTGGTCGCTTTCGACGAGGCGGCGGCTCTGCTCGACGGCCTTGGGCGGGCTGTAGGCGTCGTCGTAGGAAATGAAGTTGATCTTGCGGCCATTGATGCCGCCCTCCTCGTTGATCTTCTTCCAGAAGGCGGACTGGAGCTTGCCGACCGTGCCCCATGCGGAAACGGGACCGCTGTACGGATTGAAATGCCCCATCTTGATCTCGGTATCGCTAGCGCCGACGTCATACTTGCCTTCGGCGAAAGCCGCCGAAGCGCTCATGGCGGCGGCAGCGAGCGTGACCGCGGCGGCCAGCCGCAGCGTCGATCCGTGAAGTTTCTGCATATCTCACTCCCTTTTGTGGACCTTGAACTAGCGCGAGCGCAGGACGCGCAGCGCGGAACTGACGATTCCGCCTGCGCCGGAAGGCATCACGTAGATCAGCAGGATCATGATGATGCCGTAGACGGCGCCGGAGAGACCCTTTGAGATGTCCTCCGCGAAATTCGGTACGAACAGGATGAAGGCTGCGCCGATGATGGCGCCCGGCAGCCAGGCGATGCCGCCCACCACCACGCCCACCAGGAACGTGACGGACAGCATGAAGCCGAAGCTGTCGGGGGCGACGAACTGGATGACGATGGCGCCCAGCGCGCCGGCTATGCCGGTATAGGCGGCGCTCACGCCGAAGGTCAGCGTCTTGTAGAGCGAGACGTTGATGCCCATCGACTGCGCGGCGATCGGGTTCTCGCGGATGGCGAGCAACGCCCTGCCTGTGCGGCTGGTCACGAGATTCTTCGCCAGCACGTAGAGGAGCACGAAGGCTGCCAGGGTCAGGTAGTAGAGCCACTGGTCTGAGGTCAGCGGCAGGCCGAAAGGCGCATTCGGCTTCATGACGAAGACGCCCTGCACGCCGCCCGTCCAGTGCTCCAGCGGCGTAAGCTTCAGGATCTGCGGCGTGGCCACCGCAAGGCCGAAGGTGGCGAGGGCGAGATAGGTGCCCTCAAGCCGCAGCGCCGGAAATCCGAACAGGAACCCGACTGCGAAGCAGACGAGGCCCGCCGCGGGCAGGGTCCAGATGTAGCCGATGCCGAACTGGTCCATCAGGATCGCCGCGGTGTAGGCGCCGATCGCGTAGAAGGCGCTGTGGCCGAGCGAGAACTGGCCGTTGAACCCGGTCAGCAGGTTCAGGCCCATGATGGCGATCGCGTAGATCAGCAGCATGGTCAGCTGGAACGTGACGAAGCCGCTGATCATGGCAGGAACCGCAAGGGCACAGATCAGGAAGACGAGGGCGGTGGTCCGCTCGATGGTCATGCCCTACACCCTCTTCGCCACGGCCCGGCCGAACAGCCCGCTCGGCTTGAAGATCAGGACCAGAATGATCAGGGACAGGGCGATGGTCAGCTTCAGCTCGCTGCCGACGACCGGCACGTAGGTGCCAGCCAGGTTCTCGACCACGCCGACGACGAGCCCGCCGACCACCGCTCCCACGGGGCTGGTGAGCCCGCCCAGGACCGCCCCCGCGAAGCCGTAGAGCAGCACGCCCAGCATCATGTTGGGCTCCAGGAAGATGATCGGCGCGATCAACATGCCGGCAACCGCGCCGATGGCGGAGGCCAGACCCCACCCGAGCGCGATCATCCAGCCGACGCGAATGCCGACCAGCCGCGCCGATTCAGGATTTGCCGCCGCCGCCCGCATCGCCAGTCCGAGGCGGGTGCGCGAGAAGAACAGGTAGAGCAGCACCAGCATGACCAGCGTGCAGACGATCATGCCGGCCTGATGGGCGTTCAGCATCGAGCCGAACATGGTCGTCTGGCCGAAGGGGCTCGGGAAGGACTTGATCGTGAAGTCCCAGATGAAACCTGCGCCGTTGTTGAAGATGGCCAGCAGCGCAATGAAGACGACGATGTGGGACAGCGCCGGCGCACCGTGAAGCGGCCGGAAGACGACGCGCTCGATCAGCACGCCGGCGACGAAGGAGAGCGCGATCGTCAGGACGAAGGCGGCCCAGTATGGAACGCCCCAGGCCAGCAACTGCCAGGCGACGAAGGTCGAGAAGGTGGCCATCTCGCCCTGGGCAAAGTTCAGGTGGCCGATCGCCTGGTAGATCATCACCACGGCGAGAGCCATGCACGCATAGATCGTGCCTGTAGCAAGGCCGGACAGGATCTGTTGCAGCAGGAGTTCCAAGGGCCGCCCTCAATAGCCGAGATAGCTGCGGCGCAGCGTTGGATCGTTGCGGATGTCGTCGGGGCGCCCCGAAAAGACGACGCGGCCGGTCTCCAGCAGGTAGGCGTGATCGGCCAGTTCGAGCGCCAGCGCGGCGTTCTGCTCGACGATCAGCATCGACACCGAGGTCGACTCGCTGAGGGTCCGGAATATCGCGAATATCTGTTTGACGATCATCGGAGCGAGCCCGAACGACGGCTCGTCGAGCAACATCAGCTTCGGCCGCAGCATCAGCGCGCGGGCGACCGCGAGCATCTGCTGCTCACCGCCCGAAAGCGTGCCTGCCTGCTGGCCGCGGCGCTCCTTGAGCACCGGAAAGTAGGTGAAGCAGCGCTCGACATCCTCGCCGATGCCCCTGCGGTCGCGCCGGGTGATCGAACCGAGCTGCAGGTTCTCGTCCACCGTCAGTTGCGCGAAGGTTCCGCGCCCGTCCGGCACGTGCGCCACGCCGAGGCGCACCACGCCTTCGGTCGAAAGGTTTTGTATCGGCGCACCGTCGAGCACGATGTCGCCGCTCCGCCGCACCATCCCGCAGAGGGCGCGCAGCGTGGTGGTCTTGCCCGCGCCGTTGGCGCCGAGCAGCACCGTCACGCCGCCGCGCTGGACCTCGAAATCCACGCCCGAGAGCACCTGACCGTCGCCGTAGGATGCAGTGAGCCCCTTCACCGAAAGCAGCGCGGTCATTGCGCGGTGCCTCCGAGATAAGCGGCGGCAACGGCCTCGTCGGCCTGCACCTTCAGGGGCGTGCCCTCGGCGATCTTGCGACCGAAGTTGAGCGCGACCACGTGGTCGGAGAGCGACATGACGAGGCCCATGTGATGCTCGACGAGCAGGATCGAGATGCGGCGACCGTCGCGTATGCGCCGGATCACCCCGCCCAGCTCGTCGACCTCTTCGTGGTTGAGGCCCGCAGCCGGTTCGTCGAGCAGCAGCAGGGAAGGATTCGTGGCCAGCGCCCTCGCCAGTTCCACGCGCTTCTGGGTGCCGAACGGCAGGTCGCCGACGAGGCGCTGCGCGAGGGCGCCGAGCTCCAGTTCGTCGACGATCGCCCCCACCCGCCGGTCGAGCTCGCGCGCTCCGGCCCGGGCCCGCGGCAGCCGCAGCGCGTCGCTGATGAAATCACCTGCTATCTCGGCATGGCCGCCGACCTTGATGTTGTCCGCGACGCTCAGCTTGGGAAACAGCGCCAGATTCTGGAAGGTGCGGCCGATGCCCAGAGCCGCGATGCTGTAGGCGGGCCGGCCGAGCAGGCTGCGCCCATGCAGTAGAATATCCCCGGAGGTCGGCGTGTAGAGCCGGCTCAGGCAGTTGAACAGGGTGGTCTTGCCGGCGCCGTTCGGGCCGATGAGCCCCACGATCTGCTCCGGCCCGATGTCGAACGAAACGCCGTCGAGCGCCAGGATGCCGCCGAAGCGCATCGCGACATCCCGGATCGACGCGACCGGCGACGTCATGCTTCCGCCGCCGCAAGGGCTGGCGCATGGCACATCTCGACGCTGGCGGGCCGCGTACGAAACACGGGCAGTCCCTCCCTTTTCGAACCGGCAGCATGGTCGCGGGCCGGCCCGCGCGGCCTTCCTCAGCGACCGCACCGCATTCTTAGAATAACTAGTATGTTTTTGGAAGAGGAAAAAACAGGGGCACCTCGCCGCGCCGCGGGATCGTCGCCATACGCGATGCGAAACGCCCAGTTCGGCGCCTACCCGTACCTGTCAGGGTGTCGAGCGGATACGTTTGGTGCGATAAATCCAATGTGATATCAATTGGATGAGTTAGGCATGTCCACCTATTTCGGCTACAGACGGCTCTAAATGCATCTTCCTGCGCGGCATGAACGACGGGCCACGAAGCCCGCCAGCCAATTGCTCTGTTTCGAAGACGACGTACGGAAAAGTTTAATCTGACGTCGTCACCGTCTGGTTCGCCACCAACGGCCCGCAGGCGCGCGTACTAGCCAAAACAGCGTCTGCCGAAGATGGTACCGTACCCGCACATGCAGATGCTTTTGGAGATACCGGTTTGCTGGCGCTTTCCGGGTCGAGCCCAGACTTTCGCAGCGGCGCGCAAAAGTCGCTTGCCTGACTATCCGTTCTGGCCAACAAGGAATACGATCGGCAAGATTCCGCAATATCGAAAATGCGGTATCCCAAGACACTGCATGATCGCATCGCAGCGAGTTCGGCCATGAAAAGCAGCGTATCGACCGGCATCAGGGAAACGCGCCGGTACAAGGAGAAGCGCGAGGCGATCCTCGACGCCGGTGCGCGGCTCTTCAACCAGCGCGGCGTGAAGGGCACGACGCTGGGCGACATTGCGCAATCGGTGGGCCTGGTGACCAACAGCGTCACCTATTACTACCGGAAAAAGGAGGACCTCGCAGCGGCATGCCTGCTGTCGTCCATGGAGATCATCGACGGCCTTGTAGCGGCAGCGCAGGCGGAAGCGACACCGTCCGATCGCGTCCGCAGGCTCCTTTCCTCCTATCTCGCGCTGCTTGCGGCGATTGAGCGGGGCGACCACCCGGAGATTGCCCTCTTCAACGACATACGCGCGCTCACGGGCGCGCAGATGCAAAGTTGCTTCGACGCCTATACAAATATGTTCCGCAGCTTCAGGCGGCTGATCCGGCCGCAAAGCGACGGCAATCGGGACCGCGCAAGCGAGAACAGCAGGACGCATCTCCTGTTGTCCGTGTTCGTGACCGTGAAGCAACTGGCGCGGCGCTACCATGTTGAGGAATATCCGCGCACGGCGGAACGCCTCGCGGACGTGCTGGTCGGCGGCGTCTTTGCCGACGGCGTCGACTGGCCGGCGGCAGGACCACTGCCGCTCCGGACCGCGACGGCAGGAGACAGCGAGATCTCCACCGAGTCTTTCCTGCGTGCCGCAACCGTCCTGATCAACGAGCAGGGATATCGCGGTGCGTCGGTGGACAAGATCTCCGCTTACCTGAACGTGACGAAGGGCTCTTTCTACCATCACAACGACAACAAGGACGACGTGGTGGCGGCCTGCTTCGCACGCAGCTTCGAGATCGTGCGCCATGCCCAGAACGACGCGACCGAACGGCTTGCCAGCGGTGCGGAAAGGCTCGCCGCGATTTCGTCCACGCTGGCCACCAGCCAGATGGCGGGCCACGGGCCGCTTCTGCGCACGTCCGCCTGGAGCGCACTTCCCGACGAAGTCCGCTACGACGTGCTGAGATCGATGAACCGGCAGACGCAGCGCTTCGCCAGCATCATCAACGACGGCCAGAACGACGGCTCGCTCAAGCTGGTCGATCCGGTCATCGCCGCTCACGCGCTGTCGACCATGATCAATGCCGTGGCCGAGATCGAGCGATGGGTCGCCGGCATCCGCGTCGAGAACGTGGTCGACCTCTATGTCAGACCTTTCTTTTTCGGCACGGTGCCGCAAACCGGCACGGCCTGAACCTCTCGAAGACAGATCCGGCAATTCCGTTGTGGCGGCTGACGCCAAGGCCAGCCGTGCACCCGTCGATCTCTGTAATCGAAAAATCAGTATGACATCACTAATCCGCCATCTAAACCTAGATATTTGTTTTCAAACGAGATTTTATGGATCAATGCTTTTGCCTCTACGCCGTTAGAAGATTTTAGCGTTTTCGGTTTGCTCCGAGAGCGTTCGCTGCTAGAAGCGGACGCAGCAGGGCCGCATATGCGGCCGATGGAAATTGGAGGGGCCGGACATGGATTTTTCGCTTTCGGACAAGCAGCGGCACTGGCGAGATCGCGTGACGGAGTTCATGGACCGGGAAGTGTTTCCGGCCGCCCCCACCTATGATCGGCAGGTGGCGGAATTCGGTGCCGACAGGTGGCAGGTCGTGCCTGTCGTGGAGGAATTGAAGCGAAAGGCCAGGGCCGAGGGTCTGTGGAATTTCTTCCTGCCGCCGTCCAGGGAGCATGACGAAGGCGAGTTCCACGGCGCCGGCCTCACCAACCTGGAATATGCGCTGTGCGCCGAGTCCATGGGTCGGCTCCATTGGGGGTCGGAGGTGTTCAACTGCTCGGCGCCCGACACCGGCAACATGGAGGTGCTGCACCGCTACGGCACACGGGAGCAGAAGGAGCGCTGGCTGAAACCCCTGCTGGCGGGCGAGATCCGCTCGGCCTTCCTGATGACGGAGCCCGGCGTTGCCTCTTCCGACGCGACCAACATCGAGACGTCGATCGTGCGCGACGGCGACGAGTATGTGATCAACGGCCGCAAGTGGTGGTCTTCGGGCATGGGCGATCCGCGCTGCAAGATCGCAATCGTCATGGGCAAGACCGACCCTTCCGCGCCCCGCCATCGGCAGCAGTCGCAAATCCTCGTGCCGACCGATACGAAAGGCGTGAAGGTCGAGCGCATGCTGCCGGTCTTCGGCTATGACGATGCGCCTCACGGCCATGCCGAGGTGGTGCTCGAGAATGTGCGCGTGCCGGTCGGCAACCTCCTGCTCGGCGAGGGGCGCGGCTTCGAGATCGCTCAGGGTCGGCTCGGACCCGGCCGCATCCACCATTGCATGCGTACGATCGGCGTCGCCGAATACGCGCTCGAGAAGATGATGAAGCGCCTGCATTCGCGCGTCGCGTTCGGCAAGAAGATCGCCGAGCACTCGATCTGGGACGAGCGTATCGCTGCCGCACGCCTCGACATCGAGATGACACGGCTGCTCTGCCTCAAGGCGGCGGACATGATGGACAAGGTCGGCAACAAGGCCGCCCAGCTCGAGATCGCCATGATCAAGGTCGCCGCACCGTCGATGGCGCTTCGCATCATCGACAATGCCATGCAGGCGCATGGCGGCGGCGGCGTGTCCGATGATTTCGGCCTGGCGCATGCCTATGCGATGATACGCACGCTGCGCTTCGCCGACGGCCCCGACGAGGTCCACAACCGCGCGATCGCGAGGATGGAATCGAAGCGCTACACCAACCACGACCATCGCGCCTGAGCGAAGGCGCAGGGAGCCGAGCGATCGGGCAGCCGCGGCAGAAAAGCCGGCCGCGGCCATCCAGCCGGTTCACCCGATGGTCATGCCTCCGTCCACCACCACCGTCTGGCCGGTGACGTAGCGGCCCGCGGGCGAGGCGAGGAAAACCGCCGCGCCCGCCACTTCGTCAGGCAATCCGATACGCCGTAGCGGGGCCGTCGAGGTTACCCGCTTGAGCGTTGCCTCGTCCTCCCAAAGCGCCCGGGCGAAATCTGTCTTGATGAGGCCGGGAGCGATGCAGTTGACGCGGATGTTCTGTGGGCCGAGCTCGACGGCGAGGTTACGCGCGAGCTGGAAATCGGCCGCTTTCGAGATGTTGTAGGCGCCTATCTCGGCGCTCCCTTTCAGGCCGCCGATCGACGACACGATGATGATGGCGCCGCCGCCGCCGGCGATCATCTGCGGCGCGACCATCTGCGCCAGCCAGTGGTTCGAGATGATGTTGTTCTGCAGCGTCTTGCTGAACTGCTCGTCGCTGATGGTCGCCATGCTGCCGAAGTGCGGATTGGAAGCGGCATTGCAGACCAAGATGTCGATCGAACCCAGCCGCTCCTGCGTCTCGGCGACGAGACGTTGCAGATCGCCCTTGGAAGAAATCGATGCAGCAATCGCGATTGCCGCCTCACGCCCTACCGCGGCGTTGATCTCCGCCGCCGCCTCGTCGCAGGAGACCGCATTGCGCGACGAGATCACAACGGAAGCCCCATGTTCCGCCAGGCGATGCGCAATTGCCTTGCCGATGCCGCGCGACGAGCCCGTAACGATCGCGACTTTCCCGGAAATGTCGAACAGCGTCACGTCCCGCCTCCCTGTGTGCTCGCAGGCGAACCAATAACCCTAAAACGATCGTCCGTCAAAAAAACCATTTGAAAAATATGAATGATAACGTCTATCAAAACATACCGAATACTCTAAAAATATGAGCGCGTCAGGTGCGCGGGAGGCCGGATGAATTCGCTGAATGAGTTGCTTTCGCTTGAGGGCAAGACCGCCGTCGTCACGGGTGGCGGGCGCGGGCTCGGGCGTATTGCCGCCGAAGCCCTTCTCAGGGCCGGCGCGCGAGTGCTCGTCGCCTCGCGCAAGAAAGCGGATTGCGAAGCCACCGCCGAGGCGCTTTCGCCTTTGGGTCATATCGAAGGGTTCGAGGGCGATGTCGCCACGGCCGCCGGCGTGGCCGCCCTGGTGGCGGAGATTCGCAGTCGTACCGATGCGGTCGATGTCCTGCTGAACAATGCCGGTACGACCTGGGGCGCCTCGCTGGAGACCTTCCCATGGGATGCCTGGAACAAGGTGATGTCGGTCAACGTGACGGGCGCCTTCACGCTCACCCGCGACCTTTTGCCGGAGCTTTCCGCTCGCGCCACGCTCGCCGACCCGTCGCGGGTCGTCAATGTGGGCTCAATTCTCGGCACCGCGCCGATCCCCGACGATTCCTATTCCTACGGAGCTTCCAAGGCAGCGCTTCACCACGTCACCCGTGTGCTCGCCGCCGAGCTCGCACCCCGCCATATCACCGTGAACGCGATTGCGCCGGGTCCCTTCGAAAGCAAGATGACCGCCTTCGCGCTGGGCAAGTCCGACGTGCGCGAGTCCGTCGCCGGGAGCATGCCGCTGGGACGCATCGGCGAGCCTGATGACATCGCAGGCGCAATCCTGTTCCTGGCGGGGCGCGCCGGTCGCTATGTCACAGGTTCCATCATGCCATTGGATGGCGGCCTCAGCATCGAGGCGCGTTCCAAGCTCCTGACCTCGCATCTGTGAGGCCGGTGATGGGATCGACCCGCAAGGACGTGCTGGCCCCCGCCATTTCCCTCTCCCACATCGCCGTCAACGTCAGCGACCTCGCCCGTTCTCGGGACTTCTACCGGGAGGTGCTTGGCTTCGAGGTGTTTCTCGACAAATCCGCCGATACGAAGCTGCCGCGCATCTTTGGCCACATCGGCGGCATGGCGGTCGAGCTGCTGCTGGTGCGAGAGCCGGTCGTCGACGTCCCGCCGCGCCCGCGCCAGCTTGGGCTGGCGGGCATGGTCTTTCGCGTCGAGGATCTCGATGCCGCCTGCGCGAAGCTTTTCGCTCTGGGTATCGTGAAAGTGGAGCGGCCCAGAATGTTCGAGGGTGCCAAGGTCCTCTATGTCGCCGATCCGGACGGCAGCTTCTTCGAGCTGATCGAATTTCCCGGCGGTGCGACCGGGCCTGCAGAGATCTGGTCTGATTAGGCGTCCGCTGCGCCCTCCCCCATCACTCAAGCGTCCTTGTCCTTGAGGCGCTGCGCACGACGGTGCGGCTCAGCCCTTTGCCTCTGACCGCATCTTGGAGTTCACCGCCAGAAGCCCGTGCCGAGCCGGCAACCCTTCCGTTCGCCGCAGCGCATTGCCCCCCCGTCATCTATCCTGGAACGGCAGGAATTCCAGCATGTCGCCGCGCCGGACGCGGTCGGTATCGGACGGGATCAGCACCAGGCCGTCGGCTTCCGCCAGCAGCGCGACGCGGTGCGAGACGGTCGCGGCGGCGATCTCCACGGACCGGGTGCCGTTGCCGTCGTAGCCGCCGAGGCGGGCCGGCAGGAACTCGCAGCGCCCGGGCTCGCGGGAACGCTCGAAGCCGGCCCGGACGATGAAGCGGCGCGGGGCTCCTTCCGCGATTCCCCCGAGCGCCTCGGCGATGCGCGCGCCGATCACGTGCCAGGCGACGAAGGCCGAGACGGGGTTACCCGGCAGGCCGAGATAGACGGCGGAGCCGATCCGCCCGATGACGAGCGGCTTGCCGGGCTTCATCGCCACCTTCGTCACATGGAGGGTGCCGCCGGCCGCGCGCAGCACCGCCGGCATGTGGTCCTCCTCGCTCACGGAAACCCCGCCGGTGGTCAGCACGAGGTCGGCGCCGCGGGACGCCCGTTCCAGCGCCTGCCGCAGCAGGCCGGGCTGGTCGGGCAGGCTGCCCATGTCGGTCAGCTCGACCCAGGGAAGGTCGAGCGAGCCCGTCAGGTGGGAGCGGTTGGCGTTCCAGACCTGCCCGGGAGCCAACGGCGTGCCGGGCGACCGCAGCTCCGAGCCGGTGCTGAAGAGCGCGACCCGCACGCGGCGCCGGACGGTCACCGTCCCGCAGCCCGTCGCGGCGAGGAGCCCGGCCGCGCGCGGCCCGATGCGCCGCCCGGCCGGCAGCAGGCTGGCGCCGACGGCGAGGTCCTCACCGGCACGGCGGATGTTGTCGCCCGGCGCGGGGCGCCGCTCCAGCCGGATCGCGTTGCCCTGCCGGCGCACCGCCTCCTGCATGACCACCGCGTCGCAGCCCGGCGGAATGGGCGCGCCGGTGAAGATGCGCATCGCGGCGCCCGCCGGATGCTTGCGGTCGCCTGCATCGCCGGCCGCCACGCGCCCGGCCACCGGCAGCCACCACGGCCCCTCGCCGCCAAGGTCCGCGCGGCGGACGGCATAGCCGTCCATGGCGGAACTGTCGAACAGCGGCAGCGGCACGCCGGCCCGCACCTCGCCGGCCAGCACCCGTCCGTGCGCCCTGTCGAGCGGCAGCCGTTCCACCTCCTCGACCGGGCGGGCGAGTGCCAGGCCGCGCTTCAGCGCGGCATCGACGGAGAGCAGCCCATCGTCGCCCGGCCCGGAAACGGCCTCGCAGCCGCAGTAGAACGGATCGGTGGAAGCCGGCAGGCTGGTCATGCGGATATCCTTCCTTCGGTCCCGGAGTCGCGGACGCCCCGGGACAGGCGCGGCTGGAACGCACCGGGGCCGCCTTCTTCCACGCCTCGCACAGGTGCGGACAGCGCCATGGCGAATGCAGGATCCCGTCCTCAGCCTGCACTCCCCGATGGTCGAGAAGCGAGCACGTCCGGCGATTTTCGTCTTTGACGAAACGCAACCCGAAACGACGCGACGAGGCCCGCCGCGGCCCTGCGCACGGAGCGCCGGGCTTCAGGACGAGGCGGGATCGTCCTTCCGGCACTGCCGGAGGAAGGCGGCGTTGGGGCAGATCGCCATGATGGCGGCCGGGTCGCCGCCCGCCAGCATGAGCGCGCACCGCCGCTCCACGAGGCAGGCAAGGCAGCGGTCGCGCGCCTCGGCGAGTGCCTTCCCTTTGTCCTCGCGCGCGGCGCGGAGACGGTCGACCCCGGTGCGTTCCATCACGAGGTCCAGCCGCTCGAACTGGTGCCAGACCCTTTCCGTCTGCGGCCAGCGCTGCACGTCGGAGCACACGGCAGCCTCCTGCGCCCTAGAGAGCCT